>JAAURL010000180.1 GCA_012032235.1 Akkermansiaceae bacterium | reverse complement strand
GCCATGACTTGATGTCGCGATGGTTTTGTAGACAAGGTCAATTGGCATGAAAGGCTTCACGAAGGGAGCTCTCGCCTGCTACGAGGGCAGGTGAAGGTTAAACACTCCTTCGCGAGGCACGATGAATACAACTGCCCCTTTTACTAAAAGCCAGCTGCTTTTAATTCTGACTCAGTCCAAGGCAAAAGACGTTCTTTATTCCGTTCGCGATAATCTTTTATATCATTTGCACTGATAACGCTACCCGTGTTGGTCCATCCATTCCTAACATAAGTTAAAATTTCAGAAAGTTGCTGATCGCTGAGGTGACCATGAGGAGGCATGATGGGTGGTAATCCTGTAGCGAGCTTTTCATTTATATGGATGGGGCCACTCACTCCATGGACCACGGAGGCGATTAGTTTTTCCTTGCTACCAGTGACCCAGTCGCTGTGATCTAATGTCGGAGCTAAACCTGCTAGGCCATTTCCATTTTCTTGGTGACAGCCTGAGCAAATATTCATGTAGTGTTTATGCCCTTCAGACCAAAGCTTTTGGTATACTTGATTTTGTTCAATGTGACTAGGAGCTTTTAATTTTGGCACAGGTATTTCACGTTTGGGATAGCCGTTGGTTAGGACGGATTGAGCATAATCTTTGGAAATTCCTTCAGAACTATTTGATAAAACTTTGAGCCCTTGCTTTAATTCTTCGGGAAACTGGGCACCTTGGTCATACGCTTCACCAGCTAATCGAATACCAGTCAACTTAACAAACCAGTGCTCATCCTTCAACGCTTCTTTAATGGTATCTTTTTCTAGCTCTCCGAGCTCACTTAGGGCCCACATTGCGTGAACTCTGGAATAGGGAGATGCAGTGATTTGTTGGGCCAGTTTGTTCAGGTCATTAGCAAGCTCAATTTTATTTCCTTGGATGATCTTTTTCTGACTGTACAAGCGCCACCAGAGATTTTGGCTTTTTAAGCCTTCTATAAGACTTGCAGGTTTCTCCATAGCCTTTACTCTATTATATCCAATAGGCGCAACTCGCCAAATACGTCCTCGATTGATGTGTTTATCTAGCCCTGTCTCTAGAATTTGTTTTCTAAGGTATGGAGTTTGGAATCGTTTGTGCTGAACGTTACCACGACACATATCAACGATGTAGAGGCAGCCATCAGGACCAAAGCTAGTGTTAACTGGGCGGAATCTCGGATTGGCAGTTGTTAGGAAGCTTACTTTCTCCCACTTTTCATCAGGATAAATGGCTTGCTTGTAATCTGTAGTTTCGGGGAATTTCTGATTTGGTTGAAAAGCTGCAACCGTACAGCCCGCGGACTCTGAGGCGAAGACAGCACCTTCCCAATCTGGCCCGAAAGTTTCGCCATGATTTACAGCTAAGCCACTGGCAGAAGAAATTACCTTCTGCCGACCAAGCTTATCCATGTCATCTAGATTATAATTTCGATTATAATTTGTGTTTGTAGTACTAGCGAAAAATGTCTTGTCTTCCAAACGAAACGATTCTTTTCCCTTAGGCCACTGAAAATCATAGGCTTGCCAGTCTGAGGCTAGCCAATTAGAATTGTCATTGTAAAATTTTCTTCCGTAGGCGTCCGAAGAAAATCCCCATTGACCACGACTTAGTGTATGATCCCTAACTATTTTGGCGTCTTTCCATTTGAATCGATAACTGGATTTTGAATTGTATATCCAGTTATCGAGCGCAAAATGCAATCCATTCTCGGCATGCTCAATATTCTCGTGAGCAGACTCAGCATAGTTCAGAATTTTCTCAACTTTATCGGCCTTTAAATCACCATCTGTATCTTGGCAGAACAGAAGCTGATTGGTCTCAGCTACCAATACACCACCTTCCACGAAAGCGACACTGCGCGGGTTATCGGAAGATTCCAAGAATGCAGTGGCTTTATCCATCTTTCCATCACCATCCAAGTCTTCCAAGACCATCACACGGCTCTGTTTTGCATGCTCATCACTCCCATCGACGTCTCTCATGTACCCCTGCATTTCACAGACCCACAGCCTGCCTTCACCGTCAAATTCAGCAAAAACAGGGGCAAGCACCATAGGCTCTGAAGCCACTAATTCGACTTTGAAACCACTTGGGACTCTAAACATCGCGAGGCTCTCTTCTGGAGAATAGACAGGAATTTCTCCTTTAACGAATTCACGCCAGTTGGTCGAATCTATAAGATTTTTGCCATCTTTCGAATCCTTTTCCTGCCCGTAAACAAGGCCAAGTGTAGCAAAGATAACAATAGTGTACTTAATCATCTTTAGGGTTCCTCTGGAAATCTCAAAAATCGACACCATTAAGATTTTAACTCTTTTGATTTTGAATAAGAATAATTGGAGAGAAATAGGTTTCCGGAGGTGCCTGTTATCATTTGAATTAATCACATGCCGATTATGTTCGGCACTGTATGTGTGAAATTACGCCTTTTCTTTTGTCTCGCAATAAGAACAGAATAAAACGCTGAGTTCATCAGAGGCGGGTAAATAGGAATGTTTTTTCTGCTATTACTGAGGAATTTGAAGTTCCTTTCATGTATTTCCGAAAAAATGCCCATTGAATCGCATTGTGGTTTCAACCTCTAATTCTAGATTTAAATTGAGTCTGCGACAGAAGAGGATGTCTAAGGTCATTTAGCATTAGATCCACCCTCAGTTCCCTGATAATAGATGAAGACCGTTATTACAGCTCTAGCCCTATCGGTTGCAATGAATACGATTTCCGTGTCGCAAACGATTCCTCAAATCAACAAAGCCATTCCTCATGAGCGTATGCCTCCCTAATTCAGAAAGAACTCAAATCTCTGCTGCACCAAAGTAGGGAACTAAAGCATCCGGGATACGGATCGAGCCATCCGGCTGTTGATATTGTTCTAATAGAGCCACATAAAGCCGTGGGAGCGCCGTTCCAGAACCATTGAGGGTAAACGGGAAACGATTTTTTCCTTCGGCGTCTTTAAAGCGCAGCTTCATGCGTCGTGCTTGGTAGTCGCCGAAACATGAGCAGCTCGAAACTTCCAGATATTTGCCGTGGCCGGGGGCCCAGACTTCGATGTCATAAGTTTTCGCCGAGGAGAAACCGATGTCTCCCGTGCAGAGTTCAATCGTCCGATAATGTAGACCTAGCTTTTGCAAAATCGACTCCGCATGAGCAGTCAGTTGCTCTAACACTTCAAAGCCAAGATCTGGATGGACGATCTGGACTAGCTCGACTTTATCAAACTGATGCATCCTGATAATCCCTTTGTTATCTCGCCCAGCAGAGCCAGCTTCGCGGCGGAAGCATGGCGTATAAGCGACCATTTTCACGGGTAGCTCAGACTCCGCTAGGATCATGTCACGATAAAGATTGGTTACCGGGACTTCCGCGGTGGGTGCTAAGAAAAGACTATTGATGCCATTTTCATCTGCATCTGTGCCGTACATGTCGTCTTCGAATTTCGGTAACTGCCCGGTGCCTTCCATGCACTCGCGCTTCACCAAATGTGGGACATTCACTTCCTCGTAGCCATTTGCAGTCTGCGTATCGAGAAGGAAATTGATCAATGCCCGTTCAAGGCGCGCTCCCTTTCCGCGATAAACGACAAAGCCGGAACCTGCAGTGCGAATGCCATCGTCCCAGTTGATGAGGCCATGTTGCAGGGCGAGCTCGACGTGGTCTTTTGGCTCCACCAAATCCGGCTTCTTGCCCCATTCGCGGACGACGGGGTTGGCCGTTTCATCCGCACCGACTGGGCAGGCTTCGTGGGTGAGATTCGGGATATTGAGCAACAATTCACTTTGGCGAACGGCGGCGGCTTCCGCCTCCACATCCAATGCAGAAATCTGTTCATTGATGCCACGGACTTCCGCCTCAATGGCCGATGTGTCTTCTCCTTTACTTTTCAGCGCACCAATCTCCTTGGAAATCGTCTTCCGCGCATTCTGTAGCTGTTGCTTGGAAGTCTCCGCCGCACGGCGGGACTCGTCGCAGGCGATTACGTCTTCGATGAGTTTCCAATGATCTCCTCCTCTGGCTTTGAGGCGGTCTTGAATGGCGGCGGGGGTTTCCCGAATGACGCGGATGTCTAGCATGGCGCGCGGACTCTCCCGATGATAAGGTCACGAATCAACGCGAAATTTCAATGAATTCAGAAACATCCCTGCCCAGTCTGTGTATTTCCCGATACTTCCAGCAAAAAAGTTTGAAATCCTGACGTAGACTCAGATTGAAATGCGCCTCCAATCTCCTGTCATCAAATGGCTCCCAGCCTGGATCTGTGGCTGGATCTTGATCGTTCTATGCCATGGAAATCCATCGGAAGCGGGAAATCCCGAATTACAGGCTAAATACGAAAAAGAGATTTTACCGATTTTCCATCGCTACTGTTACGACTGCCACGGCGAAGGCATGAGGGAGGGGGAACTCGCACTAGATCGATTTCCCGACATCCCATCGATGATTGCCGATCGTGATGCCTGGAAGCACATCCGCGATCATATCGATTTCCGGCTGATGCCGCCGCCCAAGGAGGATGCTCCCAGCGATGAAGAACGGAAAAAACTTTTATCATGGATCGATGATACGATTTTCGCAGTTGATCCTAATCATCCAGATCCAGGCCACGTCATGCTTAGGCGGCTGAACCGCACCGAGTATCAGAATACGATTCAGGATTTGTTAGGCATCTCAATCAATGCTACTGAAATCCTGCCCCAAGATGACACAGGCTACGGATTTGATAACATTGCAGACGTTCTCACCATTTCTCCCATCCACATGGATCGCTATTTAAAAAGCGGCCCGCGCCTCGTTAGATTTGGCGATGCAAGCCGCACGAGATCCGATTCCGTTCAAAAAAATCCTCGGCAAAGACCTGCTGGGAGATGGATACATCACAAACGATGATCATTTACTTTTCAGAAATGGTCAAGCTTATGGAAAATTTAACATCTCTGGTCCTGGTATCTATCACATCACGGTAAAAGCTTCTAACGATTGGCGAGGCAAAGAGCCTCCTAAGTGCGAAGTCGCCGTGGATGGAAACATCATTGGAAGCTGGGAAGTCAAAGGTGCAGGAGAGCAAACTGAGCGTTTCTCGCGTGATATTCATTGTGAGAAAGATGCCACGATCCAGGTCGGCGCGTTTTTCACCAATGATCTTTGGGAGCCAGATCATCCCGATGCTTCGATGCGAGATCGTAACCTCACCATTAAGGAAATTTCTGTTAGAGGACCGCTTGAGCCCTTATCCGAGAAACCCCAAAATTCTCATCATCTTTTATACGGCAAGCGCGCTGCCGGGCAATCTGATGAAGATTTTATGAAGCAGGTGTTAGGGAAATTTCTCCCGAGAGCCTTTCGCAGACCCGTTTCAGAAGAGGAAATGGACCGCTATCTGATATTTCTAAAACACGCACAGGATCACAAGGAGGATGTCAACGTGGCGATCCAACAAGCTCTGGAAGCGATGCTCGTATCACCGGCGTTTCTTTTTCGGGAAGAGCCTGTCATTGATACAAACCCAAACGGGAAAAAACTCATCTCAGAGCACGCACTCGCCTCACGGCTTTCTTATTTCCTCTGGAGCACCATGCCAGATGATCGATTGATAGAATTGGCAAACGCGGGAGAACTTCGCAAAAATCTATCTAGTGAAGTTCTGCGGATGATCGCTTCCGAGAAATCTGAGGCGCTCGTCAAAAATTTCACTGGCCAATGGCTGCAGCTTCGCGATGTGGTCAGCGTCTCTCCCGGTATTACAACTTTTCCAAAATTTAACGGTCGGTTAGTTTATGATATGAAAAACGAATCAGAAATGCTCGTTTCACATATCATCAAAAATGATCTCCCCGCCACCGAATTGTTAGAAGCTGACTATACATTTATTAACGGTAAATTAGCCGCCCACTATGGCATCCCCAATGTCGAGGGAGATGAATTCCGTAAAGTATCCCTTGTCGGTACACCACGACGCGGCATTCTCAATCAAGGCGCGTTCCTTTGCCTAACCTCTTATCCGAACCGCACTTCTCCCGTGCGGAGGGGAAAGTATATCTT
>JAAURL010000018.1 GCA_012032235.1 Akkermansiaceae bacterium | reverse complement strand
GTGGATCTATCAGGAAGAGCGTTTCCCGTTACTGGCCCACGGACCACTGATCGCCGCATTCAGCAGCTGCGGGGTTTCATTTTCCTCATTGCTGCGAAATGCGCCTGTTCCCAGCTGGCAAACATTCCTCACGGCTTTTGGCGTTTGCTTGCTGATGTTTTTGCAGCTCCGCATCGCAGATGAGTTCAAAGACGCTGAGGAAGATGCGCTTTGGCGGCCATACCGTCCTGTGCCGCGCGGCTTGGTAACTCTCAAAGAACTTCGCTGGCTATTCATCATCTCAGCATTGATCCAAGTCGGCCTCGTGCTCGCGCTGGAGGCTCGCCTGCTTTTCGTCCTGGCCATCGCATGGAGTTATCTCGCGCTGATGAGTGTGGAATTTTTCTGCCGTGATTGGTTAAAAAAACGCCCGGTCATTTATCTCATCACTCACATGGGCATCATGCCGCTGGTGGATTTTTTTGCCACAGCTTGTGAATGGTTATCACGTGGCTCATCGACGCCCTCCGGCCTCGGCTGGTTCCTTACAGCGAGTTTTTTGAACGGGATCGTCATCGAAATAGGCAGGAAGCTGCGCCAACCTGCCGATGAAGAGGAAGGCGTGGAAACTTACAGCCGCCTGTGGGGAAAATCCGGCGGCGCTGCTGCATGGCTAGTCGCAATGATCGCCACTGGTATTTCAGCAAGCGTCGCCGCAAGAGCAATCGACTTCTCCGCGCCAGTCATCATCAGTTTGTTGATCATCTTGCTCATCGCGTCTCACGGAGTTTTCCGATATCGATCGGGAAACTTATCAGGGAAAAAATCGAACTCATCTCCGCACTCTGGACTCTGGTGCTTTACTTTATGCTCGGTCTCGTGCCGCTATGGCTCCGGAATTAAATCTAACAAAAACCAATGATTAACCACAAGGAACGCAAAGATCACAAAGGTTATGATTAAAACCCTTCTCTGTGCTCTTTGTGATCTCTGTGGTTCGTCAAAAAACAAAAAATAATTAGAACTATGGATAAAAAAACACAATCTCTCTGTGATCTCATCCGCCAAACCGCATACGACATTCATACATATCATGCTCATGGACACTTGGAAAAAGTTTATGAGAATGCTTTAGCTCATCGCCTGAGAAAAATTGGAATTCATGTTTTACAGCAGCACCCAATTACGGTTCACGATGAAGATGGAACTGTGATTGGCGATTACTACGCCGATCTTCTCGTGGAAGGTTTCATCATTGTCGAACTTAAGGCGGCTAAAAACTTAGCTCCAGAGCATGAAGCTCAAATCATGGGTTACCTCAAGTCATCCAAAATTGAGCATGGCTTGCTCATCAATTTCGGCTCCTACAAATTCCAAATTCGAAAGTTCATCCTGAATCCATCAACATTTCCTAACGATTAACCACAAGGAACGCAGAGATCGCAAAGGGTTTGAGACAAAATTCTCTGTGTGCTCTTTGTGATCTCTGCGGTTCATTCTTCTTTCTACCTTAATGAAAACCATGTTCCTTAAAACTCAGATCATGGGTTACCTCAAGTCATCCTGAATCCATCAATATTTCCTACCGATTAACCACAAAGAACGCAGAGATCGCAAAGGGTTTGAGACAAAATTCTCTCTCTGTGTTCTTTGTGATCTCTGTGGTTAATCTTCTTTTCTTATCCCAACAAAAGTCATGTTCCACTATCCAGACACGCCTGATCACTCCCAGCTCGGTGGGAAAGGCACCGCTTTGGCACGGCTCGGCGAACTTGGATTCGAGATTCCTGCATGGTTCGCCGTCCCGCCAAAACACCTCATGGACGGCTACCCAGTTAGAGAACGCTGTCACCCAGCTCGGCCCGGACCATTCGCTGTGCGCTCATCCGGCACCATGGAAGACGGCGCGGGCCATTCCTTCGCGGGGCAATTCGAAAGTCATCTCGATGTCGCCGCCGATGATGTGCCCGGGAAAATCGCCGCCGTTCGAGCTTCCGCGAACAGCCCAGCTATCCTCGCTTACTGCACCGAGCGCGGCCTAACAGCTCCGTCGCCACCGACCGTTCTCGTCCAGCGAATGATCGCTCCACGATTTGCTGGCGTGGCTTTCAGTGCGGATCCCGTCTCCGGAAGGCGCGACATTGCGGTAGTTTCTGCGGTCCCTGGCACCGGGGAGAAACTCGTTTCCGGTGAAGTCGACGGACAAACATGGAGAGTTGATCGGGCCAACTGTTTTCTCCTCCGCCCGGAAAATCCCCAACTCGCGGAAAGTGAAATCATCGCCGTTGTCCTCCTCGCTCGCCGCTGTGAAACCGCGTGCGGGAAACCACAAGACATCGAATGGGCCATCGACCGAAGCGGGAAACTGTGGCTACTCCAATCCCGCCCGATCACCACGCTGAACCTTATTCCCGATCCCGCTGACACACTCCGCGTCTGGGATAATAGCAATATTGCCGAGAGCTACGGCGGCGTCACCACCCCGCTCACCTTTTCATTTGCACGGCGAATTTATGAATCCGCCTATCGCGAATTTTGCAAGCTGATGTCCGTGCCGCCGGCCCGCATTGAAAAATCCGATGAGGTATTCCCTCAAATGTTAGGCCTCGTTCGAGGTCGCGTCTACTATAACCTTCGTAATTGGTATCGCGTCCTCGCATTGCTTCCCGGTTTCCAGCTGAACCGCGGCTTCATGGAGCAAATGATGGGCGTGCGGGAGCCGCTACCGGATGAGATTGTCCAGGAAATCATCAAGGAAACGAAAGGTAGCCGCCTCGCCGATTCACTCGCTCTAGCTCGCACCGGTGTTGGCTTGATTCGTCAGCTGCTTGGGCTTCAGAAACAAATCTCCCGATTTCAAATTCGGTTAGACTCTGCTCTCGCCGCGCCGCCGCTCCCGATTCCACAAATGAGCGGCGAACAACTCGTGGCTCATTACCGCGATCTGGAACGCCAGCTGCTGAAAAAATGGGACGCTCCGTTGGTAAATGATTTCTTCGCGATGATTTTCTACGGTGTGCTCCGTAGTTTATGCCAAAAATGGTTAGGAGATGCTACCGGCACTTTGCAAAATGAACTCTTGCTCGACGGAGGAGAAATCATCAGCGCCGAGCCACCAAGGAGAATCCTCAAAATGGCCGCTCTCGCTGGGAATGATCCGCAACTCGTTACGCTCCTCAGCGATCCAGACGTTTCGCCTAACAAAAAAATCACAGCGCTTAAAAAACATGATTCTCTCGCCGCTGAATTTGAAAAATACCTCACTGATTTTGGTGATCGCTGCTTAGAGGAACTCAAGCTGGAAAGCCCCACCGTCCGCGATGATCCCGCCAGCTTACTACTTTCCATCGGTGCGCTGGCGGGCCGTCCAGTGACCGCGGCGGCTCCCTTGAAAATCAGCGAAGATCCCTCACTTTCTCTGGGCCCTATCAAACGATTCGTCTTCTGTTACGTTCTCCGCCAAGCCCGCGAGCGAGTTTGCTCCCGGGAGAATCTCCGCTTCGAGCGCACCCGCTTATTCGGTAGAGTTCGGGCGATCCTGCGGGAGCTGGGAAACCGTCTCCACGCAGATGGATTGTTAGAAAATTCTCCAGATGTATTCTATCTAGAACTGGGAGAAATCCTCGCTGCTTGGGAAGCCACTGGCACGACGCAACATCTCTCAATTTTAGCGCAACAACGACGCACAGAATTTGAAACCTACGAGACCAGCACGGCTCCACCCGATCGCTTTGAAACTCGTGGACCGATTCACCGCTATCAGAAATTTGAAACGACTCAATCTCCCGATACAACCGAATCATCACTCACAGGGAGCGGCGCTTGCCCCGGCCGTGTGACCGGGAAAGTCCGCGTCGTCCTAGATCCGCGGGGAGCCAGATTGGAGCCGGGAGAAATCCTCGTCGCCCGCCAAACCGATCCCGGCTGGGTCATTCTTTTCCCGACTGCCGCCGGTTTGTTAGTCGAACGCGGGAGTTTACTTTCTCATTCCGCGATTGTCTCACGGGAACTGCGCCTACCCTGCATCGTCTCCTTGCCCGGCATCACCACCACGCTCAAAACAGGAGATCTCGTGGAAATGGATGGCGCGTCTGGAACGGTAAAAATTTTATCTCCCCACGGCGGCCAAGCTCAGGGAGCAGTCAAAGATCCTTGATTGCTAACCACGACTGAGCACCCGTGCGCCCTCAGAATGATAAGCAAACCTTAAATTCTCGGCCTGTAAGCATTGGCATTAGTAGATTCAGCGCATTCATGAAAAGTTGCGGAAATTTTTAAAAAAATTCATCGATGTCTTGACCACGCGATTCTAAACAAGTAACTATCAGTTAATGTCTCATAAAACCCAAACATGTAAGAACATTGTCTTCGATAAGCTGTTGATGGAACTCGCGCAGCTGAATGATGGTGATGAAATGGATATCGAAATCCACGAAGGAGGAGCACTCACCCTTCGTCCGATCCGCCGCAGAGAAATCTACTTCGATCCTGTTTTAATGCAGCTAGCAGAGCTAAAACCAGGAGATGAACTGGATGTCGATATCGACGACACCGGCAATCTGAAACTGACTCCTGTTCGTCTAGGACCCACCAGGGAGATGATTACGCAGGCCATTAAATCCACCATGAAAGACTACACCCAAACCATGAAACAACTCGCATGAATACAACCCCAGATATCAGCTATCACCTCACCATTGATGTCGTTTTGAAAATCCATGCAGAAGCGACCGCCCGCTTCGGCGGATTAGATTTTGTTCGAGAGATGAGCTTGCTAGAATCTACCATGGAAGCCTTGCACTCGACCTTCACTGACCAGCTTCCCTCGATGGATGTGATTGAAATGGGTGCTGCTTATTTATTCTATATGAGCAAAAATCACCTGTTCGTGGATGGCAATAAGCGCACCGCATTAGGTTCATGCATTACGTTCCTGAGATTGAATGGAATCCAGACCGCGCCTGATAGCCCCGAATGGGAAAGGCTCGTCAAAGCCGTCGCGGCCAGCAAAATGAATCGTTCCGAGGCTACCCGTGCTCTCAGAGGTTTAATCAGTTCCGATTCATCTTCAGCCATTCCAATGGAATTTGCAGAAGCTGTCTAGATGGTACGATCCTTCATCCTTGCAGACAGCTTCATAGCATGACTTGATCGATGCCGTGAAAGTCTACTTGGATTTAATGCGGGATGTGCTCGAAAACGGTGAGGTGCGCGGTGACCGCACAGGCACCGGAACACGATCTGTTTTCGGGCGACAAGTCCGATACGATTTGCGGCAAGGATTTCCCTGTATCACGACGAAAAAACTCCATCTCCGCTCGATCATCCACGAACTGTTGTGGTTCTTGCGCGGTGAAACGAACACTCGATATCTCAAGGAAAACGGAGTCACCATTGGGACGAGTGGGAAAATGAAGAAGGCGAGCTAGGCCCGGTTTATGGTAAGCAATGGCGTGCATGGGAAACTCCCGATGGACGTAATATCGACCAAATCAATCTCTTGATAGACGGTTTGTTAGGAAATCCACAGTCGCGCCGCCATATTGTTTCCGCATGGAATGTTGGGCAGCTTCACCAAATGGCACTGCCACCATGCCACCTTTTATTTCAATTTTACGTCCACGAAGCAGTCGATGGGAAACGCCCCGGCCTGTCTTGCCAGCTTTACCAGCGCAGCGCAGACCTTTTTTTAGGGGTTCCATTTAATATCGCATCGTACGCTCTCCTAACAACAATGATTGCGCACGTTTGTGGTTATGAAGCCCGCGACTTCGTTCACACCTTCGGCGATCTCCATTTATATTCTAACCATTTAGAGCAAGCGAAACTCCAACTCAGCCGCGAGCCACGCACCCTGCCTACTTTATGGTTAAACCCCGAGGTCAAAACGATCGATTCGTTCACATTCGACGATATTCGGTTAGAAAATTACGACCCGCACCCATCCATTAAGGCTCCCATTGCGATTTAGATCATCATGAGTATTTGCCTAACAGCCATCGTCGCTATGACGCCAGACCGGATTATTGGCAATCAAGGGAGCTTGCCATGGCATTTGCCGGAGGATTTGGCGTTTTTTAAAAAGACGACCTCTGGCCGCCCGATTGTGATGGGACGCAAAACCTATGAATCGATCGGGCGCCCGCTGCCGAAGCGCCGCAACATTGTTCTGACTCGTGATCTCTCATGGAAAGCAGAAGGCGTGGAAACCATTCACCACATCGACGAGCTAGCATCCCTACCCGCTTTGGAGGGCCAAGTCTTCATCATCGGAGGCTCAGAAATTTATGCCGCTTTCCTGCCGGAGCTAGATGGCCTCCTCGTGAGTCATATTTTCGAAAATTACCCTGGCGACACTCATCTACCTGTTTTTGAAAATTTATTCCCTCGCTCCGAAATCATCGAAACGCACGACGCCTTTGAAGTTCGGCGATATTTTCGTGAATGAACGACTGTGAGTCGGGTAAATTGTCTTGGCAAATCTACGAAAATGCGGAAGTAATTATCCTAAGAAGAAATATGGATTTAGCCGCAAAAAGGCACAAAAGAAAGAGTTTGCAATGACATGATTCAAAAGAGCTCACTCAAAAAGTGAAACCAAAATTCAAGATCATCATTTTTATAACTCTCTAAAAATCTGTGAAATCCGTGTAATTTGACTCATTACCATATAAACCCAGTTCGTCTATGTCCGCTATCGCTCCCATTGTGGTTAGAAAATTCTTTCCTATTTTCCTTTCGAGGATGATAAGAATAAAACACTATATCTTATGAGCACAAAACGTAATCCTGTCGGCTGGTTTGAAATCTATGTGAGAGACATGAACCGGGCCAAGGCCTTTTATGAAGGCACGCTGCAAATCAAGCTCGAGTCACTGCCTACTCCCGACATGGGCGGTGATGGCGGCGGTTTAGAAATGTGGATGTTTCCCGGCGCGATGGAGATGGAAGCTCCCGGTTGCGCGGGAGCACTTTGCAAAATGGAAGGCTGTGCTCCCGGCGGCGGGGGCACGCTCATCTATTTCTCCTGCGAAGACTGCGCGGTGGAGGCAGGACGAGTGGTGGCAAATGGCGGCTCCGTCTTCCGGGAGAAATTCCCTATCGGCGAGTACGGCTTCGTCGCTCTCGCATGCGATACCGAAGGAAATACCATCGGCCTGCATTCCATGAAATAGTCCGGACTAGTCGAACGCCGAGCCATCATTTCCCATCCATGTGTTGAGGATTTCCACGGCAGCGGCTTGATCAATGACAGATTTTTGCTGGCGGGCGTTACGGCCTGCGGCGCGCAGTTTCGCAGCGGCGCTAGCAGTGGTCAGCGACTCATCGACGAAAACTAACGGAACCGTGGAAATGCGCTCGCGGAGTTGATCCGCAAAAGCGCGGACTTTTATCGCAGATCTGCCTTCCGTGCCATCCATGCGAATCGGTAAGCCGATGACCAGAGTTTTGATTTTCCGAATTTCTACCAATCTAGCGATTCTCTCGATGGCATCGCCTTTGCTTTGGTCAATCGTCTCGACGGGATGGGCTAAAATCCCGAAATCATCGGTTGCCGCCACACCGATCCGCGCATCGCCGTGGTCGATGCCTAGCGCGGGGTGTGGGGAATTTTCCGAGTGAGAGTGAATTTTCGGGAAGAATTTTTTACCGCCAAGACGCCAAGAGATGAAGGTTTTTTACCACTGATTATGAGGATTTAAGGATTTTTGAAGAGGCGGAAATTGGGTTTCTAGCCCTCTCTTTTAGGCTTAAGCCGTAAATTCGTGTTTAAAACTTGGCGCTCTTGGCGTCTTGGCGGTTCATTTAAATTTACAGCAGCTCGACTGGCAAGATGTCAGAAAGCTTTTGATGGAATCTGCTTGGTGTCGATTTGCGACGAGCAAGGCATCTGGAGTTTGCACGACGATTAAATCATCCACGCCCAACAGAGCGATACGGGTTCCTGGACGGGCATTGAAGACAATGTTGTTTTCCGAATCGATCTCGCTGATCTGCTCGTTCGCACGATTCTCTTGACCGTATTTTTCGAGATATTTTGCGACGGAAAGCCAAGAGCCGACATCATCCCAGTCGAAGGTGGCCTCGATATTTAAAACCCGATCTGCGCTTTCCATGAGTGCGTAGTCGATAGAAATCGGCGTGAGTTTGGGAAACTGTGCGGCAACGGTTGTGTGAATATCAGAAGAGTGGCGCAGTTCTGAAACGAATTTCGCCAATTCCGGCGCGTGAGTGGTGAGCTGCTGAATCACTGTCGGGAGCGACCAGACAAACATGCCTGCGTTCCAGGTGAAGCCGCCTTGGGACAGGAACTGCTCAGCAAGTTCCGCATTCGGCTTCTCCCGAAAGCGCGTCACCTCAACCGGCGCATTTTCACAATGCAGGCCGGGAATGGAGGCGCGGTTGCCGCGTTCGATGTAGCCGTAAGACGGGCAAGCCCATGTCGGGCGAATGCCAATCGTGACGAGGCCATCTGATTTTTCAGCCGTTTCGAGAGCATCCTTCATGACCGTGTGATAGGCAGGAATGTCCTGAATCAGTTGGTCTGCGGGCAATACCATCATCAATGCATCAGGATTTCGCGCTGCGACCAGACCGATGCCGAGGGCGACTGCGGGGGCTGTGTCGCGCTTGGCTGGCTCTGCGAAAATGTTTTCCGCAGGTAGCATGGATGCGACGGAGCGGACTTCGTCTCGCTGAAGTTCGTTTGTCAGGATGAGAATGTTTTCCAAAGGGACGAGGCCTTCGAGACGGCGGATCGTTTGTTCTAGGAGCGTTCCATTTCCGAAAAGGTCGAGCAGTTGCTTAGGGCGCGAGTTACGGCTGAGAGGCCAGAAACGGGTGCCAGAACCGCCAGCGAGGATAAGCGCATAAGTATTTTCAGGAGTTGCCATGCGGGCGGAGGCTTACGCAAAGACCGCGATTCGGAAAGCAAGAATCTGTAACATTTTTGTTTTACAGTATTGTCGTTAGGCTGAGAACCGCTTAGTTCTCAGTCATGTCAGACGAGTATTCAGTAACGACTCCCGCATGGGTTGAGACGAGCGCAATGACCGCACCTGCTTTATTAGGCGCAGCAGCGGGTCTATTGCTAGGAGATATGATGCATCGCGGCGCGCGCCGTGGAATCGGTATCGGCCTAGGCGCACTGGGTGTCGCCGCATTATTACCCTTCGTGGTGGGCGGCGTGGCAGGCTTAGTCACAGGACCGAAAAGCAAGCTCGGTGTCCGCCGCAAAATCCAACGCATCCGTGATGCTGGAATCGTTTCCGACGACTACGATGACGTGGATGAAGAGCTGCGCCAGCAGGGACTGCTTTAGTGGAGCAAACCGTTTTCTAAAACGGCGCTATCCTGCAATTTTGCTAGGGCCAAATTGGCAAATTGACGTGCCTTCGAAATGTGGTATCGAGTCATACCATGAAAACAGCAAACGTCGCTGATTTGAAAAACGATTTTCAAAAGGTGGCAGCCTGGATTTCCGATGGAGAGAGCGTGTTGATTAGGAAGAGAGGCAGACTCTTTGCCACGCTCACACCTGCACGAGAACTCAACGAGCCAGCGATGCCGGAAGTCGATTTCGCAGCTCAACTGAAGAATATCTGGGGAGACAAGGTTTTTACCGATGCTGAAGTTCGTGAGATGAAAGCGGCTGAGCTGGAAGGAGATGAGGGCCTTTAAACACACAGTAAAAAGAAGTCACTGCAGTTTTGACATCCTTCATGTCGCAGCCGCTATGACAGGACCGGCGAGGCACCAAACTGAAAGCGATTGCCGTGGTCGGCTTCATTTTTTACCGCGAAAATCTCACCCGCGCTGTCACCGGGAAATGATCGGAGACCATCGGCTTGTCGCCGGAAACGATTTCTGAGGATACGATTTCCGCGCCTTTGCTGGCTAAGATGTGATCGACTTTGAGTAATCCTTCACGGCTGTTTCCCCAGAAATGCAACGTCCGGCGGTTTTTCTCCTTGGCGTGCAGGGATTGATAGGAATCGGTCAATCCATTCGGCCACGCTGTAGTTTTCCCAGCGATAGAGACTTTCTTTCCTGTAAGGTAGGCCATGGCCGCGTTTGACTCAGTGGCGTTAAAGTCACCTAGCAGAATCACCGGCTCGTTTTGGTGTTTCCTCCCGTCAATTCGCTGCGCAATCAGTAAGGCGGCTTTTTCCCGCGATGCTTGGTTTTTGTGATCCAAATGCGTATTGAAAACATAGAATCCGCGACCAGTCATGCGGTCCACCAGGCGCATCCACGTCGCGATGCGTGGGATTTCATTTCCCCATGTGCGGGAGCCGGGAATTTCTGGTGTGTCAGACAGCCAGAACACACCTTTTTCTGTTAGGCTGCTCTGAAAACGATCCTGCTGATAGAAAATGCCCGAATACTCGCCATTGATTTTCCCGTCATCCCGGCCAACGCCGTAGAATTCATATTCTGTAAGCGAAGCCCACAAATCCGCGACTTGGCCGTGCATGGCCTCCTGCACACCAAAAATGTTAGGTCGCTCCTTCTGAATCATTCCGACCGAACCAATCACCCGCTGGTGCCAGGAGCGATCGCCGAGTTCTGCGGAATTCTCATAGCGCACGTTGAAGCTCATCAACTGCAATTCTAACACCCCGTCCTCTCGCACCGGGACTGCCTTGGCCACACCCAGGGAGCGGCCACGTTGGCATCCGGCATTTCCCAAAAATCCAATCACCGCCCAAATCCACAACCACCCAAAAAACCCCATCTGCCGTGCCCATTTAGAAGGCAATTTCATGTTAGCAAAGTGATGATTCAAATATTGCACGCCAGAGCAGTTGAGTTATCTTTCCCAAATGGATACTCAACTAGAAAAATTTATTCGCATGTAGATCATGATCTTTCTGCCGAATGGCTCGATCTGAGCACGCGGGTCCGTCACTTGGTAGGGCAAATACAGAACAAGGCAAAAGGCACGATCCTAGCGGAAGATGCCGCCATATTGGCCGTAGATGCCTCCAAGCTCTGTGATCATGTCGAGCGAGTCCATCTGGACGTAGGGAAATTACTCATCGAGCTAGACCAGCAAATGCCGGAAATGGATTTCACCCCATCGAATGTCGACCCTGCAGAAATCCAGCGCGAAACGATCCAAATTCACCGCGAAAGCCACGAGATGAAGGCAAATTTCAAGGATGTCATCAAAGCACTTTTCATGTGGCAAGATGACCCTATGGATAGAGTCCGTGAAAAGAAAGTGGATTAGAGCAATGCGCGCGCTCGCACTGGAAACGTCTTTTGCCTTGCAGGCTCAAGCTGTATTGTTAATTTCGCGGAAATCTGAAGCGTACTTCACCTCAGATTTCATTAAAAACCAAACTCACGAACCATGAAATTTGCCTTCATCGCCGCTGTTGCCACTTGTATCGCTTCCTCCTGCTGCCCAGACACCAGCAGCAGTCCTGCTCCTAGCAAGCCAACTTACGCGGCTCCGTCTAAATAATTTTCTCACATTGTTTTTTCTGATAAGGCAAAACACTTCATTCTATTTCACTCATATCCAACTTGCTCTCATGATCCGTATTTTCATCGCTGCCACTGTTTCCGCGTTTGTTCTCTTGAATGCTTCTTGCTGCTGCACAGGTGAGCCAAAGGCTCCGGGACTGCGTCCGCTTCCAAAATTTAGCGAAGTTCAAACTCCAGAAGTCAGCTACACAAAGTGATTGGCTGCTAGAAGCAGTGGTCGAAACTTTCCTCCCCTTTTGGGGTTCATTGGTGAAGTATTTACGTGAAAAAATTACGTGAATGATGGATTTATTTTTTAAGTCCAATCTTTTACGAATCACCATTCTATGAAGCGAATTTTACCAACTGGAGCACCTGGTCCATTCAAGACGAATCTACGCCATAGTCACCGTGTTAGCCATCCTTCCACTTCGTGGGAAGAATGGGTTGATGGAAAAGGGGCGAGCGCCTTTAACTGGAAAAAGCAATTCAAACTCGCCGGAATTGTGGCGAGTATTCTAGCCTTACTCGGTCTCGCTATCGGATTGTTTATTGAGTTGAGCTGAGCAGCCAACCCTCAAGCTACGCCGTGTTTTTTGAGAAATGGAACTAGCTCATCCACGCCGAAATCCGCCAAGACGTTTCCGTGCCAATCCAGTGTCGGTGCCTTAGACTGTCCAGATAGGGCTACCATTTCCTGCATCGCTTCCCGATCATTAGAAACATTGAATGTCTGGACTTCGATTTTCTGGCGGTCAAAGTATTCGGTCACTTCTTCACACCATGGGCAGCCGCGTTTGACATAGAGAATGGGAAGATTCATAAAAATTTCATTTCTATTAAACTGACTGCCCAAGCTAGGCGATCCCTCGCGAAGCCGTCAAGCAAGCTTGTCAGCTTTTACCCTTTCAGCACTTGGTCCAACCAAGCGATCATTTTCTTACGATAAGCACCCTTATTTCCCGATAAGGCGCTGCCATGACTGGCGGCTTCGACTTGGAAAAACGTCTTTGGTTCGCCTGCCGTTTCGAAGAGTTGGCGGCCTTGGGAAAATGGCACGACTTCGTCTTTTGTGCCGTGAATAACGAGCAACGGCGTGGGGGATAGCTTCTGAATGAAATCTTTTGGTGAGAGCTCGTCGGTCACCAGCCTCTCTCCTAACTGCCCACCTATCGTGCGAGCCATCAATGTGTAGGAGGCGAAGCTGGCATCGATGACAATCGCACGTAGACCTTTGACGGGGGTTTCTGCTAACGCGGTGACAGATTGTGCGCCGCCTAGGCTGTGACCGTAGGAAATGATTTTGTTCGTATCGATGTCGCGGCGTTTAGAAATAAAGGCGAACGCCGCTTTCACATCGTTAATCATGCCACGGCGGTCCACGCTCCCGCCGGATTTTCCGAAACCACGGTAATCGTAAACGAGAACATTGTAGCCGGCCTCTGCGAACCACACGCAAAAGCCGAGATGATGCCCGACAGCTCCCGCATTGCCGTGAGAAAAGACAATCGTCGCTTTGGCAGATTTCGCGGTTTTCCCTTTTGCTGGGATAAACCAGCCGTGCAGAGAGGTGCCATCTTTCGATTTGAAATTCACTGTTTCAAACTTCAGCCCCCAAGTGGCGGGAGTAGCGGGCTCATCGCGGGTGGGAAAATAGAATAAATGATTCCCTCCTTTTTCACCGATCCATCCTTCGGCGATTTCCGCCAGATCTCCATTTGGGTCGTTCAGTAATTTACGGATTTCCTTGAAATCAGCGGGCGGTGCGGCGGGTTTTTCTGCGGCAGCGATTGCCAAGGAGGCGAGCCAAAGACTCAAGTGGCGCGTAAGCATCATTGGTGTAATCGACACTCGGATTTTGATTTGTCGAGCAGAGAAATGCAGACTA
The DNA here is from genome assembly GCA_012032235.1 of Akkermansiaceae bacterium. Lineage (GTDB taxonomy): Bacteria > Verrucomicrobiota > Verrucomicrobiia > Verrucomicrobiales > Akkermansiaceae > Luteolibacter. The sequence continues at coordinate 11,984 of JAAURL010000018.1, read as the reverse complement.
TTTTCCGCGATGCCCATTTACCGAACTGCGATGATTTTTTCTGCCATTTGCTCGATTGCTCCCGCCGCTGTTCGGTCGGGAAAAGCTGAGGTCGATTGGTTCAGTGCCACTTCGACTTACCAAGCCGGGAAGCCCGTGCAAACTGCCGTGCGACTCGTGCTGGACGAGCATTGGCACACTTATTGGAGTAATCCCGGGGAGGGCGGCATGAAAACTTCCGTGACCTGGGAGCTCCCGGCAGGCTGGACGGCGGGAGAACTTGAACACCCTGTTCCTAAAAGATTTATGACAGGAGATTTACCCGGATTCGGCTACGAAGGTACCGTCATTTTCCCAGTTACATTCACACCTCCCGCAGGCTTTAGCGGCACGGCGAAATTAAAAGGGAAAATCTCCTGGCTGACTTGCAATGACGCCAGCTGTATACCGGGAAATGCTGCGCTAGAAATCACACTCGATGCGGGAGCTCCCGCTGCCACTGCAGAGGCGAAATGGATCGAAGATGCCGTCGAAAAAATCCCGGTTCCCGCCCAAGCTCCTGCCGCGCTAACCATTTCTGAAAAACCGAAAACCTTGCTCCTCACCATCTCCGGATTCCAAGAAGACGCCGCGCAGCTGGGAGAAATCGAAATTTTCCCTGTCACCCCAGAAACGATCGCAGACGCCGCGAAATTCGAGTTCACGAAAAACGGGAAAATCTGGTCTGCTGAAGTCCCCAAAAGCACCTACCTCACCGCGCCGCTCAAAGAACTCACCCTGGTTTTGGCGGAAAAAGGCAAAGCCAATCCCATTTCACTGACTTGGAAAGCGCCGTAACAGGCTTCTGGTTTCAACGACCAAGTCGAACCAAAAAGGCTCCCTCGAATTTCGAAGGAGCCTTTCAATTTAAGTTGGAAATGTTTTTCTGATTGAGAGTCTTAAGACGCCCGCTCCCCCTTGGGAGGGAAGGAAGAGCGGGTGTCACAAGATGCTATCAAATTCGAAATTGCCATTGCCCGTCTGAATCTGCATCAAGCCATGCAGAGCGTTTTGTTTCTACATCTTGGAAAGACCTATTCCACTTGCGTCCGCCTGTGCATAGGAATGTTTCGCATTCTACAGTAACGACATCGAGGCCCATGTAATAGGTCCCGTTGAGGTTCACTACGGCTTCTTCGCCAAAAAACTTCAGCGAGATATTCTTTTAATAGTCCAACTTCTCTTCTTCCTAAGAACAGGAAAGCTGGGGTTTCACCGTTTTCGCTTTTTGAACGAATCAGTTTCGACATGGCTTCGCCGTCCCAGACATCCGTAAAGGACAACTCGGACGGCACGGTACTCGTATCTGGATATGGTCTTCGGTATTCTGTATTGTTTATGATATTCATTTTTGTAGGTTGCTTTTTCGCAACGTTTTTCATTAAGCATATCCTGTGCCAGCCTATATGTACCGGGCTTTACACCGATAAATGTTACAGATCGCTGAAACCGGATTACTGACTAATTTCGCATTTCAATTCTTTGCTAAGCTTTCGCCAAAACCAACGAATCGAAATACCTCACTAAACTAAAGCAATTCGCGCATTCGCACAAATGGCCGCCTGTGACATTTCTGTAACTTGCTCCTATTACGAAGCATCGGTAATTTCTTCTCCCATTAGCGCCATTCTCTTTAGGAATTAGGATTTTCTCTTCCTGCTCCTCAGCCGCCACATGGACTTTCCCTCGGCTTCCCACTGCACCTGGAAATCGGTTTTCGGATAGAAAAAGGAATCTTCGGACCATTCCAAATTCTCAAATTTTCCAAAGGCTTCCACCTTTTCCGACGCCCAGTGGAAATATTCCTCATGATCGGTCATGAAGAGGAATTCTCCTCCTGGCACTAGAGTTTTCCAGACTGCTTCCAGAAAATCTAACTGCACCAGCCGCCGCCGATGATGCCTCAGCTTTGGCCAAGGATCAGGACACAACAAATGCAGCCGGGAGATTGACTCCTCCGGCAGAAGCCACTCCACCGTGTAGCGACTTTCTAACCGCAGAACCCGGGCGTTTTCTAAATCCCGCCGCGTGATTTTTTTGCAAACTTTTTTCACCCGGCTAATAGGCGCTCCACGCCTAGGAAATCTCTCTCGGGAAATTGCTGCGCCATCCCGATCAAAAACGAACCATCTCCGCAGCCGAGATCGACCTCCAGTGGGCGTCCCTCGCGGCAAATTTCCTCCCGCTTCATTTTGCGGAAAAAATCTCCCGGCACCCATTCTCCCGCCAAGCCTGGGCGCGGTAAAATATTGAATGGTGTCGTCTCAATCATGGAGGCAAAGAAGAAGATCTAAATCCAAAATTGGGAATCCTAAATTACAGAAAAAATTTTGCACATCCCTGCCGGTGTGGCGGCTCTTTTTTGAGCTCCCGAAGGCGCAATCTGCAACATGATCGAGATTTTTAAATTGAAGGCTTTCCGCCTCCACGCTTGACGCTCTCAGCACTGTTCTCCTAACTCTGCGGGACGAGAATCCACCCGCGTGGAGAGATTCTCAATCATCCAAACCTCAACCTTTTCTAAATCGTGGAACTCCAAGAAATCCGTCGAATTGTCGAACTTATGAATGAGCACGGGCTCACCCACTTCGACCTCACCAAGAAGGACTTTCACCTCAAGTTGAAAAAAGGCGCAGATCTGGATGACCTTCGTGGTTTACTTTCCGCCCTCCCAGCATCTGCTTCTGTTCATCATGCGTCAGTCACCGCGGCCCCAGCAGTCCCAGTGGCTGCTCCCGTCGCCGCATCAGCTGCTCCCGTCGCCGAAGGCGCAGAAATTACCTCACCGATGGTCGGCACTTTTTACACCAAGCCAGCGCCAGATGCTCCCGATTTTGTCACTGTCGGCTCCGCTGTTTCCGTCGGCCAAACGCTATGCATCATCGAGGCGATGAAAGTGATGAACGAGATCAAAGCCGAACGCTCCGGCACCATCTGCGCCGTCGTCGCCGAAGACTGCACGCCCGTGCAATACGGTGATGTGTCTTTCCGCATCAAGTGAGGCGTGGGCTCCTCATGGGAAGCATTTGAAAAGATGCTACGTCGTCAGCGTTCGGAATATTTTACTGGCACAGGAAAATGAAAACTAGATTACCCTATCAAATCACCATCGCCTGGAGCGCCGAGGATGAAGGATTTGTCGCCAGCGTGCCTGCTCTCGGCGGATGCATTGCCTATGGAGAGACCGCAGAAGAGGCGGTAAGAGAAATCCAAATCGCGGCAGAACTCTGGCTGGAAGTCGCTGAGAAACGCGGGAAAACGATTCCCACGCCAGATGCTACTTTAGAAAGAATTGCTGCATTGGCTCCTATTTGAATCTCTCTGCCATCGCACGAGAAGCAGGAATGCCGGTCCAGACTTTGGCTACCAAATTGAAACGTGGCACGGCTTTGACCGAGTCCGAGCGAGAAACGGTTTCTCAAGTTTTTCCCATCACGGACTTCTCTGATTTTCAAATTCCCAAACTAGAACCTCCTACTTCCAAAATGTTCAAACGCGTCCTAGTCGCCAATCGCGGCGAAATTGCCCTCCGCATCATTCGTGCCTGTCGGGAGCTGAATGTCGAATCCGTCGCCGTTTATTCGGAACCCGATGTGGATTCCATGCACGTCCAGCTGGCAGATGAGGCAGTCTGCATCGGCCCGGCCTCCAGTAAGGAATCTTATTTGAAGATCGACCGCATCATCGCCGCTGCCGAGATCACAGGCGCGGATGCCATCCACCCTGGCTATGGATTTCTCTCAGAAAACGCGAAGTTTGCGGAATTGCGCCAGCTCCGGCATCACCTTCATCGGTCCATCCGCGAAGGTGATTTCCAGATGGGAGATAAAGCCACGGCGCGTGCCACGGCGATAGCCAATGGCGTGCCGATCACGCCCGGCTCTGACATCATGGAAAATGCCGAAGAAGCCTTAAAAGTGGCGAAGAAAATCGGGTTCCCAGTCATGATCAAGGCGACCGCCGGCGGAGGAGGCCGGGGAATGAGACCCTGTTTCAAGGCGGAAGAGTTTATTTCCCTATTTCAGGCCGCATCGAACGAAGCCGTCGCCTGCTTTGGAAACGGCTCGTGCTACTTGGAAAAACTCGTGCTCAATCCGCACCATATTGAGTTCCAAGTCATCGGCGACTCTCACGGGAATTTCATCCACCTCGGCGAGCGCGATTGCTCGATGCAGCGGCGAAATCAAAAATCATCGAGGAGTGCCCGTCACCACTCATCACTCCCGAATTACGCCAGAAAATGGGCGAAGCATCGGTTAATCTCATCAAGAACATCGGTTACCAAAACGCCGGAACCATCGAGTATCTCGTCGATGAAGCTGCGGAAAATTTCTATTTCATGGAAATGAATACGCGGATCCAAGTGGAACATCCCGTGACCGAAGAAGTCATGGGCTGCGAGCTGATCAAGGAGCAAATCCGCGTCGCTTCGGGAGAACCGCTTTCCCACCACGTCCTGGAATCCACGCCTCGCGGCCACTCCATCGAATGCCGCATCAACGCGGAAGATCCATTCAACAATTTCACTCCCAGCCCTGGCACCATCGATCTCTGGTATGCTCCCGGCGGCAAAGGTGTCCGCGTCGATACCCACGTTTATTCCGGCTATACTGTCCCGCCACATTACGACTCGATGATCGCGAAGCTCATCGTCACCGGAGCCACTCGTGAAATCGCCATCGCCCGCATGAAACGTGCTCTTGGTGAATTCATGATCCGCGGCATCAAAACGACCATTCCTTTCCAACAAGAAATCATCGCGCACCCCGACTTCGCCTCTGGAAATTACGACATCGGCTGGGTCGCGAGATATTTAGAAGAGCGCACATCGTAAGACAGGCTTCCAGCCTGTCATGGCAAACAGGCATCTTGCCTGTTTTATGTTCTACGGAGTCATTTGTGACTCTTTGCGGCTAAATCCATTTTCCCTCTCAGGTTTCCCACAAAGCTCCACCAACGATAGCGATGCACATTTCCCTCTCCGCACTTCTCTACTGCATTCTCGATCTCGGCTACGTCACGGAGGAAAATGCGGAGTCCGCCACTCGCTCCCTTCTCGCTGGCGGTGCCGACATCCTCCAGCTCCGCGCGAAAAATCACGATCTCTCCACCATCGAACGCGTCGCGAAAAAGCTTCTCCTGATTTGCCGTGAGGCAAAAATTCCTTTTATTATCAACGATTTTCCCGAACTCGCGGCTGCGCTCGATGCCGATGGCGTCCACATCGGCCAGGACGATGGCCCGCTCTCCACAGCGCGGGAAATGGTGGGTCCCGGGAAAATCATCGGGCGCTCCACCCATTCTCTCGATCAAGCCCGCGCCGCCTTGGCAGAAGGCTTCGACTACATCGGATTCGGCCCACTTTTCCCGACGCCCACGAAGCTCGGCAGGCCCGGAATCGGCCTAGATCACATTCAGGAAATGCAGCGCGACGTCGGCTCCCGAATTCCGGCCTACTGTATCGGCGGCATCACTCCTGAAACGCTCCCTAGCGTCCTCGCCGCCGGAGCACAGCGAGTGGTCATCGTTTCCTCCCTACTTCAGGCTACAGATATCACCAAGGCCACCAAGGACTGCAAATCTCTAATCATCAATCGGGAGATTTGAACAGATAGGGAGAAATGGATTTAGTTGCTTGAAGTCGCGATGAGAATCATCATGCGACTGTTCATTGAGATTCCGCCAAATGCATTCGCCGCCACCACTGCCTGCAACAGATTTCCAGCCATTTAAAAAGCTGATCGAAATGGCGCTGAATAGTTTCATCGCATTGTTTTTAGCGAGTTCTGCGCTGTCCCTGATCGACGCGTCTTTGATTTACTTTGCAAAAGCCATGCCTTTACAGGGATCGCTGCGATCGTCGGTATTCTTTTACTACTCATGTCGTGCTTGATCTACGGGCTAACTGCTTTTTGCCCGATGATCCCTAAACGCTGGTTCATATCACTCGCGCTTTTTATTCCAGCCACGAATTTGATGATTCTGCCATTGCTTATTTACTACTTCGACCAGCTTCCTTTGATTGCATGGATTCTAGCAGTTTTTCAGCTAGCATTTGGCCTATTCATTTTAAATCGAGTGAAAGGGAAAATGAATTTTTCGTGGCCTTTTTTCGTAGCAAGTCGGCTGAGACCCAAGCCATTTAGTTGGTTAGGTTTCACCGGATTTTTATGTATCAACTTATTCGTCTTGGTGCCCTTCGTAGTGATGTATTTGGTATCTTGCGCGAGCGTTGCAGTCAGCCATTTCACCGATGGCTTCGTCTCACTACGCCCAGAAGGCTTAGTCATGCAGGTGAGAAACTACGTCCGCGATGATGGGAAAAAAGTCCAGCTCGCGCCGATGTCGCATGTCGGTGAAGCCACTTTCTATCAGTCGCTCAACCAATCCTTTCCTGATCATGCGGTGGTGCTAATGGAGGGTGTCACGGATCAAGGGAATCTTTTACAAAGTAAGACAGGATATTCCCGGATGGCAAAATCGCTGGGCGTGTCCGAGCAGCAACATGAGTTTAAACCTAAAGGAGAACTCGTCGCTGCAGATGTCGATATTCGAATGTTTAATCAGGAAACACTCGATCTAATCGATAAAGCGATGCTCATTCATTCCAAAGGAATGACCGCCGAAACATTATCAAGCATATTAAAACCCACACCTGAACATCTCGAAAAACTGTTGTGGGAAGATCTTCTCACCAAACGAAATGCACATCTGTTAGAAGTGCTTCATGCACGGCTCCCGCAATCACAAATCATCATCGTGCCATGGGGAGCACTCCACATGCCGGAAATTTCCGAGAAACTTCTAGGATCAGGATTTCGAGTAGAAAGCACCGAAGACCACGTTGCGATCCGCTTTAGCTCTCTTTTTGCTCCACGTTAGCTGCGCCAAAATCCGCAAAATCTCCGAATCCTCGGTGTCACGAATCCTGACGCAACGACTTTATCGCCCCGGTGTCATTTTTAGTTGGCGCAATACGCGACCTTTTCTCTCTTCGATATTCAATGCTCCTTCAGCCTTTCCCAGTCTTCCTCGGAGATACTGCATGGATCAGCGGCCACCCAGTGATTTGGGGAAATCTCCCGAAGTGATAAATCCGCGCCGATGGTCTCTTCATAGCGTGGGTGATTGATTCGATGTCCAAAGGCGCTACCCGCAGGAGGATCAATAGGAGATGGCACATCTCCTTCTAACAAGATTTTCTTTTGTCGCATTTTGGGATCATGTGATGGAATCGCAGAGAGCAGTGCTTTTGTGTAGGCATGCCGCGGATTTTTATAAATTTCCTCTGCGCTAGCTAACTCGACAATTTTTCCCAAATACATCACGGCGACCCGATCGCTCATGTGTTTCACCACGGAAAGGTCGTGGGCGATGAACAAGTAGGACAAGCCGAAGTCACGCTGTAGCTCGACTAGTAAATTTAAAATCTGCGATTGCACGGAAACATCCAGCGCAGAAACAGGTTCGTCGCACACGATCAGCTTCGGCTTCAATGCTAGCGCACGGGCAATACCGATGCGTTGGCGCTGACCACCGGAAAATTCAAACGGGTAACGTTCGGCAGAGGATGCGGGCAAGCCGACGCGACCTAACAATTCATTGACCCATTGCACACGCTCTGAACGATTGCCGAGACCGTGAATTAAGAACGGCTCCTCGATGATCGAGCGCACACTCATCCGTGGATCGAGAGATTCGGCAGGATCTTGAAAAATCATTTGGAAATCACGCCGCATTGGGCGGAGATTGCGTTGGCTCAAGCTGGTAATGTCTGTTTTCCCGAAATGAATTGAGCCAGCTGTGGGTTTGATCAGCCTAACAATTGCTTTGCCGAGCGTCGATTTCCCACAGCCTGATTCACCGACAAGGCCGAAGGTCTCGCTGGGGGTAATATCTAACGAAACGCAATCTACCGCTTTCACCGAAGCCTTTTGCTTTAATAAAACCCCGCCATGCACTGGGAAGTGAATGCGGAGATCTTTGACAGAAAGTAGTGGCTGGACACTCACGGGTGATAACATTCTTTGCAATTTTCCACCCAATGGTTCGGGGAGGCTTCAATGAGCTGGGGACGTTCACGCGAACCAGCTGCGGTGCGGCCCATGCGCTGGCAAAAGCGGCAGCCATGGGAGTGATCTGCTAGAGAAGCGACTACGCCGGGAATGGTTTTGAGGACCGACTTGGGCGGAATGTCTAGCTTAGGGATCGAGCTCAGCAAGCCTTTGGTATAGGCGTGCAAGGGATTTTCGAAAAGCTCTGTGGCGCTGGCTTTTTCCACGACCCGACCTGCATACATGACGATCACCTGATCGCAATTTTCTGCGATCACCCCGAGGTCGTGAGTGATCAAAATTGTAGCCATCCCCATCTCTGACTGGATGCGCTCCATCAGCTCTAGGATCTGTGCTTGTACGGTTACGTCTAACGCAGTCGTCGGTTCATCGGCGATTAGTAGTGACGGGCGGCAGGCCAGTGCGATCGCGATGCCAACACGTTGACGCATCCCACCTGATAAGTGGTGCGGATAGTCCATCATCCGCTTTTCAGGTGCGGGAATACGAACGAGGTCTAGCATTTCTGTGGCAGCTGCCCACGCGTCTTTTTTTGAGAGATCTTTGTGGATGCGGAGTACTTCTGCCACTTGTTTCCCGACGCGATGAACGGGATTTAGCGCAGCCATTGGCTCCTGAAAAATGACGCCAATCTCGTCGCCACGGATATCGCGCATTTCTCTTTCCGTGGCGTGGGTCAAATCGCGTCCTTTGAAATAAATGTGTCCGCCGAGAATCTTCCCAGCTGGCTGCGGCAGCAGTCTGACAATGGACATTGCTGTGACACTTTTCCCGCAGCCCGATTCTCCTACGATGCCGACCGTCTTTCCAGCAGGCACGGTGAAGGAGACGTGATCCACCGCACGCAACAAGCCACGCTCGGTCTCGAAAGAGGTGATGAGTTGCTCCACCTTCAGAATATTTTCCGTTTCAGAAATCACGGCTGTCCCTCCTCTTTGTTCTCTAAAGGCTTTTCACGGTAATGATCAAAGACTCGGTTCGATTCGGGAAATGTTCTCCCAGATCGGCGGGCGGCTTGAGTTTCCTTTTTTACTTCCTCGTCGATCCAGTAAGTAAAAGTCTCATGAGGTTCAAAGCATACAGGCGGGCTAAAGCGAGTGTCTTCACAATCTGGCCATTTCACCCAGCGCCATGAAGCGATGCGGACGAAGTCAACCGCGTATCCGGGAATGAAGATTGCTTCATCATGGATGATGTTTTGGAGTTTCCGCACGGCATCACGCAGGTCTTCTTCAGTAGTCGCATTACGAACTGTTTCGCTGAGGATGTCGGTGTCTTTACGCACCCAGACAAAGGTGTTATTGGTATTCGGTTTCGGATTTCCCTTCTCATCGAGAGCGTTCGTGGAGTGCAAGAACTGGTGGAAATCGGGAGCTGGAGGATCTGTGTTCCAAGCACCAAAGGCAATCTCATGCTGTTTTTGCATTTGTTTTTATAAGCCACCGTAGCTTCTGTCGCATCAAGACGCAGTTCTAATCCACAAGACTTCGCTTCGTCTTTGATGATCACAAGCATGCGGTCCAAGAACGGCATTTTAGGATATGTCAGCGAAACAGTGAGCCTAGTGCCATCTTCCTTTTTAAGAGTGCCATCCGAGTCTTCAGTGACATAGCCTGCTTTTGCAAATGATGCTCGTGCTTCATCGATTGAATAACGGCGTGCTTGAATCGATGGATCACTCAAGGAGCCAAAACCTGCATTAAAAGCATTAAGCCTTTGATAGTCACCGCGGAAAATGACATCGATTATTTTCTGCCAATTCACCGCGTGGGAAATACCAATTCTAACATCCCGGTTGTCCAAAGGAGGCTTTCGGACGTTTAGATAAAGTCCACGAGGGATGAGAGGATATTGTTTGTAGAAAGTCGCTCGCTCAATATATCCGTTGTGCACAGGAGGAATTTCACACTTCTCGTACCAAAGTTCTGGAGATGTCACTAGCGCAGTATCGATTTCTCCTGCACGGAAAAGCTCAAAAGCTTTAGATTCATCCCTAACGACTGTATGGATTAATTTATCCGGGTTAAAACAGTATCGATAGTATTTTCGATCTTTAGCCCACCAGTTTTTTACACGAGTCTGTGAAATGGAAACTCCTTTAATGATATCTTCCGTCCGCACTTCATAAGCGCCAGTTGTGGGAGGAAATCGCCACTGATAGCGATCCACATAATCAGGACCGTATTCAGAATAAAAGATGGGAGATGATGGGGTGAGGCCTCCTGCAATGATCGGGCCAAAATATTTTGGCTCAGGCAAAGAGACAGAAAGTGTTAGGTCATCATAAGCTGCAACCTGGGCGACTTCTTCCCGGAAATATTGCTTCTGATAGGGATTCACCAAGTTATCAGAAACGCGGATATAAACACTGATCAGATAGTCACGAGCTCTTACGGGATGCCCATCAGAGTATTTTGCCTCGGGATCGATACGAAAGTAAACGGTTCGCTTATCGGCGGAAACTGCCCACTCCTTGGCGATTCCTGGAATGATCTCCATGGTCTTGGGATGCAGCGTGATCAATTTCATATCAATCAAATCGTAAAGATCTCCACGAAATGAACTGTTAGAGTTGTTTCCAATAGGGCGAATTGTTGGAGGGAAATCTGAGACGAATTTGCGAAATGCTCCACCTTTCTTCGCTCTCGGATCTCCGATTTCAGGCTGGTCCATGCCGTTTTCCCATACGAGGTCGGTGGGAATTTCGGATGGATTGCCGAATTTAAGATACGGGCCAATGCCGATGCGGAAGCGATACTTTTCCTGATCAAGCAGGAGCGCCTTGGCCTTGGTCTCCAGAGCGGTTTTGGCGTCGCCTTCAGCGGTGGTGAGGTCCGTGGTGACTTTTTCGATTTCCTTTTCCGTTTCGGTTTGTTGGGTTTTTAGCCAAGTCTCGATGTAGCGATTGTAAACAGGAACGAAGGCTTCAAATTGGAGCTTGCGCGGGATTTCTTTCGTCTCTTGACGGCAGCCCGTTACGAAGCATAGGGACATCAGCAAGGCTAGAAACCCACAAACATGCCGTCCCTTCAGGGCGGATGAGGTCGATGGAGCAACGTGATGAGATGTGATCCATGCCGCAACGCGATGGTGTGCAACCGATACCGCAATGCGATTCGATGTAATCCATGCCGCAACGCGGCAACATGTGATAGCCCAGGGCAACGCCCTGGGTAAAATGCCCATAAACCTTTTAAGCCCTGAAGGGGCGAAATGCTGTTTAATCCCAAACATAACGTTCATCAAATTCGATCTTATATTTCGCGAGTAAGCGTCGGTATTCATCTTGGAATGTTTCCTTACGATGGTGCGCGGCTTGATTGGCGATGTATGCTTCTAGGATATCTCTGTGGGACGGACTGATTGAAAAAATTCCGTAGCCACCTTGCCAGTGGAAATTGCGGTATTGATCGCCTTTGGTTTTGATCCATTTGGAGGATCCGGTTTTGATTTCTTGCACAAGATCCGCGACGGAAATGGTGCGTGATTGTGCAATGAGTAGGTGAATATGATCGGAGGCCGAACCTGATTTGAGAAGTGTCCCCTTGAGGCTTGTGATAATCCCACCGATGTAAGCGTGGAGTTCGTCACGGATTTCATCGTTCAACATCGGTTTGCGATCTTTGGTTGAAAAGACCAGATGAAGCATGATTTGGGCGAGAGATTGTGACATGAGATCGCCCTTCAGAAGTTAAATTTGTAGTTAGTGATCCTGCGTGTAAGCGCGACATCGGCATTTCGCCCCTTCAGGGCTAAATCTATTAAATTGATTATACCCAGGGCGGTGCCCCGGGCTATCCTCATCAAGCCCCTTTGGGGCGAAAGAGGTCGAGTACCGCAATGCGATTCGATGTAATCCATGCCGCAACGCGGCAACATGTGATAGCCCAG
>JAAURL010000179.1 GCA_012032235.1 Akkermansiaceae bacterium | reverse complement strand
CGTTCAAGGGAGCCTGCAAGATGCAGGCGCTCCCCAAAGAGGCGCTCCCCGGATCACTTACTTAAACTTCGCCACGAAGGAGCGATCGGCGTTTAGGTTGGTGATGACGAGTTTCTTTTTCTTGCTGATGCGTTTTTTATTCTCAAACCAGCCGAGAAACTCGCGGCCTTTTTGGGCTTGGCCTTGAGGGTGACGGTGCTGCCTTGGGTAAAAATGCCGTTACCGGTGATTGGAACAATTCCCGCACCAATGACTTCGCCTAGCTTTGACTTGGATTTGACTCGGATTTTGAATTGGTCACTCCCTCCCGGGTTACTGGCCTTTAAGTAAGCCTGCTGGCTCCAAGCTCCTGCGCTCCTTTCGAAAACGTAAGCGGCTCCTGAACCATTCCCAGAGGTGCTTCCTATCTCGATGCTGGGGTCTTTAGCAGCCCCGACCACCACCGTGTCACCTGAAATGGCTACGGAAAAACCGAACTGATCAAACGCTCCCGTATTGCTGGCCTTCAAGTAAGCTTGCTGGCTCCAGGCTCCGCCGCTGCGGGTAAAGACGTAGGTTGCTCCTGAGCTACTCGCGCTGTTGTCCGCTTGATTGCCATTCACTCCTGTTGCGCTGCTTTCCTCATACATAGCCCCGACCACTAGCGTGTCGCCTGAGATCGCTACGGATCTGCCGAAAAAGTCGAAAGCTCCCGTGTTGCTGGCTTTCAAGTAAGCCTGCTGGCTCCAGACTCCTGCGTTCCTTACGAAAACATAGGCGGCTCCTGAATAAATCGCACTATTGTTTTTTTGTCTGCCATTGACTCCGGCCGCGTTGCTGGCCTCGCCAACAGCCCCGACCACTACCGTATCGCCTGAGATCGCTACGGATTTGCCGAACTCGTCATACTCTCCCGTGTTGCTGGCCTTTAAGTAAGCCTGCTGGCTCCAGAAACCGTCAGTGCGGGTAAAGACGTAGACTGCTCCTGAATGATATGCACCATTATCGGCTTCATTGCCATTGACTCCTGTCGCGTAGCTTTCCTCGCCACTAGCCCCGACCACCACCGTGTCACCTGAGATGGCTACGGAAGTGCCGAATAAGTCGGACGCTCCCGTGTTTCTGGCTTTCAAGTAAGCCTGCTGGCTCCAAGCTCCTTCGCTCCTTACGAAAACATAAGCTGCTCCTGAACTATTCCCAAAGATGCCTCCTGGCGTGTTGCTGGAGTCTCCAATAGCCCCGACCACCACCGTGTCGCCTGAGATGGCAACGGAAAAACCGAACTCATCAAATGCCCCCGTATTGCTGGCCTTCAAGTAGGCCTGCTGGCTCCAAGCTCCGGCGCTTCTGACGAAAACATAGGCTGCTCCTGAATCGCCTGCGCTATTGTCCATTTGGTCGCCATTGACTCCTGTCGCGTTGCTATCCTCTTTAGGAGCCCCGACGATTACCGTGTCGCCAGAAATCGCCACAGAAGCTCCGAACCCGTCACCCGCTCCTGCAATGTTTGCATTCGAGTAGCCTTTTTGCGTGGCAAGACCGGCTTTTTTCGCGCTGCGGAGTTGGTTAGCTTGATAGGCTTCACGGATGCTTTGCCAATCGGATTTCTCCAGCCCTTGCGGCACTTGGTCGGGAGAAGTGAGTGATTGAGATTTCCCCGGCTCCACGGCTTGGGAAATGAGGGTGCTGTGGAACGCCATTGCCGCGAGGAGAATGTATGCTTTCATGCGTGATTTGATTTTTTTCGGGGAGCGCCGACATCTTGTCGGCTGTTTCCGGCATCTTGCCGGGAACTCTTTGACTTTAGGATAATTTGCGCTGCGCGGGAAGATTTTTAATCCCTTCCGCAAGATGCGGAAGGGAGCCTGCAAGATGCAGGCGCTCCCCAAAGAGGCGCTCCCCGGATCATTTACTTAAACTTCGCCACGAGGGAGCGACTGGCGGTGGAGTTTGTGAGAAAATTGGGCTTTATACCGAAGCAGCGGAGCCAGTGCTAACGATATCGAAAAAGCTCTGCGCTTCTAGGGCGGCGCCGCCGATGAGTGCTCCGTCGATGTCTGGGCAGGCCATGAGTTCAGCGGCGTTGTTAGGCTTCACGCTGCCGCCGTATTGGATGCGGATTTTCCCAGCGACGTCTTTGCCATAGAGCTCAGAAATGAGAGAGCGGACGAATTGATGAGCGTCCTGTGCTTGCTGAGAAGTCGCAGTCACGCCGGTGCCAATCGCCCAAACGGGTTCATAGGCGATGACGATTTCCAGCATGTCTTTTTCTGAAATCCCGGCAAGACCATCGGTCACTTGGGTGCGGAGCACGCTTTCTAGGTTTCCAGCTTCGCGCTCGGCGAGGGTCTCCCCGATGCAGAAGATTGGCTTCAAATTTGCCTCACGCGCCTTCTTGATCTTTGCATTGATCATTGCGTCTGTCTCACCAAAAATTGCGCGGCGTTCGCTATGACCAAGGATCACATAGTGGACGAAAAACTCGCGCAGCATCATCACACTGATCTCTCCGGTGTAGGCTCCCGAGTCAAATTGAGAGCAATTTTGTGCGGCGATTTGGATCGCGTGTGCATTTTGGCCGGAGGCTGCATTGTGCAAGATTTCCGCCAGCTTTGACAAGGAAGTGAAAGGCGGCGCGATGACGATTTCGCAAGGGAAATTCTCGCTTTGGATTTTGGAAATCAAGCTCTTCGTGAAGTCTTCTGTCTCGGAAGCTCCTTTGTTCATTTTCCAGTTAGCAGCGAAGATCGGTTTACGAATCATGTAGTCAGTGAGTTATAATTTTTCGGTATTTAAACTGCCAGTTAGGCGCGTTGAGTAAGCTCAGAGGATGCCAGATTTTAAGCTTCGGTGAGAGCAGCTACTCCTGGGAGGACTTTGCCCTCCAGGAGCTCCAGCGATGCGCCGCCGCCGGTGGAGATAAATGTCATGTCGTCATCGAGGCCGAACTGATTCACTGCGGTGACGGAATCTCCGCCACCGACGATCGTCACGCCGTTGCTCTTGGCCATGGCTTCAGCGATGGCGCGAGTGCCTTTGGCGAAAGTTGGGATTTCGAAAACGCCCATCGGGCCGTTCCAAATGATCGTCTTTGCCTTAGCGATTTCCTCAGAAAACTCCTGGATCGCGACGTCGCCAATATCGATTCCCTCCCAACCTTCCGGTGTTTCGCCACCTTTTTCGTATTCGCCAGTGACCTTGGTTTCTGCGCCTTCTTTAAATTCCTGAGTCACGCGGGTATCAGCCGGGAGGAGGAATTTCACGCCCTTGGCTTTTGCTTTTTCTAAGATGTCTAGGGCGAGGTCCAGCTTATCGGATTCCACGCGGCTGTTCCCGGTTTTATAGCCTTGAGCTTTGCGGAAAGTATTCGCCATTGCGCCGCCGACTAGGAAGGAGTCTGCCTTTTCCATGAGCGAGGTGATGACTTGGATTTTATCGGAAACTTTCGCGCCTCCCATGATGACTAGGAAAGGGCGCTCCGGATTTTGCAGCTTACCATCTAGGTATTCCAGCTCCCGTTCCATGAGGAAGCCCATCGCGCTTTGTTTTACGAAGTGGGTGACTCCTTCGGTGGAGGCGTGGGCGCGGTGCGCGGTGCCAAATGCGTCATTCACATAAATTTCCGCGCTCCCGGCGAGTTCTTCGGCGAAATCGGGAGCGTTTTTTTCCTCCGCAGGATAGAAGCGGGTATTTTCAAGGAGCAGAACTTCTCCCGGCTGGAGGGCTGCACGGAGCGCCGCCACTTCCGCTCCCACGCAATCGGGAGCGAGCTTTACCGGCTGGCCAAGGATTTCTGAAAGGTGTGCTGCTGCGGGAGCGAGGGAGAATTTTGCCTCGGGACCACCTGCGGGACGCCCTAAATGGGGAGCAGAGCACTAGCTTCGCGCCGCCAGCGAGGAGATGCTTGATGGAGGGAACTGCTCCTTGGATGCGAGTGTCGTCGGTGATCACACCGTCTTTGAGCGGCACATTGAAGTCCACCCGCATGAGAACCTCTTTGGAGGATACATTGAGATCACGAATCGAAAGTTTTGCCATGGCGGCGAGATCCCGCATTACAGCAGGGAAACTGTCAAGACTATCGCGGCAAAGGTTCACTGCGGAACCGGTGATGTTGGCGGCGCATCATGGGCTCCACGGACAAGAAATTGAGCGCACGGGTGGAGGATCCCACGGCTTTTTGGCGATTTCCTTTGGCAAAGTAAATTTCCGCCATCGTGTCCAGATAGGCAGAGTGGTTGGGAGCGAGGCTAAGGACTCGGGTTTGCAATTTCTCCGCTTCGTCCAGATGCCGCTGCGCACGAGATGCCAGCCAAGCGGTCGTGTTCAGGGAATTGTCCGAATTCGGAAATTTTTCGCAAATTGCGAGCATTCGTTCCCACGATTTTTTAAACCATTCGTCATGCTCCTTGATCAAGCCAGCCTTGCGCAGGGCAGGGAAAAAGTCATCGGCCAATGTTCCATCACTGGGAAGCATTTGATAGCATTTCTCCAGCTGGCTCACCGCAGCAGCGCGATCCTTTTTCACGAATGTCATGGCACGGGCAAAATCCGCATGAAAACGGACATTTAAAAACCTCAAACTTGTCATTCCCTCTCGCGATGACAAGATGCTCTCTGCATAGACTTCTGAGACGGATGCGACCAACTCCCAGTTACCCTGGCTTTTCAGGATGACTAAATATTCTTCGAGAATTTCGGGAAATTCTGGGGATTCAGGATCAGCCTGGAGCACTGCCTTTAACTGCCAATCCGCAGCTCTTTGGTAGTCGTATGCGTAGGTGTAACCTGCGGCGATTTCAGCCGCGTCATTTCCTAGAGCTAGCTTTTCGATCAATCGATCCTGCGCAGTTGCTTCCTCCTTCCGTCCCGCCCGGCGCAAGCTCCCTGCGGCTTTCGCATTCCAAATCAAGCTCGGCAGTTGCCCTGCTTTTTCGGATTTCGCGATCTCGCTTAAAATCAAGTCTGCGGCATCACTCCAACGCTCGACTACAGAAAGGTCGTAGATGCGAGCTTGCAGCGGGTAAATCTTCACACAGTCCTCCGGGAAGCACTCCCATATTTTCAGCGTCATTGCAGAATCTGAGCTGCAATAGCCATACTTGGGAAGTGAGCGCAGGAATAGATTCATCAATCGGGTAAGATGCTCTGGACGCTTTTCTGGCGGGGCGGCTTCTGCTTGCTGCCATGCGAGAGAAATCCATTTTTCACGCAGCTTTGATAAAGCAGAACTACTATCAAACGTCAGCGCGAACATTCCATTGAAGCGCTCTTGATGGCTCGCCTTTGGATCAAGCTCTCCCAGCCAATCCCAAATTTGAGAAACCCCCTTTTGATTCTCAAATAGATCATTTACCAGATCCTCCCAACGTTTGGCATCTTCACCCGCATAAGCAGCTGTGGCGATCATGCTACATTGATGCGCTCCGTTTACCAATAACCGTAAAAGTTTGATGAACTTGTCTTCGTTTGTCTTCGCTAAATCATCGAGAGGCTTTAGAAAAGTGCTTTTAAATTCATCCAACATCCCTCGCTCCTCATAGAAACCTGCTAACGCTACCAACTGTGCCACAGCAGACAATCTCACCTCCATTCCTCCCTCTTCTTCCTCCGGACCAGCGGCGATAAATTCCTTCATCCGCTCCGCCACCCAGGCGTTGTAGTCCGTTTTTTCTAGGTCTAAGCCGATGGCTTTCAGCGCCTCTGGAATCCGTTCTGTCACTCCGTAGTATGAAAACGAGTCGAACGAAGGCTGATATTCTTTTTCTGCAATTTTTGTCTCTCCTAGCAAAAATAAGGCGTTCATTGCCTGTCGGCTGGTATAGGAATTCCGCCTCGCTGCCGCAGTCACTAAAGGGCTCAAGTCTGACTGAAGAACTGGCTTCCCTTGCAAGCGTTTGATGGACAGATCCGTGTAAATCTTAAGAAAGTTATCACCTTCATCACCATCATCGAGATTTCCTTTCTTCATCTCTAACCAAGGAAGCGGATCTCCGAGAAGCGCTGACATCATGGCTGCAATCTCAGGCTCTTGGGCGGCAATCGCTGCATCTTGAGCGGCTTTTACATTTCCTGAGGCGCGATATAAAGCGAGCTGCCATGCTGCGGATTTCCCATCGTCTAGGGTTTTTGCGCGCTTC
>JAAURL010000178.1 GCA_012032235.1 Akkermansiaceae bacterium | reverse complement strand
GCGTCCCCGACAACCGCCCGTTGGCCGATTTCCTCCCGACTATCACCATCAAAGCCAAGGATTTCGCCAACGAAATCACGACCTTCAGCATCACCCGCGACGGCCTCGATACGGAACGCGCCATCACCCGCGAACACGTCAAAAACAACACCGACGTCCGCAACCTGCTAGGCGAGCGAAACATCGTCCCCCGAAAATCTCCCGCCCGCAGAAGACCTCAAAAAAGTCCAACGCCGCCTCAAATCCGACGAAAAGAAACTTCCTAACAAAGGAAACTGACCATGACGGACCTCACCACCAAACACCAACGCCTCACCGCGCTGGCGCCCGCTCTCTCCGGAGTCGGTGGCGAGTCTTGCGGCGGTGTGGGATGTGCGGATGGTGTATGAATCCAATTCCATCGAAGGAAATATCCTGACGCTCCGCGAAACGGAGTTGGTTCTTTCCAAAGGCGTCACCATTTCCGGTAAGCCGCTGAAGGACCACCTCGAAGCAGTTAATTTATCGCTCGCTTGGGAAAAAGTGAAGGAAATGGCGGCAGGGACCGCTCTCCGAGCGGCCATTCAGGGTGAAGCAGGACACGCCGAGGCTGACGGTTCGGAGAACCGTCCCTGCCTCACTGAGCGCGATTTACTTGATCTTCACCGCATCGTTTTAACCCGAGTGGAAGATAGACATGCGGGATCATACCGCAGCTCAGCAGTTCGCATTTCCGGCTCGAAACACATCCCGCCGAATCCAATCAAAGTGCCTGATTTAATGACGGAACTTTTCACGGTGCTTGGCGAAATCTCCGATCCTATCGAACGTGCTGCGCAACTTCATCATGGCATCGCCAAGATCCATCCTTTCACTGATGGAAATGGCCGGACCGCCCGCTTGGCGATGAACTTCGTTCTCCTCGCTGCTGGTTTCCCGCCGATTTCCATTCCCACTGACCAGCGCCAAGATTATTACAACGCGCTCGAAGCCGCCGATCAGGGTAATTTTCTCGCTTGGCAAAACTTTCTAACAAACCAGCTCCACCAAGAACTTGACACTTGGCTCGAAGCCTTGGAATCAGCTCTCCCCGAAAATAGACACTTTCCACACAGTAACATGCGTGGCTTCTCACAGAAAATAAACAATAACTAACATAACTAACACTATGGCTAACATCAAACCACTCGGACAACGCGTCCTCGTAAAACGTCTCGAAGCGGATGCAATCAGCGCAGGCGGCATCGTTCTTCCAGACACCGCAAAGGAAAAACCACAAGAAGCTGAAGTCATCAGCCTCGGCACAGGTGGCAAAGATGAAGATGGCAAGACCATTGAATTCACCGTGAAAGTCGGCGACAAAGTGCTCATCTCCAAATACGGCGGCACCGAAGTCAAAGTAGACGGCCAAGAGGTTCTCATTCTTAACGAATCCGACATCCTCGGCATCGTTGGCTAAGGCCAACAGGTTATTCGTTATAGGTTAAAAGTTATTGGGAAAGATCCAATGCTCCGCCTTAACGAAAAACCACATCTCATTTTTAACTAATAACAAATAACTTATAACTTTTAACTACAATGGCTAAACAACTCCAATTCGATGAATCCGCCCGACAAGCATTGCTGCGCGGTGTGGAAAAACTCGCACGTGCCGTTAAAGCAACCCTCGGGCCTGCTGGACGCAACGTTATCCTCGATAAAAAATTCGGCTCACCAACGATCACCAAGGACGGTGTATCTGTTGCCAAAGAAATCGAACTCGAGTGCCCTTATGAAAACATGGGTGCCCAGTTGATCCGCGAAGTTTCTAGCAAAACTTCTGACATCGCTGGTGACGGAACTACTACGGCTACCGTACTTGCTGAGGCCATCTACAAAGAAGGTCTGCGCAACGTGACCGCTGGTGCAAACCCGATCTCCCCTGCAACGCGGTATCATGAAGGCCACTGAAGCAATCATCGGTGAGCTGAGAAAATTTCCAAAACTGTCTCCGACACCAAGGAAATCGCACAAGTTGCTTCCATCTCTGCAAACTCTGACAAGGAAATCGGCGACATCATCGCTGAGGCCATGGACAAAGTGGGTAAAGACGGAACCATCACTGTCGAGGAAGCCAAAGGCATCGAGACCACTCTGGATGTGGTCGAAGGAATGCAGTTCGACAAGGGATATCTCTCCCCATATTTCGTCACCAGCCCAGACACGATGGAAGCGCACCTTGAGAACGCATTCATCCTGATCAATGAGAAGAAGATTTCCTCACTCAAGGACATGCTCCCGCTGTTAGAGAAAATTGCGAAAACTGGCCGTCCGCTGCTCATCATTGCAGAAGACGTCGAAGGCGAGGCTCTTGCAACTCTCGTTGTCAACAAGCTCCGCGGTATCCTCAACATCGCTGCGGTCAAGGCTCCTGGTTTCGCGATCGCCGCAAGGCCATGCTCGAAGACATCGCCGTCCTCACCGGTGGCCGCGTCATCACCGACGACCTCGGCATCAAGCTGGAGTCCGTGGAGCTCAGCGACCTCGGCGAAGCGAAGCGCATCGTCATCAGCAAGGAAAACACCGTCATCGTCGAAGGCGGCGGCACCTCCGAAGCCATCACTGGTCGCGTGAACCAAATCCGCCGTCAGATCGAAGAAACCACCAGCGACTACGATCGTGAGAAGCTCCAAGAGCGCCTTGCGAAACTCGCGGGTGGTGTCGCTGTCATCAACGTCGGCGCAGCAACCGAGACCGAGATGAAAGAGAAGAAAGCCCGCGTGGAAGACGCTCTTCACGCCACCCGCGCTGCGGTGGAAGAAGGCATCGTCCCAGGCGGTGGCACCGCTCTCATCCGCGCTCTCAAGGCTGCTTGCGACGCGAAATGCTGTGACGCTGCTTCTAACGAAGACGAAAGAACTGGCATGGGAATCGTCGCTCGTGCTGTCGAAGCTCCTCTCCGCCAGCTCGTTGCCAATGCAGGCCGCGAAGCCGCGCTCATCGTCGAGAACGTCAAGACCAACAAACAAGGTCACGGCTACAACGTCGCGACTGACAAGTATGAAGACCTCATTGCCTCCGGCGTGGTCGATCCTACTAAAGTCACCCGCACCGCACTTCAAAACGCAGCGTCCATCTCCGGGCTCCTACTTACCACTGAGTGCCTCATCACCGATCTTCCTGCGAAGGAAGAAGCAGGCGGCCATGGTCACGACCACGGTGGCGGAATGGGCGGAATGGGTGGCATGATGTAAATGGTGGCGGTGATCACTGGTCGCCGCTTTTCACTCACTAACCTCAAAGCCGGGCAGGGAAACTTGCCTGGCTTTTTTTAAATTTCTATGATCGTTCCGTCATCAAACATTCTAACTGGATCGCTCATTGGTGATTCACTCGCTCTGGGCCCGCACTGGATTTACGACCAAGCCGAAATCCAGAAACGATTCGGGCGTGTCGTCACCTATCAAGCGCCAATGGCGACTTATCATGCCGGGAAAACGGCGGGTGATTTTACGCATTATGGTGACCAAGCGATGGTTCTTCTTCGTTCCATCGCGGAGCAGGGTCGCTTCGATCTATCAAATTTCTCCGCGATGTGGCATGCATTTTGGGAAAACCCAGCAACCATTTCCTATCGCGACGGAGCGACGCGGGCCGTTCTCGCCAATCAGGATTCCAGCTCCCACGACATCGCGGGAGCTGCACGCATCGGCCCGTTGTTTTTACTAGAGTGGGAAAATGACCAAGAGCTGTTCGCAGCGGTGGAATTACTAACAACATTCACTCATCGATCCGCTGAGGTCGTGGAAACTGCCGAGTTTTACACTCATGTCATCCTGGCGGTGCAACGTGGAGAAAGTATTCCTAATGCCGTTCAAAAAACGATGGCCCTAACACATTGGCAGGCTCTCCGAAAGAGCTGGTTAGATGCAGCGTTACTCTCTGCCGAGTCCTCGATGACGGATGCTCTGGCATTGCAGAGCCATGGCCTAGCATGCAGCACGTCCGATGCATTTCCTGCGATCTGCCATTTGCTTTTACGCTATCCGCAAGATCCGGAGGTGGCATTGATCGAAAATATCAATGCGGGCGGAGATAGTGCGGCTCGCGGGATGATTCTGGGTCTCGTCTACGGCGCGAAATTTTCGGTCTCTGCTTGGCCCTCCAGCTGGCTTGGCGATTTAAAGGCGTATCCAGAAATCCTGGATTTAATCCAGGCAATCACCTTGCACTCTGAAGGCTGAATCCCTAAAACTTATCGCATCATGAACGAATGGTATTACGCACGAGGTGGACAACAGAGTGGGCCTGTTAGCTTTGAGAAGCTTTCCGAGCTTGCAAAAACTGGAGGACTGAGCGGGAAAGATCTCATCTGGAATTCCACCATGAAAGACTGGACGCCCGCTGAGCAGATCCAGGGTATTTTTGCGCCAGCTGCATCCGCTGCGGCAGTCATCCCGCCTCCCGATCCTTCGAATCCTTATGCTGCGCCGACCAGCGCCTGGACTGCAGATTCTCAAATCTCTGCCGGAGTCGCGCTCGAGGAAATTACTCCGGGAAGCGAGCCGATCAATGTGGGAGCATGCGTGAAGCGTGGCTTCGATCTTGCCATGAGAAACATCGGGATAGTATTGGGAGTCACCGTGATCGGCATTGCTATTATTTACACATTGAGCGCGATCTCCCAGGGAATCGGAATGGCCATCGGAGCAGCAGGCTCGGTGGCTACGCCTGAACCGCCTGCCGGCATGACGGATCCGAAAGAACTATTTATTTATGGAATGCAGCAATCCGGCGGATCGCTATGGTTTATCATTGTTTCGAGTCTCATTCAGCAGGCTCTGGCCATATTCCTGATGGTAGGAGCGACTCAGTTTGGGCTTAATTTGGTCTCAGGAAGGGAAGTTTCTATCGGAATGTTATTTGGAGGCGGAAAGAAATTTCTGCCAGCGTTCGGGGCAACGATTCTCTACTGGATCATGGTGTATGTGGGTTTGATTTTACTAATCTTTCCGGGTATTTATCTCGCCATGCGCTATGGCCAATTTATGGCAGCGATGGTGGATCGGAATCTCGGTGTGTTTGAGGCGTTTTCGTATAGCTCGACCATTACCAAGAATAATCGGCTGAACCTATTTCTACTCGCTTTGCTGGGGATTTTGATCGCTCTTGCTGGCTGTATTGCTTTATGCGTTGGCATGATTTTCGCCTATCCAGTCATTATGCTGAGCAGTGTTGTTGCCTACCGTTGGATGCAATACGGCCACCGTGCGGCACTTGACTATCCCGGCACGACCACGCCGATGTTGTCGAAAATTTGATATTCCTTCACATCGCTCTTGGCGCGGCGGACTCGTCCACTCACTCTGCCGCTGAGTTTAACGAATGAGCACAGTTTTGGAAACGATCGATGGCGGGACGCGCTATTTGGAAAAGCGCGGCATCGATGATGCTCGCCGCAATATGCAAATGCTCGTCGCCCATCAACTGGGCTGCACACGGATGGATCTTTATCTGCAATTCGACCGCCCGCTGGAAGAATCTGAGCTCGCGCCACTCCGTGAAATGCTCAAAAAGCGCGGCGAGGGCATTCCGATCCAGCACTTGCTAGGAAAAGTTTATTTCCATCAATATCAGTTCAAGACGGATGCCCGCGCCCTCATCCCACGGCCTGAGACTGAGGAACTGGTGGAATGGATTTTGAAATGGGAGCTGCCCGGAGATTTGCAAATTCTAGATGTGGGTTGCGGCTCGGGAGTCATCGGGCTAACGCTGGCCGCAGAGAGGCCCGGCTGGCAAGTGACGCTAGCGGACATTTCCCCGGAGGCGCTGGCGCTGGCGCAGGAAAATGCTGCGGAGCTAGAATTCCCCAACGCGAAATTCATCCAAAGTGATCTTTTCAGTCGGGTCGAAGGCGAATTCGACGGGATCGTTGCGAATCTTCCTTATGTTCCGGAAAGAGACCGGGAAACCCTGACGCGGGAAGTCATGCACGATCCGGCTTTGGCGCTTTTCAGCGGGAGCGATGGCTTGGACTTGATCCGGCGGTTCATCCCAGAGGCTTTCTCCCGGCTGAAATCCGGCGGCTGGCTGGTTTTGGAAATTGGTCATGATCAGGCTTCACAGGTTAGTGAAATTCTCCATAGTCACTCCTTCACCGCCGTGGAGGTAAAAAAGATCTCTCTGGAATCTCCCGCTTTCCTTTTGCGAAAAAGCC
>JAAURL010000177.1 GCA_012032235.1 Akkermansiaceae bacterium | reverse complement strand
GTCCCTGCTTTTTTATCCGCGTCCCTGCCTTTCTCTCCCACCATTGTGGGCAGGGATCGCTCTCCGAGAAGAATTCTCACACAGACTTTTGGCAAACGGTATAAGCAAATTTTGCTATTTTCCGGCTTTTTCCGGCTTTTTCCCAAAACGCAGCTTGGCAGATCGGTCAATGCGGGTTGCGATGAACGGCAGATGATTTCCATGACCGAAGGCCAGCCGATCCCGGGATTTAGTGACTCGGTGGCCGAGGCTTTTTCGAAAAAGGAGTTTTAGCCAAATCGAGAGATTTTTCCTATCGCCCGCAGCAGCAAGAGCTAGCGGTGGCGGTCGCAGAAGCATTAGTGGGTGCATCGCCGCTGGTGGCAGAGGCGGGAACAGGCGTCGGGAAATCGCTGGCTTATCTCCTCCCTGCCGCGCGGTTCGCACTGGAAACTGGCCGGAAGGGAATTATTTCTACGCACACGATCAATTTGCAGGAGCAGCTGATCCGAAAAGATATTCCGATTGTTAGGAAAATCCTCGGTGATGAGCTCCCTGCGGTATTGTTGAAAGGACGCCAGAATTATCTTTGCCCATTGCGTCTGCGGCGTGCGCAAGAGCAAGCTCCCGATCTTTTCACTGGAACGGAAAATGATGAGCTGGAGGCGATCCGGAAATGGGCAGAATCAACCCGCGACGGCACGCTCAGCGATTTACCGTTTCAGCCGCAAATGAAGGTGTGGTTGCAGGTTTGTAGCGAGGCGCATTTGTGCACGGCGCGGCATTGTGGCCCACGGGGAAATTGTTTTTTCCAAGAAGCGCGAAAAGCGGCGGCAGATGCGAAGCTGATCGTGGTGAACCACACTTTATTTTTCGCATTGCTCAATACGGATGAAATCGCAGGCGAGGAAGGAGACGCGAAAAAAGTCGGCGGCTTTTTATTTCCGAATGACTTCGCCGTGTTAGACGAGGCGCACACCATCGAGCAAGTTGCTGCGATTCAGTTAGGCTTGCGTGTTTCCCAATCCGGACTGCGTTTCGATTTGCAGCGGCTCTATCATCCACGGACACGGAAAGGCTTATTGAAAGCATTTCGAAAAGCATCCGCGATGACAGCGGTGGAGGAAGCATTGAGTGCCGCAGAAAATTTTTTCTATCAAATCGGTGATGCAGCAAAGTTTGGAAACTACTCAAAAGAATGTCGCGTGCGACAAACGGAGATTGTTTCGAACACTTTGGCAGGACCATTGAGAAATCTGTGGTCAGAAATCGATGATCTAGCTGCGGATGTTGAATCTGAAACGACAAAGGCGGAGCTGCTAGATGCGTCGCGACGGCTACGTGAAACCCACGGAGCGATTGGTGTTTTTCTGGATCAATCCGAAAATGGTCATGTCTATTGGATCGAGCGCAGCGGCCGCGATGAGCAACAGTTCAGTCTCCACGCTGCACCGGTGAATGTGGCAGATCGTCTGCGGCCATTGCTTTTGAAGGAAAAAAAGCATCGCCCTAACAAGTGCAACGCTCGGCGTGGGCGATCCAAAGCTAGGCTATTTCTGTGGTCGCGTAGGTGCGGAGAAAGCACGGGCTTTATGCATTGGTAGTCCGTTCAATTACCAACGGCAGATGAAGATTCGTATTTATAAATCTGTGCCAGATCCGGGAACCCCGAAGTATGATGAAGCACTGGCGGAAGGGATTCGCCAGTCAGTGTTAGAAAGTAACGGTCGAGCGTTTGTGCTTTTCACCAGCTATCGGACGATGCGGGATGCGGCGCAGCGGTTAGAGAAATTTTTCCGCAAGCAAGGCTGGCGGGTCTTGATGCAGGGAGATGGCATGGCGCGTCATAAGATGATCGAGGAATTTCGTAACGATGTGCACAGTGTGCTTTTAGGGACTGATAGTTTCTGGACAGGTGTGGATGTGCCGGGAGAGGCTCTGTCCAATGTGATCGTCACGCGGCTGCCATTTGCGGTGCCGGATCATCCGTTAGTCGCATCGCGGCTGGAATCGATCGAAGCCGCAGGAGGAAATCCGTTCATGGATTATTCCGTGCCGGAAGCAATTTTAAAAATGCGTCAAGGAGTGGGACGTTTGATCCGAACGGAGCAAGATCAAGGTCTCGTTTGCATTTTAGATAATCGCATTTTGACGAAGCGTTACGGACAATCGTTTTTGAAAGCCTTACCCGATGCGCCAGTGGAAATCATCGGTTAGGAAATTTTGTAAGAATTCACTACAGATCAAAGGCAGCGGAGAACGGAGAGGAAGACGCTGATTAAGCACATTTCGGACAAACGCCGAAAAACTCCAACTCGTGGTAGAGGTTTCTGAAACCCGTTTTTTCACGAATTTCATCCTCTAAATGATGAACAGGACAAGGAGCAGTGATCGGCTCGATACTGCCACAGCTGGTGCAGATTAGATAGTCACTGTGTTTTCCTGGAACCAGTAAAGTGAAGTAAGCTGCTCGCTCGTGCAGTCCTAAACGGCGGACGACGCCGTGCTCAGCCAGACGCTGCAAAAGTCTGAAAACAGTCGCTTTGTCACATTGATCTGTTAGGCGTTTTGACTCTGCTAGCTCAGACAACGTCATGGGCCGTGGACTTTCTAACAAAGTGCTGATCAATTCTTCCAATGCCTTCGTGCGACGAAGCCCAGCACTGCGGCAACGGTCAATGGTTTCTTTTACAATTAGATTCATGCAGGAAGAATAATGTGCATCATTTTTAAAACAAGCTCGCCTGCGGATCATCTGGGCGGGCAGTAGGTTGCGGCGCACCGATTTTATCATACGCCGCAGCCAGTGCCGTCCGGCCACGCGGTGTTCTCATTAGGAATCCCTGCATGATCAGGAAAGGTTCGTGCACTTCCTCAATCGTGGCGGCATCTTCTCCCACGGCGACTGCTAAGGAATTCAGGCCCACCGGACCACCAGCAAATTTATAGATCAGAATTTCTAACAAGCGCTTGTCCATTTCATCCAAACCTTGCGAATCGATCTCGATCATGGCCAGGGCTGCATCGGCAATTTCGCGGCTGATAAAACCTTCGCCCCGGACTTGCGCAAAATCCCGAACCCAGCGCAGTAGCGCATTTGCCACCCGTGGCGTACCGCGAGATCGCGAAGCCACCTCCAAAGCACCGGGTCGCTCGATTGGCACCTCTAACAGCCCTGCTGAACGCTCAATGATCTGCGCTAGTTCATCGTGGGTGTAATAATCCAGACGGTTTGCCAATCCGAACCGGGAACGCAGTGGCGCAGTAAGCATTCCAGAGCGGGTCGTCGCACCGACTAGAGTGAATCTAGGTAAATTGATCTGAATGGATCGCGCGGATGGCCCTGAATCGATGATAATATCTAACCGAAAATCTTCCATCGCAGGATAAAGATATTCTTCAATTGCAGGATGCAACCGGTGGATTTCATCGATGAATAAAATATCGCCTTTCTGAATATTTGTTAGGATTCCAGCAAGGTCGCCTGCCTTTTCAATTTGCGGACCCGAAGTGGTATGCAGCTGTGTGCCAGCGGCCCGTGCGATGAGATTGGCCAAAGTCGTTTTCCCCAAGCCCGGAGGCCCAGAAAGCAAAACGTGATCGAGCACGTCGCCACGTTGTTTCGCGGCTTCTAACATCAATAGGATCCGCTCCTTGACTTTTTCCTGCCCGATAAATTCGGAAAACGCCGGTGGCCGCAATGAGACATCAAAAGAAGTCGCAGGTGCAGCCGTGGTTTGTTGGTAAAAATTTTCGGACATCAGTTCGCCGTGGCTATTGGAACCCAGCTGGCCGCTGGTGAGAAGCGCAGAATTTGATCATGTCAACTTGCCGCCGTTGATTTGGAATCTTCCTAGGTCGCTAAATGCTGGAGTCTCCTTTAGCCAATCGAGATGGGTGGTAGTGATCCATTTTTGGGATTGCTGAGGCAAATGATTCATCAGTGCGTTGCGACGGCTGAGATCGAGCTCGCCGAAAATATCATCCATCAGATAGATGGGTAATTGACCGCCACGTTTTTCCAACAATTTCCCCTGGGCCAGTTTCAAGGCTAAGGCCAACGTGCGTTGCTGCCCTTCACTGGCAAAATCTGCAGCTGGCATTCCGTGAAGGCGCAGATCCAGCTCATCTCGGTGCGGGCCTACGACCGCTTGGCGCAAGCGAGTTTCCCGCTCGCGAGCTTGGAGCAAGGATTCCCGCAAATCCGGTCCACTCGCCGGGAGATAGTTTAGAGTGAGTGGTTCATCTTTCCCACTAACAGCTCGCTGGGCTTCTGCGGCAAATGGTGCTAACTCATTGACCAATTTCGCACGTGCTTCGATTAAGACACTACCATGTTCTATCAGGATTTCCTCGTATGAAACGATTTCCGCATCACGCGGGCGAGTTTCTTTCAAGAGTAAGTTTTTTGCCTTCAACGCCCGCCGATAGCGCGCCCAAGAACGGCGATAGTTCGGATCGAGTTGAGCACCGAGAAAATCCAAATAACGACGTCGAATTTCTCCTGAACCGCGCACGAGTTCTAGATCTTCATTTCCCATCCACACGACCAGTCCGCCGTCTTCTAGGTAACCGCTTTGAGTAGGGAAAATTTGTTCATTTGCCTTCAGCACGAGGCCTTCACGCGAATACCGCACTTGCCGCTCAGCTCCCCAGGGATCACCTGCAATGCCGAAGCCTTTGGCTCCCATCCGCGCTAACGTCGCCATGCGATGTGTCCGCGGAGAATGCAGCCGAACCAATGTGCAGATCGCTTCTAAGATCGATGTTTTTCCCTGTGCATTATCACCCACCAATATCGCACCTGCCGCTGGCACCTGCAGGTCCAGCGAACTAAAACAGCGAAAATCGATTAACCGCAGTGAGCAGAGCACGGCGAAGGTGTAAAGCCAAAGGGGTGAAGTGAACAGTGAGGAGTCATCTAATTTTCGACACCGCGTCTGCTTCCACGCTAAATACTTCTGTGTTCACCGTCTTCGCTTTTTGACCCTCTTCGACTTGATATTCAAATACCTTTGCAGGTTTAACACCGGGAGTTTCAGACATAAGATAGACACGAATGGTCATGGCTTCTTTCCCCGTGCCGCCTTGTAGCTTTTTGATTGTGTATTGAATTTCGTTAGGACCATCGAGCGCTCCTCCGATGACGACTTGCGCTTCTTTCGCATTGGCGAAACGATGACGACTCACTTTGTTGATTTGCAGCTCTACCTCACGGCCTGGGCAGAAGACGTAGGCTTTTGCAATGTATTTGGCTTTTTTGACAGCAATCGGCGTCGTCGGAACTTTCCCAGATGGCTGAGCTTCTAGAGTTTCTTTGAGGTATTTCAGATTCCCAGCAGCCAGTTCCTTCCTAACAGCAGGCAGTGACATCAAGTTCACAAAGTCGGCTCGATCATACAGCCACCCAGCTTTTCCTTTTATAAATGAGAGAACGAGCAAGTTATCCGTAGGCTCACCGCCAACTCCGAAATCGATTTTCCCAAAGTAAGAACTCCTTGGCTGTAGCACCATTTTGTTTGGCCTCTAAAAATTTAAGACCTTGGATCGATGGTGGCGCTGCGGGCAGGGCAAAGACGCTAGCTGGAAATGGCCCCTTTTCAGAAAGGATACGGTTTTGCACTTCCACGCGGCGATGTTCCGCAGTGACCCGTTGCCAGGCGGATGAATCTTTACGCATCATCGCCTCACGCCAGGCACTATAGGTCGTTTCTAGAGCCGGACGCAACTCGTCCTGGGCAGCTGCTAGTGAGGCAGAAATCAGGGCAAACAAAAAAATCAGGCGCTTCATGGACGAAACGATTGGACAAGATGCCCCATTCCACAACAAACAATTTGCATGTCGCTGCATTCTTGCGCGGCAGGGTTTCCAAATATGAGCGAATTATTGCAACGGGTGGCTCCGATCGGTGAAGCACGGGATCGGGAAATTTTAAAAGATGCCGCCACTTATGTTTACGAGCAGCGCCCGCAAGGTGACGTGCTGGCTCATCTGTTTTTTGAGGAGAAAAAAGATGGCGCTCCTCGCCCAGCAGTGATTTTTTTCCATGGCGGACTCTGGGATACATCCACGCCGACTCAGTTTGTCCCCCACTGCCTTCACTTTGCCAGCCGTGGTGCCGTAGCGATCGCCGCAGAGACACGCACCTCCTCTAAGCACGGCACTGGACCGCTAGAAGCAATCGAAGACGCCCGC
>JAAURL010000176.1 GCA_012032235.1 Akkermansiaceae bacterium | reverse complement strand
TTTCTGAATCATCTGGCGATGAAGCTGGAAGTCGCTCCATCCACTCAAAATCAAGCATTTAACGCGTATTTTGTTTTGTATCGGAATGTTTAAAGGTCGAGCTGGCGGATATTTCTGCGCAGCGGGCGAAGGAGAAGAAGCGGCTGCCGGTGGTGCTGGCGCGGGAGGAAATGCGGAGCTTGCTGCAGAAAATCGGTGAGGGCACGCCGAGTGTTTTTGCGCGGCTATTGTATGGTTGTGGACTGCGGGTGAATGAAGGATTGCGACTACGAATCAAAGACGTGGATTTTCCAAATGGCCTGATCTGGGTGCGCGATGGGAAGGGTGGAAAGGATCGGGCGCTGACTTTGCCGAAGAATTTGATCGATGCTTTGCAGCGTCAAATTGCGCGGGCCAGATTGCTGTTTGATGAAGATGCCGCGCATGGTGGTGCGAGGGTGTTTGTGGAGCCTGCCCTGGATCGGAAATATGGTGGCAAGCTGAGTCGGAGCTGGGAGTGGTTCTGGGTTTTCCCGACGGCGGAGCGTGCGGTGGATCCACGAGATGGCGAGCAGAAGCGGCATCATTTGCTGGAAGGTGCGCCGAGCAAGTGGATTAAAAAGGCGGCGGCAAAAGCGGGGATCGCGAAGAAGATTTCTGCGCATGTTTTCCGTCACAGCTATGCGACGCATTTGCTACAATCGGGCACGGACTTGCGGACGATCCAGGAGGCGCTAGGCCATAGCAGCGTGGAGACGACGCAGATTTATACACATGTCGTTCGGGCGATGAGTGGGATGGCGCGGAGTCCGTTGGATGACTTGTGATGGTGTGCGGCAGTATACGGCGACCAGTGATCGCCGCCACGAAGGCCGTGGGTGAGGAAAATTTTCCTAACATGGGCGAGGTGGGCGAAAGTCGTTTCGGCTTCGATGAAGGCTGCCAGACGATAAAACGGGTGGCGTCCTCTCCCCGGAGCGCGATTCCCTTCTTGGGAGCCTATCGCACCTTCCGGACTACTCGGGTTGCTCTCCAGCAAAGCCCTATCCGTTCCGGCGGTGGGCCAAACGAGAAACATCAGAAGGCAGGATGCCAGAGCAATCGCCGAGTCGGTGAAATAATCCACTTTTGCTCGATTTAATTCAGTCCATTTTTGCTCAGCCTGCTAAATGATCTTTTTAGCTGCACAAACCCCTTACAAATCAAAAAACCTTTTCGCTTTTTTGAAAAATCCTTCCTGCATCGGGGAATTGTGATCGCCGATGGATTCGGAAAAGGCGCGGAGTTTTTCTTGTTGATCGCTGTTGAGCTTGGTCGGGACTTCGACTTGGGCGGTGACGTTGAGGTCGCCACGGCGGCCACCGGAGAGAGCAGGCATGCCTTTTTCACGGAGGCGGAAAACGGAGCGCCTTGGGTACCGGCGGGGATTTTGATGGTGGATTGACCGTCCAGTGTCGGGACTTTTAGTTCGCCTCCCAGGGCTGCGACGGAGAATGGCAGCGGCACGGAGCAGAAAGATCCGAGTCATCACGCTCGAAAACATCGTGATCTTTCACATGCAGGAAAACGTAAAAGATCTCCCGCTGGGCCGCCACGGACGCCGCTATCACCATTTCCTGAGGAGCGCAGCCGCGTTCCGGTATCGACGCCTGCTGGGATGCGGAGCTTGATGCGGCTGTCGCGCTGGACGCGGCCGTCTCCTTTGCAGCTTGGGCAGGGATCGGAAATCGTTTCTCCCGCGCCACGGCATTCTGGGCAGGTGGATTGTTGGATAAAAATCCCGGCTTGGCGGGCGACGACACCGCGCCCACCGCAAGTCTGGCAAGTTTTCACGCCGCCGGAGCCTTTTGAGCCTTTGGCACCGCAAGGTTCGCAAGGCATGTAACGCTCGATTTCCAGCTCCTTTTCGACACCGCGGGCGGCTTCTTCTAGGGAGATTTCTAAATCGTAGCGCAGGTCGCTCCCCCGTTGTGCAGAGGATTTTTTTCTCCCTCCTCCGCCGAAGAATTCCTCGAATCCGCCACCAAATGCGCCGCCGAAGACTTGGGAGAAAATGTCCGCGGCATCGTGGAATCCGCCACCGGAGCCGCCCCTCCCCGCCACCGGAAAATGCGGCGTGACCGTAGCGATCGTAGGCAGCACGCTTATCGGGATCGCTCAGTGCTTCGTAGGCTTCTCCCAGTTCCTTGAATTTTTCCTCCGCCGTGTGATCGCCGGGGTTTTTGTCCGGGTGAAATTTCACCGCCAGCTTGCGGTAAGCTTTTTTCATTTCCTCTGCACTGGCATCTCGGGAGACACCTAGGACTTCGTAATAGTCGCGTTTATCAGCCATGGAATTAAGCCTCTCCTCCTTCAGCCGGGGTTGGAACTTTAGAAACGACGACACTGGCAGGACGGATCATGCGATCTCTCAAGCGGAATCCACGGCGGGTAACGCGGAGCACGCGGCCTTCCTCCCCAGCAGCGCATTCTTCCTGGGCCACTGCGTCGTGGAGATTTGGGTCGAAATTTCCCGTCGTTGGGATTTCCTCCACGCCTTGCGAAATGAGAAATTCGTTGAGTTGCTTGCGCACCATGTCCATCCCGATGTAGATCATCGATTTCGTGTCTTGCGCGGCAGCTAGCATTCCCATTTCGAAATTATCGATCACCGGGAGCAAGTCTTCCAATAGCCGCTGGTTCGCATAACGGATCGCATCTTCCCTCTCGCGGGTTGTACGTTTCCGCAGATTTTCCATCTCCGCAGCGGTCCTCAGGGAAATTTCCTTCCACTTGGCAGCTTCCGCTTCCAGCTCTTCCCAAGGATCGAGAGCGGTGGTTTCCTGGGCTGGCGCTTCGGTGGTGGGCTCTATTTCCACGGCAGTGTCGGTATTATCTGGAGTCGTGTTAGGATCATTGGCGGCTTGCATGGGCGATACCTGTAGCCATGAATGCCCCATCGTCAACTCCTAGGGCAATCGAACTTTGGCATTTCCCCGAAAATCCCAACGGGAAATCGGGAACACCCGTTTTTGCTGTCATTTCCCGCAACAGGGAAATAGTCATGGCGCACCTGTTTTTCATGCCTGCTAAAAATTTCCACGTCCGCCAAGCCGCCGTCTCCGCTCTCCGTGCTTGGGCAAAAGGCCACGACTACGCTGAGACCCTCATCGAGCGCCACGCCCAGCGCCGCAAGCTTTCCTCCGCAGACCGCGGATTGCTCCAAGCGATCCTCTTCGGCGTGTTGCGGCATCGCCGGATGTTAGATCACTGGATCGGGAAACTGCGTGATGGGAAAGTGGATGCGGAAACTCGCGATATTTTACGCGTCGGCCTTTGCCAAATCCTCATCATGGGTCTCCCAGATCACGCCGCCGTGAATGAAACCGTAGAGGCAGGAAAAGCCAGCGTCCGCAGCCTGATCAACGCCGTCCTCCGCCGCTCCATCCTCTCCCGCAAGCGGCTGTTAGAAGAAATGGATGATCTCCCAAAGGCCGTCGCCTACTCCCATCCCGACTGGCTTTACAACCGCTGGCGCACCGCCTTTGGCACGCGCAATGCCATTTCCCTGATGGAATGGGATAATCTCCCGGCTGCGACTTATTTCCGCACCAATCCGCTAGCTCCCGCTCCCGATTCGCTCCCGGGAAATCCCATCGATGGCGCTCCCGGTTTCTATCATCTGGAAGGCTCGCTCCCGTCTGCGCTCCTCGCATCTGGAGCAGTCTATATCCAGGATCCTGCCACGCGCCATTCTGTGGATTTGCTAGCACCGCTCCCGGGAGAAAAAATCCTAGACGCCTGTGCCGCTCCCGGCGGGAAAGCCTTCCTCATCGCCGCCGCTCTCGGTTCTGCCGAGGATCTTATTTGTACCGATTCTAACGAAAAACGCTTACCGCGATTGGAGGAAAATCTCGCCCGTCTCCATGCCGGGAAAGCCACCGTCGCCGTCCACGACTGGACCCAGCCGGCTCCCGAAAATGGCACGCCAACTTCGACGGTATCCTGTTAGATGTTCCCTGTTCAAACACCGGCGTCATCCGCCGCCGCGTCGATGTCCGCTGGCGTTTGCAAGCTCCCGATATCGAGCGCATCGCCACCACCCAACGGAAAATTTTAGAAAACGCGCTCGCCTGTCTCAAGCCCGGCGGACGCATCGTTTATTCCACTTGCTCCATTGAGCACGAAGAAAATCTAGGTCTCGTCGAAGCATTCCTAAAAGATCATCCCGAACTCAAGCTCGTCTCCACCAAAGACGCCCTCCCTTTCCGCGACCAAACCGACGGAGCCTTCGCCGCCCGGGTCGAATTCACATCTTGAGACCTCTGCATCTTCGCGTTTCGCTTCATATGAAAGTCATCGAATCAGGCAAAGCTCTCCGCGAAACTCTCAGTAAGCTCCCCCACCCTTACGTTTTAGTTCCCACCATGGGCGCGCTCCACGCTGGGCATATTTCCCTGATGAATCGCGCCAGGGAAATCGCCGGAGAACACGGCACCGTCGTCGTTTCCATCTTCGTAAATCCCATTCAGTTTGATCGCGCTGCCGATCTGGAGAAATATCCTAAGCCACTAGAAACTGACCTGAAAGCTTGTGAATCCGCCCGCGTCGATGTCGTCTTCACGCCAGAAACGGGTTCGATGTATTTCCCGGATCGCTCCATCACCGTCACGGAAAATTTACTTTCCCGCGGACTCTGCGGAGCTGTTAGGCCGGGTCATTTCGATGGCGTTTGCACCGTCGTTTTTAAAGCTATTCATGCTCAGCGGCTGCGATACAGCCATCTTCGGAGAAAAGGATTTCCAGCAGCTCGCCATCATCCGCCGCATGGTCCGCGATCTCGATTTACCTGTCGAAATCGTTCCCGGCCCGACCATCCGCGAACCCGACGGCCTCGCCATGTCATCGAGAAATGTCCGCCTTTCTCCCACCCAACGCGCCGATGCTCCAAGAATTTATCAAGCTCTAACAGCCGCAGCAAAACTGAAATCTCCCGACCAAATCCTAGCCTCTGCCAGAGCCGCCATCGAGAGCTCCCCACTCGCACGCATCGATTATTTATCTCTTGTCGATGCAGAAACTCTGCAAACCGTTTCAGAAATAGTGAGGCCCACCATCTTGGCAACTGCCATTTTTTATGGAGATGTGCGGCTGATCGACCATGTCAGGCTTTGAACCTGCCGAAGAGCACCTCGTTTTTTGTGCGATCAAGCCAAAGCAGCTTTTGGCTTCGCCTGCACATCTGGCTTCCAGTGACGGTGAATCCACACACTCTGCACCAGCCCTAACAGGAACATGCAAATCACTACAAACGTTCCGGAGTAACTCACCAATGGGAGCGGAATACCCGTGATTGGCGTCAACAAAATGCACATCCCGATGCTCTCAAAAATATGCGCAAAAAACAGCGCGACAATCAGGCAAACTAACAATCGTCCCGTCATATCTCGACTGTAAAAGGCGATGAATAGTCCCTGGATCAACAACAACGCAAAACCTGTTAGCAGCAATAAACTCCCACGAAATCCCAGTTCCTCTGCGATCACAGCGAAAATGTAATCATTGTGCGCCGTGTCCCTGGGAATAAAGCCCTTGTCGTGCAGAGATCCCCTTTCCGCAGTCGCTTTATAGCCCACGCCTTTCCATCCCGCTTTCCCCACTGCCATCGAAACATGATGCGGCGCATAAGCATCGCCACTTACATCTACCTCTTTTCCCTGCGCCATTCGCAACCACACATCGATCCGCTCCGGGCCACGTTTTGAGACCAATGGCAAAGCGACAAAGTAGAGCAGCGGCAAAACTCCTGCGCCGAGAAATCCGATAAACGTCAAATAGCGAAACGGAATCCCACCGATCAGCAATGCCACAATCGCCACCGGGATCCACACCAGCGCAGAACCCATATCACCCATTTTCATCACTAACAAAAATGGTACTGCTGCGACGACACCGATAATCCCGATTCGCATAAACGGTGCCCCAAACCAGCGATGCAGCTTCGGCAAATCCTGCACTAACCACGCAATCAATAAAATCCCCGCAGTGATTCCCAACTGCGCAGGCTGGAAAGAAAATCCTGCGAATCTCAACTGGTGAACCGAATCATCCTGCCCCATCGCCATGACCATCAGCCCCAGACTCACTCCATAAAACGGAAGCCCCAGCCAACGAATCCAGCGATAATCCAAGAACGCCGCCGCGAAATACGCAATACTGCCGATCAAAATGAAAGCCTTCTGCCGTGAAGCAAAAGCCTCTCCCACCATTTCCTGGGCCA
>JAAURL010000017.1 GCA_012032235.1 Akkermansiaceae bacterium | reverse complement strand
CATCGGACACTAACACAAAACAGACTCATGATAGCCGTCAATCATTTACAAGTTTCCTACGGCCAAAGTGTCGTCATTCCAGATATGAGCTTCACAGCCGATAAAGGGCAAATTCTCGGAATCGTCGGGCGCAATGGCATGGGGAAAAGCACGCTTTTCCGTGCATTGATCGGGATGATCCCTACCAGCTCCGGCAAGATCATGTTGAATGATCAAGAAATCACCGGCCAGCCATCTCACAAGCGTGTTGCCAAGGGAGTGGCGTTTGTCCCTCAAGGTAGGATGATTTTCCCCTATCTAACAGTATATGAAAATCTCATTTCCGGTGTCTCCGGGCGCGTGAGTCATGATGCCGTCAATGAGATCTACGCGCTCTTTCCTGTGCTACACGAAATGCGGAAACGCAAAGGCGGAAATTTATCCGGCGGCCAGCAACAACAGCTAGCAATAGGCAGGGCGCTTATGACAAATCCCAGTGTGCTGCTGCTAGATGAACCCACAGAGGGTATCCAGCCATCGATCATAAAAGATATATCAAAAAGCCTCCGCCAAATCCGGGATCTTAGGAAACTCACCATCGTTGTGAGTGAGCAAGTCCTAAGCTTTGTCCTCGATACCTGTGACCGGATCATGGTCATCGATAAAGGAAAACTCATCCGCGAAGACAACCGCGCCGATGTAGATGCGGAGCAGGTCAAAGCCATGCTTGCGGTCTAAATTTAACAAAAATTTCACATTTCGATAAAAAACAAACTATGAAAACACTGATCAAAGTCGACCTCGACGCAACACCGGAATCACAAGACTATCTTCACAACCGCTGGCACCCAGATATTCCGATGGTGGCCTACGTCAAACCTGGCGACGAATTCCGCGTCGAGTGCATCGACTGGACGGGAGGACAGATCCACAATGACGATGATGCGAAAGACATCGAAGTAGTCGATCTTTCTAAAGTGCATTATTTATCCGGACCAATTGGTGTGGAAGGAGCAGAGCCTGGTGATTTGCTAGTTGTGGATATTTTAGACGTCGGCGTTTTGGCTGAATCAGAATGGGGATTCACAGGGCTTTTTGCCAAAACCAATGGTGGCGGTTTCCTAACAGATCACTATCCTGACGCACGTAAAGCTTGCTGGGATTTCCACGGAATTTACACTTCATCCCGGCACATTCCTAAAGTCGAGTTCGCCGGGATCATGCATCCTGGGTTAATCGGCTGCTTGCCTTCTAAGGAGATGCTTAAAACTTGGAATACACGGGAGAAAGAACTCTTTGATACCGACCCAGAGCGTGTCCCGCCACTGTGTGCACTACCCTATGAACCGACGGCTCACATGGGACGCATGAAGGGATCTGAAAGAGATGCCGCTGCCGCGGAAGGTGCCCGCACGGTGCCGCCACGTGAACACGGCGGGAATTGCGATATTAAGAATCTCACTCGCGGTTCCAAAGTGTATTTCCCAGTTTATGTAAAAGACGGTGGTCTCTCCATGGGAGATATCCACTTCAGCCAAGGCGATGGTGAGATTACCTTTTGCGGAGCGATCGAAATGGCGGGTTATCTCGATTTGCGCGTCAGCCTGATAAAAGGAGGAATGGAAAAATACGCGATTCGCAATCCACTATTCATGCCCAGCCCGCTGAGTCCGGAATACAAGCGACATATCATTTTCGAGGGCATCTCTGTGGATGAGTCCGGAAAACAGCACTATCTCGACCCCTTCGCAGCACTATCTCGACCCCTTCGTTTCTTACAAAATGGCTTGTCTCAATGCCATCGAGTATATGAAAAAATTCGGTTACACTGGGGAGCAAGCTTACGCGATTTTAGGAACTGCTCCTGTCGAAGGGCACATCAGCGGAATTGTAGATATTCCGAATGCCTGTGCCACATTGTGGCTGCCGACAGAGATTTTTGACTTCGATATCACGCCAAACAGCTCGGGGCCAAAAATCCATGTGCCAAGTGGCACCGACCTCGCATTTGTAAAATAGACACCGACGAAGATCATGCCTGTTTATGATTTCACCTGTGGAGATTGCGGAGATTTCCGAATGTTACGCACGATCAATGAGCGCAACGAGCCAGCTTCGTGTCCTTTGTGCACACGGATTTCCCGTCGCATGATCCTAGCTCCTAATTTAGCCCTGATGAATCCGGTGGTTAGGAAAGCATCTTCGATCAATGAGAAAAGTCGCCATGAACCCCGTGTCAGTAGCAGCCATTCCTGCGGGAGTGGATGCGGCTGCGGGACAAAAATTCGCAAGAATCGCGTCAAGGAAACAAAGTTAGGAAAACTACAGTCGCAAAAACCCAGCGCCCGACCATGGATGCTGGGGCACTGATAGGGCTTTAGATTTAGATGCTTTTGGATCAATTTCAGTGTCGCTCCCAGCACTACTCGAACATACATGTGTTGCGACTGAAACAGATTGTGTCATGGTTTTGCACAATCTGAATTGAAAATCGCAACCCATGAAAAATATACTTCTCCTTGATCGCCGCCGCTTCGTGAAAATGAGCACTCTCGGCGCTTCTTATTTATTGCTTCCAAATGCTGTTAGAGCAGAAGAAGGAACCACTTATCAATTGCCTAGTCTGTCTTATCAGTTCCATGCATTAGAGCCGCACATCGATGCACAGACCATGGCGATTCACCTCGATAAGCACCACGCGGCTTACATTAGTAACCTCAATACCGCACTCGCCACAGCTCCAGATTTGGCGAAGCAACCTCTCGAAACCATCCTCGCCAATTTGCCAGCTGTGGCGGATGAATCACTGCGAAATACGATTCGTAACAACGGCGGCGGGCACTGGAATCATGATTTCTTCTGGAAGACTCTGGCGCCTGCGTCGAAATCGGGAGCTCCCTCCTCAGAGCTAACTGCCGCGATTGATTCAACATTTGGATCGATGGATGGATTAAAGAAAGCTTTCGG
This sequence comes from Akkermansiaceae bacterium, assembly GCA_012032235.1. Classification (GTDB taxonomy): domain Bacteria; phylum Verrucomicrobiota; class Verrucomicrobiia; order Verrucomicrobiales; family Akkermansiaceae; genus Luteolibacter. The sequence goes on along the minus strand of JAAURL010000017.1, from coordinate 22,778 downwards.
CGAAGCCGCGACGAAGCGATTCGGCTCTGGCTGGGCGTGGTTAATCTTGCAGGACGGGAAATTGAAAATCACCAGCACCGCGAATCAGGACAATCCGGTGATGAAGGGAATCGTCCCAGATGCAGATCTAGGAAAACCCATTTTAGCTCTCGATGTTTGGGAGCACGCTTATTATTTGCGATATCAAAATCGTCGCCCCGATTACATTGCAGCTTGGTGGAATGTGGTGAATTGGAGAGCAGCTTCTGAGCGTTTTTCAACACGATGAATTGCGATTGATTTAAGAAGCTTGAGCATTTTTTGGGTAACCGAGCATTTTTTCCGAAAAATGCCGTGCGGGCTGTGAGGAAATCCGCATAAATCCTCACGGAACCGAGGCTTAGAGCCTGTCCACATCCCCAATTTCCGAAAATGTCATCTTCTTCCATTCAAGTTCTTCATAAGGAATGGCTTCCCGCAGCAGGCGTGCTCGTCATTCCCGGACAGCTTAATTTCGAAAATCTCCTTCAATTAGAGAAACTCTTTAGCGGAAGGAAAATTACTTGGCTCGTTGAGGAAAAAGCAAATTACGACTCCCCTATTCAGTCGCATTTAGAAAAATCCGGTTCTGGCGCGATGTTTTCCGCAGATGATGCAGCACCAGCGGCAGCAGGAGATCAGCTCAAATCTTACCTATCAGGAAATGGTGTTTTAATCTACGTTCCCGGTCGCGTCACAGTCCGCAAAGGAACCGCGAATCATGTTCCGGCGGCGCATTTGAAAGCGCTCTGTGCGTTTAATTTACCGATTACTCCAATAGCTGTCGATTGTCCGCGTGAATCCTCCTTAGCCATCGAAAGCTCATCTTCCTTGCCTGCTGCCGTAATTTCCATCGGGAAAACCATCGCAGCAGGAACCGCCAGTGTGGCAGTATTTCAACAAGCTTTGTTAGAAGCGAACGAAGAGGCTTATTCCTTGCGCTCTCTTTTCAAAGGATCCTTGCCAATGGCTCTGTTAGAAGGACTCAAAAAACATGGTTCACAAAACCGTATTCTGGATGGCTCAGACGACTCTGAACTTTCATTTGATAAGATTCTAGCCGCTGCGATTTCTTTCTCGAAATTCATCAAACAGGAAACTGACAAGTTGCGTGTCGCCATCGTGCTGCCTCCGGGTAAAGCGGGCTTGATCGCAAATCTCGCGGTTCTATTCGCCGGAAAAATCCCAGTGAATCTAAATTTCTCCGCAGGTCACGAAGCGATTCGTTCCTGCATTCGCCAAGCGGATGTGGATCGCTTCATCACTGCGGACCCATTTGTTAGGAAAGTTTCCTCTTTCCCGTGGCCACCGAATCGCGATTTGATTTTCATCGAGCGCGTCTTGCCGACGATCAAAAAGAAAACGATTGCTTGGGCGGTTATATCAAAAATCTTACCCGCTAAGACGCTAGGAACTATTCTAGGGTTGAATAAACGCAGTGCCGATGATGAGGCGATTTTACTTTTCACATCAGGTTCATCCGGCGAGCCAAAAGGCGTAGCGCTAAGCCATCGAAACGTTCTCGCGAATGTTTGCCAATTTGGGACTCGATTAGATGTTCCTAGTGGTTCTTCGATCCTAGGATGTTTACCGCTTTTCCATTCCTTTGGCTGCACGGTGACACTGTGGTTCCCCATTATTGAAGGAGTGAATCTGGTCACTTACCCGAGCCCGTTAGAAACAAAGCGTCTCGCAGAATTAGTCTCCCTGCATCAGATCAACATCATGCTTTCTACGCCGACATTCCTGCGCGGCTATATGAAACGCATTGACCCATTGCAGTTACAGTCGCTGAAGCTCGTGGTCACCGGTGCAGAGAAATTACCGGAATCTCTAGCGAGTTCTTTTGAAGAGAAATTTGGCATTCGTCCGCAAGAAGGCTACGGACTAACAGAAACTTCTCCCGCTACGAATGTGAATTTACCGGATCTATCAGCTGATAGTAAATCTGCTGTTTTACCTTCGTCACGATCTGGCTCTGTTGGCCAACTCTTACCTGGCATCGCCATCAAGATCACCAACCCAGCCACCGAGAAACAAATACCAATCCATCAATCCGGCATTATTTGGTTCAAGGGTGCTAACGTCTTCTCAGGCTATTTAAACAATCCAAAAAAGTCCGCCGAAGTTTTACAAAATAGCTGGTTTCACACGGGCGATGTGGGGCGGATTGATGAAGACGGTTTTCTTTATATCGAAGGACGGCTTTCCCGCTTTTCAAAAATCGCTGGTGAAATGGTGCCGCACGAAACCGTTGAAGCTGCAATTAACAAAGTCCTCGGTCTGGATACTGAATCAGAGCGCCGCATCGCCATTGTCGGTGTGCCAGATGAGCAAAAAGGGGAAGCGATTCTTCTGCTTTCTACCATTGCTGGGCCTGCACTGGAGCAAGAATGCATTGACCTCCGCTACAAGTTGTTAGATGAAGGACTTTCCTCACTCTGGTGCCCGAAGCGCATCGTTCCTGTTTCTGAAATTCCTGTTCTTGCTTCTGGCAAACTCGACATTAAATCATGTGAAGAGCTCGCGCTGAAAGATAGTTAGTCGTTTTTAATTTTACCTCATGTCCAACCGCATCGATTCCACCTTCGCCATTCTTCGTGAAAAAAAACAAAAAGCTTTCGTTGCCTATGTCGCGGCAGGAGATCCCAATTTTGAAGCCTCGTTAGAAACGATCAAAGCTCTCGCTGATACAGGTGCCGACATCATCGAGCTAGGTTTGCCTTTTTCAGATCCGTTAGCCGACGGCATCGTCAATCAAATGGCAGCTGAGCGAGCGCTAAAGTCTGGCATGACTACCGCGCGTTCCATCGAACTAATCCGCCGTTTCCGCGAAACTCATCAAACGCCGATTGTTTTATTCACCTATCTGAATCCTGTTTTTACTTATGGGTTTGAAAAATTTCACCAAGACGCCGCGGCAGCAGGTGCCGACGGAATTCTGCTGTTAGATTTACCGCCAGATGAAGCGGCGCTGAATGCAGATTTAGCCGTTGGTGCTGGCTTGAAACATATCCGCCTCATCGCGCCAACGACTCCGGCAGATCGGCTGAAAACTCTCGCGCAGTCATCGGAAGGCTTTATTTATCTCCTTTCCAGAACAGGCGTTACAGGCTCCCACGGTGCACCATCTGCAAACATCGCCGCGCAAGTCGCTGCCGTCCGCGCCCATACTGACACACCTATTTGCGTTGGCTTTGGAATCACCACGCCAGAGCAAGCTGCGGAAGTTGCAAAATCCGCAGACGGCGTAATCGTAGGTTCTGCCATCGTCAAACAAGTCGAACTGAATCCGGAAAATGCCGCTCAAGCGGTTCGCAATTTTACTGCTCCCCTAATTACTGCAACAAAATCACTCTAACTAAAACCCACAATGCTTCTTCACTTTTTTAAAATGAACGGTGCCGGAAACGACTTTATCGTCGTTGATAATCGCGATCTCTCGCTTTCCAAAGAACTCGACGCGGACACCATCGCCGCTTTGTGCGATCGCCATCGCGGCATCGGTGCAGATGGATTACTAGCAGTAGAGCCTGCACAAAAAGGCGCAGATTTTCGTTTTCGTTATTATAATGCGGACGGCGGAGAAGCGGAAATGTGCGGGAATGGAGCACGTTGCTTTGGTCGTTTTACCGCACATCTCGGTGAAATCGTTTTGAAAAAAGTCACTTTCGAGACGATCGCGGGAACCTTAGCTGCGGAGATGATAGGCGATGATGTTCGCATTGCGATGTCAGAGCCGAAGGATTTGACATTAAATACAGAAGTGAAACTTCGTGATCTAAGCTCAGCGGTCCATTTCATGAATACGGGTGTGCCACACGCCGTGACTTTCCTGAAGGACGCGCAAGCACTAGATGAATTTGACGTTTATACCAACGGCTCCGAAATCCGTAATCACGCAGCATTTGCGCCAGCGGGAACGAATGCGAATTTCGCCGCAGTCTTAGCACCGGGTCACATTTCCATACGCACTTACGAACGCGGCGTGGAAGATGAAACACTCGCTTGCGGCACAGGCATGGTCGCCTCTGCATTGGTGCATCATCTTTTGACGGGAGCTCCCAGCCCAATCAAAGTCGACGTCGAAGGTGGCGATACGTTAGAAATTGGTTTCGAGAAAACTGGAGATCAGACATTCAAGAACGTCACTCTCACTGGCCCGGCAGACTTCGTGTTTGAGGGAGAAATTGAAATCTGAGAAGCTAGTTGTTAGTCCAAGAAAATTAATGGATCCGCTAATTTGAATTTAGATGCACGCGAGAATCTCAACGACTCACTTGCAGCACCTTGTAGAGAATCGGGTGAGAAGGATGCGAACGATGTCATCGCTCAAGTTTTATCCGATTTTGGCTCTTGTTTGTATTGGGATTGCAGCTCTGCTTCTGGTTACAAAAGGCGGACCGGTCATTCGTATTCTTGAGGATGTTTTTCAGGACCGATATACAGAACGGGAGATCATCCTTGGACTGATGGTTGTTCTAGTCGTTTTCGTTGCCCTAGGTTTAATGTTTTTACTCATGCTCATTATTCAAGAGCGGATATTCTACGATTATTACTACTGTGAAGATTGTAATGCTGTAGATCGATCCAATGAAGGAGCGTGTCCATTCTGCGATAAAAGACTCATAAAAAAGGATACTTTTTTCTACACACACTATTCTGATGAAATCAGTCTCGCGCGAGAATATGGCCTCATTGAAGCAAAAGAGGACTAACAAGCCGTGGGTGGACAACCGGCGATAACGCCGCAATTTGAATTCGGGCTTCCCTTCGCCGGTGTCACCACTCTATCGTTGGTTTCAAAATTAATCATATGACCCATCGCCCTCTGTCCCAATCGCCAGAGATCCAAAGTAGACTCTTCAGCAATTCGCCCGAGCCTGATTATCGCTTTGGCAGTATGGGTTGCATGTGCCGCAACGATTTTCGCGCTGTTTCAGGATCTATCCTCATTTGAGATACTTATTCCTTCAGTCACCTTGTTGGTGGGATTAGGTTCGTATTTTACTTGGCTATATAGGCGTCAGGGCTACCTCATTTTGAATCGTTGACTTTCAGGAAGGTCTCGAGGGTCCTTTCGCAAAGCGCGGCTCTGATTCTTTTGCCGCGGATGGTGTCTTTGACGGATTGGTCTGCCCTAAGGAGATTGAGGGTGAGTTTGCGCAGCAGTGCGAGGTTCTGGGCTGCATGACCCATGCGTGCCCGGCATTGGTCTTCATGGAAGGTCACATCCAGAACCCAATGGCAGCGGTTCTCGATGCCCCAGTGACGCCGCACCAGATCGAGAAGCTTCTGCGCGTCGGGAGCGTGGCTGGTCAGGAAGTAGCGTTTTTCAGTGCTCTTGCTGCCGTTGTTGAGCTCCCGGGTGCTGGTCACTTCCACCACGCTTCGCAACCCAAGCCAGTGCTTGCGCTCGTCGGGTGCAAACCAGTCGAGATAGTCGGTGACTTTGATTGAGCGTTGTTCGATGCGGCCGTGGCCTTTTTCCGCTCCGCTCTGATACTCCGCGACGACACGACCCTGGCCGCAACCGTATTCCAAGGCGGCGCGATCTTTGAAGAGAGCCATGACCTCTGCGTGCAGGGTGCCGTGGTTACCCTTGAGGGCTAACAGGTAGTCGGCTCCAGCGAAGTGGATCTCTTGCGCAATCTTTTTCTGGCAGCCCATGGCGTCGAGGCTGACCGTGGCTCCTTTGACTTCGATCTGGCGCAGGAGTTTCGGCACGGCGGTGATTTCGTTGCTCTTGCCATCGACTAACAGTTGGCCGAGCGAGAGCCCGCTGCCGCTGGCCCAGGCACTGATGAGATGGATGCTGTTATCAGGATCGCCATCCTTGAAGCTATGGCGCACGGTTTTCCCATCAATGGCGATGAGCTCGCCAGCCAGCTCGGGGCGAAGGGTGGTGACGTGAGCGATGAAGCATTCGACGAAGCCTTTTGGATCAAGGAGCGTGAAGATTCGCCGAAAGGTATCGTCACTCGGCGTGCCGTTAGGCAGCTTGAGGTGTTTGCGCAGCCAGCCTTCCTTGAGCTTGGCGAAACGCTCGAAATCATCAAAGCCTTCTAGGCCGCAGGTCATGGCGGCCAACGCGATGAAGAGAACCTCTCCGAAATAGTGTCGTTTGGATCTTCCATTGCGGGGATCGGTGAGAGTTTTGAACGCTTCCATGCCAGAAGGAAATCCCCCGGCGTATTGCTCATTGCGAGTCTTCTTGTGGGCCATCCGGCCTCTTTAATTCAAACGATCGTTTCGTACAAGCCTTGATTGGTACCAAAATGAGGTAGCCCTGACAGAAGCGGCGATTGAGGAAGCCATCGAGGCTAGGAAGGACGAGATTTCTGAGAGCTTGGATGCTCTTGATTCCGAATTTTTTAAGCAGACCGAGAGCATCGAAGGACGCCTTTTCGAGTTCATCAAAGCAAACCGCGAGCACATAAAAACCAAGGCATAAGAAGATGTGACATGATAACCTCTAGTAGCCGTTCTGTTGAGATGACTTTTCGCAATTACAACCATCACCCTGTGATCGACGCGCGTCGCCGCTGGTAGTGGTGCATGCGCTCATCGTTCGCCCAAACCAACACGCATTTAGTCAGCATGTCGCAACACATAGTGTTCATTATAGGTAGCGTGGATGACGAACAGTGTCTGGTGGAAACTGTTCCTTTGGATGGCCTCTGCCATCTGGTGCTTACCTTTCGAGGCCACCGATACGAGGCATCAGCCACAGACTATTTCGAGGCTCTATGCCGAGTTAAACTGGAGCTTGAGGAGGTCGGTATTTTGCTGTTTTGTTACGGAGCTAGCTTGAACGTTTACCCTTCGGGTATGTCTCGGGACATGAGTGCAGGGATGAAGGCTTACAGACTCACCAAGGGTTGCAAACCAACACGAGAGGACTTAGTCGGTATTTTCGACTCGGCGCATGATGTAATTCCCGCTTCCGTTGCGGCTCAGAGGCAGCACTTTGATGATTGGTTTGCAGCATGACGACGCACCCACGAGTATCTGTGAGCACGACCACAGCACATCCAAAGGCGAACAAAGCGCGGCTGGACAACCGCAGGGGCTGGTCTGTCGAGTAACTTTTTAAAGGAGGGAGAATAGAGGCCGAAAGAACTTCTCGTTTGGGTTGCACGTGCTCCGGCCATGCTGCATGAAGGGCGGAGATGACGGGACGAGAAATTCGAGAAGTGCTGGATCAAACGGGAGTTTTACCCAGTAAGCAGCTGGGGCAGAATTTCCTGATCGATCCGAACATGTCGCGCTGGATCGTTGCGCAGTTAGAAATTTCTCCCGATGACGCCGTCGTGGAAGTTGGTCCCGGTGCGGGTTCTTTGACGGAGCATTTGGTCGGAAATGTGAGGCGTGTGATCCTCATCGAGTTCGACGCGCGCCTAGCCGCAGCTCTTGGCAAGCGTTTCAAGGACGAGCCTAGCGTGGAAGTGCACCATGCCGACGGAGCAAAATTCGATGGCCGCTCGCTTTTTAAACATCGCCCGCTGAAATTTTTGGGAAATCTTCCTTATTCTTGTGGCGGAGCGATCATGAAAAATTTACTCAGTCGTCCGCACCCGTTCGAGCGGGCTGTGATCATGCTGCAAAAGGAAGTGATTGATCGACTAGCCGCACAGCCCGGCACGAAGGACTACGGGATTTTATCGCTGCGGACTCAGGTGAACTGGGAGGTGAAGCCGCTGCGCACCGTGCCGCCGGATGCATTTTACCCACAGCCAAAGATCGATTCCAGCGTTGCAGTCCTGACTCCTCGCGTCAGTGGTTTGCCGACGTTTGACTATCGGCTTTTCGATGAGTTGATTCGCCGTGGTTTTGCGCAGCGCAGGAAGCAGTTGAAAAAGCAACTTCCCGATTGTGAGAGCTGGGAAAATGTCACGGCCGAGTTAGGCGTTTCTACCACGGTCCGTGGCGAGGAGCTGACTCTCGCACAGTGGGTAGATCTCACGCGCTCCTTCGATCCACATCCGCTCAAAGATGTGCCTCAGAAATCGGGAGAAATTTTCGATATCGTCGATGCCGCAGACAACGTCACCGGGACCGCGACGCGCCAGGAAGTCCACGCGAAAAGCTCATCCACCGCGCTGTGCACGTTTTTGCTTTTAATAAACGTGGAGATCTCCTTTGCAAAACGCTCTTTGCTCAAAGACTCGTGCCCTGGTCTCTGGGATTCCAGTGTTTCCGGCCATATCGATTCTGGAGAATCCTACGAGGCGGCAGCTGTTAGGGAGCTGAGCGAGGAAATGGGAATCACCACAGAAGTCGCTCCCGAAGAAATTTCCCGCATCGCTCCCGGCGCGGAAACTGGCTGGGAGCATGTTCGGCTATATCGCGTCCGTTACGATGGAAACTTGCGTTTCCCTGCTGCGGAAGTGGATGCTGCAATGTGGTTTCCTCTCGCTGAGCTCACCGCGTGGATCCGCTCTCGCCCTGCGGATTTCGCTCCCGGTTTCCTCCAGTGTTGGCATCATTTTCGCGCTCTTAATCTGTAAAATCATGACACGTTTTTTTCTCTTGTTGCTCGCGGCATCGGTATTCACCGGCTGCCAGAAATCCCAACCGGACCAGCTGACCTATCAAGTCGTTTCCGTGCGGCATCATGAAGCAGATGCCTACACGCAAGGTCTCCAATTGCTAGGGAATAACCGCCTCTTTGAAAGCACCGGCCAGTACGGTGAATCCACATTGCGCGAACTGGAAGCCAGCACCGGGAAAGTCATCCGCAAACGTCCCATGGCTAAAAACGTTTTCGGCGAAGGTCTCGCAATTATCGGTCAGGAAATGTGGGTGCTCACGTGGAAGGAGAAAACGGCTTATGTTTATGAGTTAGACACCTTTAAACCGATCCGAAATCACCCGTATGAAGGAGAAGGGTGGGGGCTCACGACCGATGGGAAGCAACTCATCATGAGCAACGGCAGCAGCGAGCTGAAGTTCATCAATCCCGTGGATTTCTCGATTACCAAAACGCTGGAGGTCAAAGACGGGAAGCGGTCTGTCGAAAAGCTCAATGAGCTCGAGTGGATCGATGGTCAGATTTACGCCAACGTTTACCTAACAGATAAGATCGCCCGAATCTCTCCCACAGATGGCCATGTCACCGGCTGGCTTGATCTTGCCGGGCTGCGCCAGCAGCTCACCGCCCCCCACAAAGCGGAAGTGCTAAATGGGATCGCCCACGATTCCTCGACAGGGAACCTCCTCGTCACCGGAAAATACTGGCCGCAGATGTTCGAGATCAAAGTGGGGAAAAAATAATCCACTTCGCTTGCCTCACCGTTTCTCTCGTTTAATCTCCGCCGCACATGCGCTTACCCGATCCCAGTCTAGAACCAGCGATCCGCGATCCTAAAAAGCTTCATAATACCGCTCTGATTCTTGTGGGAATCATGGTGGTTGGTGGCTGGTTGGTCTTGGCTGCATACGGGAAATGGTCGTCCAGTAAATCACAAGATGATCGCCCGGCGATGGTCTACCGCATCACACCAGAGCGTGATTTACGAATGCTGCGGCAAGACGGGAAAGAAGCGGAAATCGTGCATTTGCGAGGAAAAGTCATCGCGGTAAATGTCACGAGCTTGCGCGATCCACAAGCGGCGGATCTCAGTCACGCGGTGATGAAGCGCCTAGCTGAAAGCCGCGCTGCAACGGAGAATTTTCACCTCATTTCCCTAGTCGTTGATCCGATTCCTTCGGAAAAATTAGCAGCAACACTGAGCGAGGCCGCGACTGCCCGAGACATCAAGCTACCTCAATGGTGGCTGGGGAGCAACGAGCCAAAAACGCTTCATAAATTCATCAAAAACGAGCTGAAAGCAAAACATCTATCCTAACGAGATATCAGGGAAATGGGACTACGATTCGTCGATCGTATTGATTGATAAGAACGGCCACATTCGCCGCGCAGTCGTGCCGCAAAAGCGCGGTGGTCCGCCTTTCGTAGCGACGTTTGATTTCGCGCAAGCCGCCAGCTGGGATGCGAAAGGCGCGAAGACTGGAACAGAGCGTAACAATGCTCAAGAGCTCGAATTTTTACTCAATGCCACCATCGATAAACTACTGGAGGAACCTTTCAAACCGTAATGAAACGCAACACAACCATCGCTTTATTTTACACAGGTGTCGCTGCTCTTTCGATAGGCATTGTTTGTCTCTCGATGTGGTTGCGTGGTGGACTGAATAAAAACCATCAAGAACCGCCAGTCATGGTGAATGCTGGCAAGGAAACGGCACAGCAGTGGTTTGAAATCGGGAAAGATTTATCCGCGGTCAATCAAGCGAACCAAGCCGTGAAATTGTCTGATCTACGTGGGAAAGTCTGGATCGTTGCGGAGTTCTTTGCGATCTGCCCACACTGTGCGGTTAGGAATGGAGAGGAGCTAAGAAAGATTTACGATGAGTTCAAAAGCCATCCAGATTTTCACATCACTTGCATTTCCGTAGATCCAGAAAACGATAAGCAGGAGAAGTTAGCGGATTACGCACAGGCGCTGGGAGCAGATGTAAAAAACTGGTGGTTCCTCAATGCGGGAGATGAAAAAGCAACCCACCAATACCTCGAACAGGAGCTGAAATTTTTCGGAATTCGTGAGCGGACCGACCCGGTCGATATCGAAAGTAATGGGAAGTATGCGCACGATCTCGGCTTCATCTTGGTAAATCGGGATTTCAAAGTCATCGGGAAATGGCCTCTGGCGGATGCGCGTTCTGAACAAGGGAAAAAACTGGATCCTCATCTTTATCAAAGGCTCAAAGATGAGCTATTTGCCCGGATTCGCGAGGAGCTGGAAAAGAAGTAACTTTCGATCAAAGAATGAATGGGGATCGTAACCAATGGCTTTCTCGTGCTCCGCAGGAAGCGCTTTCTAAAAAGTTAGGAATTGGAGCCTGGATCATCACGGCGGTGGTGCTGATTTTAGTGGGGCTAATGCGCCGTCCGGAGCTGCGCATTCAGTTACCGCCTGACGTTTCTCTTTCCTTTTTGCCCGCTTTTCATGCCGGGGTAAATGCGTGTGCCGCGTTTGTTTTAGTGGCGGCTTTAGTTGCTGTGAAAAAAGGAAACATAACGCTGCATCGCAAGTTGATGCTCGGCGCGATGGGGCTATCCGTTTTATTTTTGCTCAGCTATGTTTCCTATCATTTTACTTCCGCGGAGGTTCTTTATGGAGATGCGAATTTTAATGGAAAGCTCGAAGCCGCTGAACGTGCCGCAGTGGCTGGATCGCGTCCGACATATTTGATTTTCCTGATCAGCCACATCATCTTGGCAGGAGTGAGTTTGCCATTCATCCTTTTCACTTTCATCGCAGGTTGGACGAATCGTTTCGCTGCCCACCGCAAGCTAGCCCGCTGGGTTTTTCCGCTCTGGCTCTACGTCGCCATCACTGGGCCAATTTGTTATTGGATGCTGAGGCCGTATTACCATTGAAAATTTCACGTTTTTTGGGCGCAGAAACGTTGGTTTAGAGAAACTTGATAAAGTAAATTCGGGTGGAACGTATTCCTCGGTCTATCATGCGATTCTTTTGTCTTTTTCTCAGTTTGTTCACTTTAGTTTTAGTTGCTAAGGCGGAATGGACACCTGTTTTTAATGGTCAGGATTTGACTGAGTGGTCAGGCGATCCGCGGTTGTGGCGGGTGGAAAATGGGGTGATTATCGGAGAAACGGATACGGAAACAAGAAAGACCGAAGCTCCTTCTTTCCTCATTTGGAAGGGCGGAAAGCCGGAGGATTTTGAACTGAAATTTCAGGCGCGTATCACAGGATCTAACAACTCAGGGGTTCAGTATCGCAGTTGTGTGATCGATGCTGTCAGCTGGAAAGTGGGTGGCTACCAGTTGGACATCAATCCGCAACCGATCAGCCAAGGAATGCTTTATGAATCACAGGGCCGCGGAGTGATTTGTGAAAACGGGAAACAAGTGAAATTTCGTGATGCGCCTGAAATCACCAATGTTCTGAAAACGAATCAAGTGGATCTCTCAAATTGGAATGCCTACCGCATCGTGGCAAAGGGCAGGCAGCTTCATCATTTCATCAATGATCAGTTAGTAGTGGATGTGAGAGATGAAAGTTTAAAAAATTTCTCGAGCAGAGGTGTCATTGCATTGCAGCTGAACCACGGAGCGGCCACGAGAGTCGAGTTTAAGGATTTACTCATTGAGCAAAATGAGAAAACAAAGACACAGGAATCACAAACCGTGGCTTGGTTATGGAGTAACCAGAATCCACAAAAAGATGAGAAGGTTTTTTTTCGCCGTGAAATACAACTTCCTTCTAACATTTTAAATGCAATCATCACGGTTGCTTGTGATGATGAGCAGCGCCTTTTCCTAAATGGCAAAGACATCGGGAAGTCAACCGACTGGGCGAATCCACCTTCCTATGATGTAACTGCCAATCTGAAGCCTGGAGGCAGAAACGTGATCGCGTTGGAATGTACCAATCGGCATGCCTCTGCAGGAATGGCGCTGCGTTTAAGCATCACTCTGAAAGAGGGAGAAAGGCTGAATATCATCTCCGATGGTAACTGGAAGTGCAGCAGTGAAGCCAGTGAAGGCTGGAATGGGCTAGATTTCCAGGAAGGTGCTTCATGGCAAAAAGCCTTCATTATTTCGCAAATGGGAGATAAGCCTTGGGGGAACTTGATGCCGCAATAGCCATTTGCAGCGAATGATCCGGTAGAGTTTCTAATAGGAAAAATTCAACTCGCCGTGCGCAATTGGCGGATTACCCTTTTCTTGATGAGCGAAACTCCGACTCAAACGAAGAAAGCCCGCGTGAATTTACGCCGTCCGGATGTGATGGAGCGTGTGACTGCGGAAGTCGCCGTGCACTTTCACTCGATGATTGTGGAAAAATTGAGAGATCGTGGTGGAAAAATTTCGGTAGGAAATACGACGGTTTTGTTGGCTGAGCAATTTGGCTTTTGTTACGGCGTAGAGCGGGCGATCGATCTTGCGTATGCATCGCGCCGGGTTTTTCCAGAGAACCGGATCTTTTTGATCGGTGAAATTATTCATAATCCGGATGTGAATCATCATCTGCGGGAAATGGGAATCGTATCCCTGCCATGGCAGGAAATGGATGCGAGTTACGATGATCTCACTGAAGATGATGTGGTGATTGTTCCGGCGTTTGGCTCACCGACGAAATTCATGAATAAAGTCGAAGAGCGGGGCTGCTACTTAGTGGACACGACTTGCGGTGATGTGATGAAAGTTTGGCGCCGGGTGCGAGGTTATGCGAAGGATGGCTTTACATCGATCATTCATGGTAAATCGAATCATGAAGAAACCCAGGCAACTGCGTCGCGTGCATTAGGCGAAGCAGGTGATGGGCATTACCTAATTGTTTTAACTCTAGCAGATGTGGATTACGTCTGCCACTACATGCGCCACGGCGGCGATAAAGTGGAGTTTCTGACACGCTTTAAAGGAGCTTTTTCCAATGGATTTGATCCAGAACTACATCTGGAAAAAGTCGGCGTGGCGAATCAAACAACGATGTTGAAAAGCGAGACAGAGGAAATTCAACGGCGCATTCGTAAGGCAACCATTGATCGGGATGGTAGTGAAGTTTCCTTCAAAATGTTTGATACCATTTGTGGTGCGACGCAGGAACGGCAGGATGCGCTTTTTGAAATGCTGCGCAAACCGATGGATTTGTTGTTGGTAGTTGGTGGTTATAATAGTTCAAATACGGCGCATCTCGTAGAAATCGCGGAGCCAGAACTCCCTACATTTTTTATTCGTGATGCATCTTGTATCAAATCGTTAGAAGAAATTGTTCATTACGACTTACATCAGCGGGAGACGAAGACCTCGGACTATTCTCGATTATTTTCGGAGGAACGCGCGGTGACTTTCGGCATCACGGCGGGGGCTTCTTGTCCTAACAATTTAATCGAAGAAGTGCTGTTAAAAATCTTCGAGTTGCGTGGAGTGAGCCACGAAACGTTGGAACTGGCTTGAGAATTTTAAACCGTTCTTCTCGCGACAATTTTCAAATGGATTGCGACGTGGTCGTTCACGACGTGTTTATCCAGCCAAGAAAAAAGCCGACCGGAACCATAATTGACGCCCCAATGAGTCCTGTCGATTTCGATCTGTGCTTGGGCAGTGAGAGTTCCCTCATCACTTAGTGCGATCAACGCAGGGAAGGCAATCGGTTGCGTGACGCCACGCATCGATAGATCACCTACCACTCTGTAGTTGGGAATTCCCGGATTTTCCTGTGGGATCGCGGTGATCGATATCGCCGTGAATATGGCTTCTGGGAATTGATCTGCGGCAAAAAAGTCCGAATTCATCAAGTGGTTCAGCAGCATTTGGTTTGTGGCCTGATCCAGAATATCGTCACAGGTGATGCTAGTCATATCGATGGTGAAAGAACTCTGAGTGAGAGCATTGTCCCCAATCATGAAATAGCCACCACTTAGCTTCAGCGTGCCATGATGGAAATTGAACAAGTTTCTGCCAGTCCAGCGGATGATGCTTTGATCTGTGTCTATCTGCCATGTTCCCTCGATGGGAGGAGTGTCAGCAATGAGTGCAGTGCCATTGACGGGCAAATTTTCCTGCATCCATCCGGTGATGCCATCACGGTAGTTCCTAACGTTTAAATAGCCAGCCGCTCTGAGTTTTTCAGCAGCGACAGAAGATTCCAGCATTGGCAATCCCATTCCATAGACGACGATATCCGTCGCAGCGTCTGGATATGACGCCACGACATTGGCAAGGAAACTGGTCTCATAAACACAGAAGCATCGACTGGTCGGGATATGTTGAGCTTCCCATGATTCCTGCGGCAATACATGCAGCAACACCGCCGGTGTAGGGCTTTGCAAAGCATCGATAAGATCGGGGGTAGAAATCATATTCATGAGTTTTGGTTTACGGAGGCTAGCATGATTTTTTTCTTTGTGAACCCTGTTTTCTCGAAAGCTCACAGAGAATAGTGGATTTCTATGATTTGAGTTCTTTCTAAAATCTGAGCCGAAAAAAGCTTCAAAATTTCGAGGTTGATGGAATCTAGGATTCGAATATTTTGAATCCATGAAAACTACCATCGATATTCCAGAAGATGCCTTAGCGGATGCCATCCGTTTTACCGGAGCTAAAACCAAGCGAGAAGCGGTGGTAGCGGCCTTGAATGAATTTAATCGATTACAGAAGGTCGAGGTTCTTTTGAAAATGGCAGGCACTTTTCCTGACTTACTCACGAATGATGAAATCGAAGCTGCGGATATGGATTATGAAGAGCGTATGGCAAAACGCTGGGGAATGAAGCCATGAAAGTTCTGATCGATAGTTCTTCATGGATCGATTTCTTGCGTGAGGGAGGAAATAGGCAACCCGGTGTCTCGGCCGCACTCAAATCCGGGACGGCACTATTGTGCCCGGTTGTATGGGCAGAACTGATGAGTGGAATGAGAGGCAAGCGCGAGCAAGAAGCCCTTAAAATCATCCGTCAGTCCTGTGGCTGGATTGATATGGATGAGGCGAGCTGGGATGCGACATTCATCCTGAGAACTGCAGCAAAAGCAAAAGGCGTAAATTGCCCTTTGGCCGATGTGATGATAGTCGCTTGTGCCAAGCGTCACGGGGCCGGGTTGTTGCACCGTGATAAACACTTTGATGCGCTGCTGAAATTGGCTGTTTGATAGATTCTACAGCGATTAAACTTGGCTGCTGAACGGCTGTACGAGCTTTGAGAAAGATCATTCACATTGATATGGATTGCTTCTATGCTGCGGTGGAGGAACGGGAAAATCCTTCATTGCGTGGCAAGCCTGTTGGCGTGGCCGGAAGTGATCGGCGCGGTGTTCTGACCACGGCGAACTACGAGGCGCGGAAATATGGTTGTCGTTCGGCGATGCCGGTTTTTAAGGCCTTGGAGCTTTGTCCGCATCTCGTATTGGTGCCCATCCAATTTGATTTGTATCAAGCGGTGAGTTCACAGATTCGGGCGATTTTTGGGCGTTTTACAGAGCTGATAGAACCGCTTTCGTTGGATGAGGCCTATCTCGATGTTTCCTATTTAAAAAGCGGTGGAGCGGTGATTGCTCGAGAAATCCGAGCACAGATTTTTGAAGAGACCGGGCTAACCGCTTCGGCTGGAATTTCGTCGAACAAATTGATCGCAAAAATCGCTTCTGACTGGCACAAGCCGAATGGGCAAAAGGAAATCACGGAGGAGGAAATTCCCGCCTTTATCTCGGCCTTACCCGTTGGGAGGTTGTGGGGAGTAGGAAAAAAGATGCGAGAAAAGCTTAGCTCGATGGGCGTGGAGACATGCGGTGATTTGCAAGCGTTCGACCAAATCGAGCTAGTGAAGCGCTTCGGGAAATGGGGGATTGAGCTGTGGAGCTTGAGTCGCGGGATCGATGATCGTCCGGTCACAGCGCATCGCATTCGTAAGTCAGTGAGCAGTGAGACAACGTTTTCTGAAAACATCCAGGATGTGGCCGACTTGGTTCCACCGATGCGGAAAATGATCAAAGAGTTAGTTGAAGATATCGGGAGATCTCATGCAGAGCGTGTGATCCGCTCTTTAGTGGTGAAATTAAAATTTGCCGACTTTGAGCGGACGACAGCAGAAAGAGCGGGGCATATCATCGAGCCCGCGATTTTTGAAGAGCTGTTAGTCGATGCATGGAAACGCGGAAACCAAAGATCTGTTAGGTTGTTGGGCGTGGGGGTTCGGTTTCTTGATCCACAGAAAAATCAGCAGCTAGATTTTTTCGATGAGTCTCCTCCGTTTGACGAAGAGTCGCAATCAAAGGAGATGTAGGTGTTTCTCTGTCCGAGGAAGTTTGTGTCATCGAGTGATCGTAATCGTAAGTGCCGAGCAGGATCTTTGAATTCTTGGCTGAAATTTATGTGATTCATGTCCTATTGAATTGCGTGATCGGTGGGAACTCCCAATTCTCCCGCCTGCCATGTCACCGCGTCCGCCGAAAAAATTTGTTCCGACTCCGTTTGAGTATCACCAAGAAATCGAAATCACGATCGACGCGCTGACGAATTTGGGATCTGGCGTCGGGAGAATCGATGGTTGGGTGGTCTTTGTCCCGTTTTCGCTGCCGGGAGAAACGGTGAAGGCACGGGTTTTCCGGAATGATAAAAAATTGCTCCCATGCGGATTTGATAGAAGTCATCACGCCTTCTCCCGATCGGATTTCTCCCGGTTGCCCGCTTTTTGGCGAATGCGGCGGCTGCCAGTATCAGCATCTTTCCTACGACAAGCAGCTGGCATGGAAAACGCGCCAAGTGGGAGAGCTGATGAAGCACATGGCGGGGATCACTTTCCCGGTGAATGATTGTCTTTCCTCCGAGCAAACGTGGAATTACCGCTCGAAAATCACGCCGCATTTTGAAAAGGCCAAGGACGGGGATTTGGGACCGATCGGGTTTCTCGCTTTTGGGCGTCGCTCCCAACTCATTGATGTGCCGCAATGTCCGATCGCGATGGACACGATCAATCGGGAGCTCCCGGCGATTCGGGAGGATCTGCGAGCTAACGCACACACTTTCAAGCGCGGAGCCACCGTGCTGCTGCGGGCTACAGAAAACCGAGTGGAGCGAGATTTCCGCGCCGTGGCTACCGAGCACGTGGGAGAGCTAACTTTCCAGTTTTTAGCGGGAGATTTTTTTCAAAATAACCCTTTCATTCTCCCAGCTTTCACTAGCTACGTCGCGAAACAAGCGGCAGCGGGAAGAGCAAAATTCTTAGTCGATGCTTACTGCGGCTCGGGATTATTTTCTCTAACGTTGGCAAAAAACTTCGAGCAAGTTGCTGGCGTGGAGGTCTCCGAAACCTCCTGCGAATGGGCGCGGAAAAATGCTGCGGCAAATCACATCACCAATGCAAAATTTCTCACCGCATCGGCAGAGGCGATCTTTGATGAAATCAGCTTTCCCGCCGCAGAAACCGCCGTCGTCATCGATCCGCCGCGTAAAGGCTGCACGCCGGAATTTCTTGATCAATTGGTGAAATATTCTCCCTCCCGCGTCGTTTACGTTTCCTGCGATCCAGCCACTCAAGTCCGCGATCTGAAACAGCTAAGCGCAGGCGGATACCAGCTAGAAGACGTGCAACCGTTCGATTTATTTCCACACACTCGGCACCTAGAATGCGTCATGACCTTGGTGAAGGGATGAAGAAATAGAAACCACATATCCCTTGCGAATTGCCTTTTTACCTGCACCTTCCTGAAATTTACAAAATTATGAAAAAGTCTTTTTCCCACACTCTCATCACGACATTTTTGCTCGGCAGCTTCATCATGGATACCCATGCACAAGCTGCTCCTAAAATCCTTTTCATTCGTGGCGGATCTGGAACGGTCGGCTTTTTGGAAGGGAGATCTGACGAGCAAAGTGCCAGTATTTTAAACTACGCTGCCTTTAGCGGAAATCATAGCTGGGGAGAGCTGAATTCGGCGCTGGCCGCAGAGGGATTCGTCTCAGAAGAAATGTCAGAAAACCCTGTCGCGGCGACGACTCCTTTTCTTACTCCCACACCGGTTCCCCTAGATACGCTTAATTTGAGCGACTATCAGGTCATTGTGTTTGGATCGAATAATGCGACCTACACCACCGCGCAAATCAATGCCTTTAGGACATACATTACGGGTGGCGGTGCAGCGCTTTTCCTCTCGGACGCGAATTTCGGCCAAAATTGGAGAAGCGCAGCCGATAGCGACCAGCAATTTCTAAACTTATTCGGGCTGACGATGAATCAGGATCTTGGATTTTACGCGATCAATCGCACGACTAATTTTGTCGTTCCGACGCATCCTATTTTCAACGGGGTGGATTCTTTCGGCGGCGAGGGCGTTTCTCCGATTACCCGCAACGCTCCGCCATCAGGCGTGGTCAGCACCATTCTTTCCGGCATACCAGCGGGACAAAACATTAGGCTAAACAACAATACCACAACAGCTCCATTCCAAGGCAGCGCAAGGGTGGCTAATGCGAATGATGCCTCGCTAGTCATCGCCACATTGGGCAGTGGCCGCATCGCGGCGCACTTTGACCGAAACACTTTTTTCAATCTGAACGGAGCGGGAACTGGCATCAATGAAATGCAAAATGAGTTCTACGCGCGGAATCTTTTCAACTGGTTGGCTGGCAAGCCGGATTTCAACACTGCCACAGATAATTACGCGCCACGTGGACATTTCACCACCGTCTTTAGCGGCGGGATCCCTGCCAGCATTCCTCCTATCGTCAGTTTTTCGGCGAAAGATCCAGATGGGACCGTGAGCTACGTCGACCTTTTCTTGGACGGAGTTCTCGTTTCCCGCGACGCCGTAGCACCCTACCAGTGGGATTTATCCACATTGGGAACTTTACCAGCCGGAAATCGCATTCTCACGGCAACCATCGCGGATAATGAGGGGAAACTTACCAGCGTGCAGCTGCCAATCATCGTGACTGAGGAAATCCCGATCAATCGCAGCACTTGGGCACTAAGCAGCTCCGTCAACAACGTCCAAACTGGAACCAGCAATTTACCAAGCGCGATCGATGGGAATCCCAGCACTCGCTGGGCGACGAGAACGCCCCAGGTTCCAGGCCAGACCTTCACCATCAACATGGGGCAACGGCGTCTTTTCCAAAGGCTAGTGATCGATAGCACGGCGAACCCGAATGATTTCCCGCGTGGCTATATTGTCCGGGGCTCTGATAACGGCACGACCTACACTAACATCGCTAGCGGAGCGGGAGATGGAGCCGTGACTAACATCTTTTTACCAGCACCAGTCACCTATCAATACGTCCAGATCGAGCAAACTGGGAGCAGCGCAGCGAGCTGGTGGTCCATCCACGAACTGAATATTCTCCAACCGCCTACCAATTCACCATTGCCTTTCGCCTCATGGCGGCAGTTCTACTTTGGCGCAGATTTGAATGATCCGGCTAAGGAGGCCACTCATTGGGGAAACAGCGCGGACCTAGATGGCGATGGGCAAAGCACTTTGGAAGAATTCGCCTTCGGCACCGCGCCTAACAGCGCTGCATCCAGAGCTCCAGTGGCCGTGACCACAGCCACGGATCCAGTCAGCGGGATCCAGTACTTTGACCTCACATTCCGCCGTTGGCGCACGGGAAATGGCATCAGCTACCTGATCGACTATAGCGAAAATCTCATCGATTGGACGACTGAAGGACTGAATACGTCATTCATTGGCAGCCCTATTTCGAATCTGGACGGCACTGAAACGGTCACCGCCAGATTGATCCCACAAGGCCCAGTGCCTAGCAGCTTCGTCAGACTGAAACTGGTAAAAGCGCCTTGAAAAGTGGCAAGCATCTATCTTAGCCCGGTGCCTCCATGATCCAGCGGCTGCCATTTCAATATCCAGGAACTGCTGATGATGTATTGCGGCTGCGGGATCTGGTGCGGGAGGCGCTGGCAGCCATCGATTTCCCGACGAATCGGGAGATGCATGTTTTAAATCTAGCCTGCGGCCGGGCGGATGAATCGGGAGCGCTGGCGGCGGCGCTGGCTCCCGGGAGGATCGCCTATTATCTAGGCATCGACTTGCGGCCAGACGCGATCGCCGAGGCGAGAAAACGCTGGCAGCTCCCGGGAGGGATCGTCGATTTCCGCTGTGGTGACGCAGCTGCGATCGGCCAGATGAAAGAGCTCCCGCCCTTCGATTTCATTTTCATCCGCCACCAAAACTACTGGCACGATCCCGCAGCCTGGGACCGTTTATTGGGAAATGCGCTGGCGGCGCTTTCTCCCGGTGGCTTGCTGGCGTGCACTTCCTACTTTGATCGGGAGCACCAGCTCCTGACCGCGGCGCTACAGACCCGCCACGCAGAAATACTGTGGAATATCCGCCATCTCCGCTCCCGCCCGCTGGCCGACGCTCCCGGGAAATCTGTGGATCGGCACCTCGCCATTTTCAGAAATCCCATTTCCCGCTAAAATCTCCCATTTCCCGCTAGCTACTTTCCTGTTGCCAGCAGCCCGCTACTCTCCCAGTTTCCCGGCCACGAAATGCCGTGCAATCTCCTCACCGGATCAGGAAATAAAATGCCATTGCAAAGAAGCCGAACCACACGGAGAAAACCTGCGTCACATTTAGCATCCGTGCGCCAGATGACTCGGCGGGATCATCCGGGTGATGGCCGAAAAGTCTCTCGTATTTGACCAACATCCACAGCCCCAGCACAGACCAACCAAGGAGAAATAGAGCAAGAACAATTTTATCTAACACAGCCGGAAAATTTCTCCCGATTTAAAGCAGCTCCCAGCCAGCGGCAACTCATTTCACCAATCTCCCGATTCCCAAATTCTCCCGATGCGCCTGAAACTCACCATTGCTTACGACACGTCCTTACAACGGTTGGCAATCTCAGGCATGTGGGAACACCGTGCAGGACATCATTCAAAAGGCGATCGAGGAAGTCGCAAAGCAGCCGCTGCGCCTTCACGGCTCTGGCCGCACGGACACCGGAGTCCACGCCCTAGCACAGATCGCCCATTTTGACGCTCCCGAGGAGACGACGATGAATCCCTACAACTGGGTGCCCGCTCTCAATTGTAAACTTCCCGCCACCATCCGCATCATGGCTTGCGAAGAAGTCGCTCCCGATTTCCACAGCCGCTTTTCCGCCATCGGGAAAATCTACCATTTTGACCTCTGCACCGATCCCGTGATGCCACCACTCAAGGCAGGAACCGCATGGCATCTCCCACGGCAGCTCGATGCCGGCGTGCTGCGGGAGGCGCTCTCGATTTATCTCGGACGGCATGATTTCCACGCCTTCGCCGCCTATCGCGGAAATGAAACGCCCGATATCGACTGGTGCCGCACAATCCACTCGGCAGATCTCGCCACTTTGGAGGACGGCTATCGCATCACTTATTCAGGAGACGGTTTCCTCTATAAAATGGTTCGGTTGCTCACAGGGGGAGCAGTTCACGCTGCCCAAGGACGGATTCGGTTAGATGATTTTGCGGCGCTGTTAGATCAACCCGCAGGACTTCCTCTTGGGAAATCTCCGCTCTGCGCTCCAGCGGATGGGTTGTTTTTACAGAAAGTGATTTATTAACCCGCGCATGATTGAGGAGTCATTTCCCAGATTTCAATTTTTAAAACCGCCAAGACGCCAAGAGCGCCAAGAAATCAGAAGTTCTTTTTCTGAAGTTAAGCGGAGCTGCAAACGGTTAAAATGGAGAGGGATTGTGAGCTTGTTGGATTTTGAAAATCTTAGCGCTCTTGGCGCCTTGGCGGTAAATTCAAGAAGAGGATCACCGAGTTTTATGCCGTCTAAATGGTGCGCGAGTTAATATTCGTGATGCTAAAGAGGTCGGCGCGTTTCTCGAGAAATCTTTGAAAATCCGTTTACTGAGTCGCAGGCGGCGGGTTCTGAACGGGATTCGCAATGGTTTCGACAGAAGGACGCGAAACTACGGCACCAGTTCCAGCCTCTTCTTTTGGCTTCACTGGCGTGCTAGAGCGCAGCTCATTTTCAGAAGGCATTTTCAGCATGTCAGGAGTCCGAATCTCCGCTAGCAGCGGATTTTTTACGACTTCAGTGACTAGGGGCGTTGCGACCGGCGCTGGCACCACAGGTTCTTCTTTTTTCTCCACCGCGGTTTGAGCCACGGCAATTGCTTGAGGCGGCGTAGCACACGACACCAGCCCAAAAGCTAAGCCTAGCAGCAAAGGAATCGTAATATGTGACATCGCCATCTTGGGTTGCATAAATTTCTC
>JAAURL010000175.1 GCA_012032235.1 Akkermansiaceae bacterium | reverse complement strand
CATTGCAGGAGCGATTATCTTGATAGGAAGCGTGATATTATATCTTCGCCGTGCGGAATCCAGCCGTGGAGTGGTCATGTCAGAAAAAGCGGTGCTGCGTCTTTCACCATTTGGAAAAGCAGAACCTGTTGGCGACATCGGGCAAGGCCGCACAGTGCAGCTAGGTGCTAGGAATGGAGAGTTTTACTATGTGGAAATCCCTGGCACGAGCTTGAGCGGATGGCTTTCAAATCAGGATGTTGCCTTGGTGAGTCAGGAGCCGATACTTCCGGTGAAAAAGTAGACCCGGGAGATTTTCTAACAGACTATTCATTGCTCACTCGCGCGAGGATCCAAAGCAAATCTGATAGTCGATTAAAGAATAAGCGGACGACTTCTGGCACAGGCTCACCAGATTCGTGGAGTTTTAAAACGCTCCTTTCTGCACGGCGGGCAACGGAGCGGGAAAAGTCAATGCCCGCTCTGGCCAGCGATCCTTCTGCGCCAGGCTTAGCCCATCCCGTGAACTTGATGCCTTGCGCTTCATAGCCGTGTGCCTTTGCCGTGACCCAATCAAGGTCAGCTGGAGTGATGGCTGCGTATTTTTTCTCAATATACTTTGCTTCGTCTTCTGGCAAGTAAGCCAGCTGTCCCATCAAGCCGATGAGCTTAGATTGGAGTTCATCGATCAAAGCAATCCAGTCAGGATCATGGGCGGCAGAACGGGCAAGGCCGAGAGCGGCGTTGAGCTCGTCCACATTTCCCAGCGCTTCGATACGCAGCGAAGTTTTCCCGATGCGTTTCCCGAATAGTAAATCGGTTTCTCCCGAATCGCCGCGGCGTGTGATGATACTCATGGGAAAAAGCCATACGCGGAAAAAATTCGATGTCCATCCAGCTTTATCCGTGTTTGCTATGTGGCGTCCATGAAACTCGCGAAACTCGGCGACGGCCCTGAAATTTTCCACACTATCCAAGGAGAGGGAGTGAGCGTCGGTGCGCCTGCCGTTTTCATCCGGGCTTCTCGATGTAATCTCCACTGCATTTGGTGTGACACCGACCACACATGGAATTTACGGGCACTCCGTGGCCTCATGAAAAGGACGCCGCTCCCGGTTACGCAAAGCATCGCAAGGAGGACGTTACTTATGAGATGGATCCTGTGGATGCTGCGAGGCGCGTTTTGGCATTTGGCTGTCCACGCACAGTCATCACGGGTGGCGAGCCATTGCTGCAAGAATCTGCTTTTTTAGAAATGATCGCGTTGGTTCGGGAGCAACAGCCAGATCATCAATTTGAAGTTGAAACGAACGGCACACGGATTCCCTCGGCAGATTTTTACGCCGTGGTGGATCAATTTAACGTTTCTCCGAAGCTTGCGAACTCTGGGATGCCGGAGTCGTTGAGGCTGAATGCAGGAGCGCTGGCGTTTTTTGCGAATTCACCTAAGTCTTGGCTTAAATTTGTGGTTTCTCAATCGGCTGAAATTCTGGAAATCAATGAATTATGCACCCAAACTGGGATCTCACGGCAGCGCGTTTTGTTGATGCCTGAAGGGAGAACCTCCCTAGAATTGGATCGTTTTTCAGCGCAGCTGGCCGAATTATGCCGCGATCAGGGATTCCGTTTTTGCGACCGACTTCACATCCGTCTGTGGGGAGATCGGCGTGGGGTATAAAAATTGAAAAAACTTGAAACTTTTCGCAACTGCGCTTGTTTATTCCCTGAATACGAAAGCTATTTATGAGTCGTCACGCACAGGATTTTGAAGAAGATTGGGAAAATGATATGGTTTGGCAGCTGCTCGACCAAGCTCCTCCAATCCCAGCAAGTCAGCTCTTTGCTGACAAGGTAGTGCGTGCCGCACGGTTGGAAGTTCCCGCGAAAACTTGGTGGCAACGTTTTCTTTCGCCAGTGCCAATGGCTGGTCTGGCGAGTGCCGTAGCAGCCATCGCGATACTTTTCGCGTTCACTTTTGCCATGGTTCCTAACGTTGATTTGACGATGGAAATTGGTAATGACAGTCTGTTAGTCAACACCGTGAAAATTGGAGCAATGCAAAATGCGGCTGAAACAGAAGCCATGTTAGCTGTCGCCGATAGCTTGGATCATTTCAGCGATGCTGAATTAGTCAAAGTGGTAGGTTTTTAATGCATTTAGTCTTCCAGATTTAGTTTTGCATTCTGTCGTAATCTCACCAGCTTTCGGGGTGAAACATGGATTGATTTTTGACCTCGATGGAACTTTGGTAGATTCCTTACAAGGAATTGCTGCATCTTTGAATCATGCCTTAGAACAATTCGATTGTCCAAAGCACGCGCTAGAAACAGTTCGGCGCTTTGTGGGGAATGGTTCACGAGTGTTGATACAAAGGGCAGCGCCTGCCGATTCCAATAATGAGCTTATTGATGCGATTGAGCAATCCTTCAAAGAGCACTACGAGAAAACTTGGCCACAAGGAACGTTTGCTTACGCTGGTTTAATCAATTTGTTAGAAAAGTTACAGCAGCAGGATTATCCTTTGGCGGTGCTTTCTAACAAGCCGCATTCATTCACTGCTGCGATGGTAGCGCAGATTTTTCCTGAGATTCACTTTGTTCAGGTTTTGGGGCAGCGTTGCGGTATTCCGCACAAGCCAGATCCTGCTGGGGCGCTGGAAATTTCTCGAACGCTTGGTTTGATTCCAGCAGATTGTGTGATCATCGGCGACTCCACGATCGATATCGAAACCGCGAAGCGAGCAGGGATGAAGGTCATCGCCGTGACGTGGGGATTCCATGATCGTGAAGATTTACTCGCTGCTGGAGCATCGACGGTAGCCGATGATGCAGAAGGGCTTCTTCAAGTTGTTAGTGAGAGTTAGGCCGCTCAGTCATAGTTCAGTATCAAGGAACTATTCTGGAATGGCCTAAAACCAAAAACGAGTAAGTAGGAATCAATTGACGGTAATGACTTTCGTCTTTGCCCAGTCATCACCTAAGCGCAGCCCTTGCTGAGGCTTGCCTTGGCGAGTAATCAAAACAATAAGTTCAACAATCGCAAAACAAGGAATCATATACACGACATTTCTGATAAGTGCTGGACCCCAATTTCCTGAAAGGGATTTTCCATCGGATGTGACGGCTCTGATTTTCATCAGTTTTTTCCCGACACTTTGACCATCTAGAAACGGTAATCCATCACGGAGTAAGAAGTAAGCGAGTCCTGGTAGATACCCGATCATTTGTAGTGATCTTGGCAAAATGAATAATGGAACTAAAATGAGCAACGTGTAGACAACGATATCAATGATCATGGCGATTACCCGGGGACCAAGAGGCGCAATGCCGCCTGATAGTCCTCCTCCACCGGGAGATGTAGTCGTAGGTGATTGGTATGGGCTGTTGGCCGCATCAGCAGTCGTTTTTGTTTGGGTGTCTATTTCGTTGCTCATAGCGAATAAACGCCTACCAAAAAGTTTCTGTAAAAGTCGAGCTTATTTCATGCTGCTGTGGAATTAATGACTGGATTGATGCTAAAATGGACATCATCATGGTGCTTGGAATATCGATCCCATGCTGAACTTAGAGAATAATTTGCTTCATTTTTCACCACGCTTTTTCTCCGCGTCCGTCGTGAGGCAGCCAGAGCAATGCGATGGAATCCACTTTCACATCGGTTTTGGTTGGCTTGAGAGATTCGGTTTCTAACTGCAATGTCGCGATGTCGAAAGATTCAGAGATTCTAGAAATTTCCTCATCGAGTTCTTTCTGGATCGTTTGGATTTCTGCGGTGATTCCTTCGATTTTTGCTTCGGCGTTGGCCACGTCTTGATGTTGCTTGTAGGCGCTAGTGGCCTTGCCGATGGACGATGCACCGCGGGTGATTGAGCCAATCCCACTTTTGCGACCGAGAAACGCTCCTAAAATCCCGCCCAGTACGGAAACACCGGCCTGCATGGCAGCGGAGCTGGATTCGGCCTTTTCCTTGGCGCGCTGGTTTTCTGCGGTTTTCATTTTGCTCTCTAAAGCTGCGATTTTCTTGCTCATCGCTGCGCGGATTTTTTCGACAGCCTCGTCCCGGACTTCGCGGGCTTCTTGAGTCAGCCGGGAGCGGAAAGCTGCCTCTGTTTCGCCTAACTGAGCCCACGCTTTGAGCGAAGGGCAGGAAAAAATATCCGCGCGTTCGTTGCGGTAGAGCCACTCGGCGAAATCTTTTTCGACTTGCTTGTAGTTCGCTGCATTCATCGCGAATCCCGGTAACTCGGCAAAGCCTGCACCACTTGCTGGCTCGTTTGTCGAATCCTCGCACTTCAATGGAGGCGGGAGGGATTTCTCCCAATCAATCCCACTGGCCAAAATTGGATTCACCAGCCGCACTGTTCGGGAGCCATCGACTCCCGCTTTACCTGAGGAAAAATGCACAGTGCCGACTCGTAGTAAATGCGGATGATAGGTCACATCGTCGCCTGAACCTGCGGGAGAAATAAAAATTTCCTTCACCCCAGAGCCGACCAATGGCCGCGGCGAAGGGGAGGCAGACGGTGCGTTCATGCCCGGCATCGACATCGGATTGGCAGGAGCGGTAGTCGTTTCTCTGCTGATTTTCTCGAAGTCGCCGCGCTTTGGGTCCATCAGCGTTTTAATCTGCGTCCGTGTCAGTGGTCCTGTTAAATAGCTCATCACCCAGCGGACATGGAAAATCACGGGCCCGTCTTCGTGGACATTATTCATTAGGAAAACACGATTGCCCAATCCTGATAGTAGTTTCTCCATTTCTCCTCGGTCGAACTGAGAATTTTGCGATCCAGCAGCGCCTTCTAGCCCGTCTAACACACGGAGTTTATCACGCTCCGTCTGTAGGCGTCCTAAAAACCAGCTGCCAATGTTAGAAAGTGCTTTGTAATCGAGATCCACTGGATTTTGCGTCGCTAACAAACAGCCTAGGCCGAATGCGCGGCCTTGTTTCAAAATCGTCATCATCGGCTTTTTTGATGGGGGATTGGCCGATGGCGGGAGATACCCATAAATTTCATCCATATAGAGCAGCGCCCGCAGGGAAGTCGTTCCTTTTTGCGAACGCATCCAGCCTAACGTTTGGTTCAGCAGGAGGCTGACGAAAAACATCCGCTCTGCGTCGCCGAGGTGGGCGATCGAAAAAATCGAGAGACGCGGTTTCCCGGCGGGCGTGTGGAGCATTTGTGCGATGTCTAGCGGCGGGCCTTCCAGCCAGACGGAAAATCCCGGCGAGGCAATCAGATTGTTGAATTTCAGCGCCAGTGCTTGCCGCGTTTTTTTCAGACATGAATGATTCCAGATCAATCACTCCTACTTTATCAAACGCTGGTTTCTGGATGTGTCGGATCAATGTTTCCAATGTGACATTGTGGCCGTCGCCCCAGGCTTTTTGGAAAATAGTTGAGACCAAAACAGCCTCTGGACTTTGAATCGAGTCACCTTCCACGCCGACTAACGATAGCAGGGAGGAAACGGTGCTTTCGACTCGTTCGCTTAACAATTCGGCGTCGTCTAGAATCTCAAAGGGAGGAACTTCCAGTGAACTCAAAATGGAGACCGGAATGCCCGCCTTGCTCCCAGGAGTAAAGATATTGATGTCCACTTTCTCCCGCAGTGTCTTGATTCGCTCCGGGTTTTGTCCCCAATCGGCGAGACCTTTTTTCCACGTTTCTGCGGTTTTCGTCGCATGTTCATCGGGAGAAATTCCCTTTTTCACCGCATCGTCCTCATTGATCCACGGACGGAAGCTTCTCGCATCCAGATCGGGAAATGTGAGTAGGAGATTTGAGATATCGCCTTTTGGATCGATGATGATCGCCGGGATATTGTCCATCGCAGCTTCTTCCAGCATCGCTAGGCAGAGCCCCGTTTTCCCGGAACCGGTCATGCCCAAGACGACTCCGTGCGTCACTAAGTCTTTGGAATTATAAAGAATGAGATCATCCTGAACGTTCTTTGACTCAAGATCATAACCACGGCCTAAGTAAAACTGACCGAGTTTTTCGTAATCATTAGGAGAAATTTCCATCACAGCACGGATTTAAACCGCTTCTGGTAAAATTTCCAGCAGGAAGGATGGGAATTCAAAATTCCTCACGAATCAATCGCTAGAAAATGCGACCCGACTGATCATCTTTCAAGAAAACCCATTAACTTAAAAGCATCTCAGTCGGATCGAGCAATCTTGCGATTACCTTAAAAGTAAAGCACAGGGACATGCCAGTTCGCGGAAAAATTGATGAGTTTCATTTTCTGGTATTTTCTTAAAGTTGC
>JAAURL010000174.1 GCA_012032235.1 Akkermansiaceae bacterium | reverse complement strand
TCAAGGTGACACGCATGGTTTCTTTCTTCAAAGGAACGCTCGCCGCAGGGGAGGCTGCTGCGGGAGCTGGTGCAGAAGAGGCAGGAGTAGCAGAAGGAATATCCGATGCTCTCAAGGTGACGCGCATGGTTTCCTTTTTCAAAGGAACACTGGTAGCAGGTGCGGTGGGAGTAGGTGAAGAAGTTGCCCCGGGAGCTACAGATGGAATATCAGACGCTCTCAAAGTGACACGCATCGTTTCTTTTTTAAGAGCACGCTACTGGATGGTGTAGGTGCGGTAGGATTAGAGCCTGATGGCTTTGTATTGGACATCGGAACGGATGCGGGCACGTCAGATGCTCTTAATGTTACGCGCATGGTTTCCTTTTTTAGAGGCACTCCCGATGCTGGTTTGTGAGGAGCAGGGTTTTTATTTTCGTTTTGGCTCATACCTAGGAGGTTTTTATCGATCTGAAAATTGATTAAGACTAGTCGGTGGCGTTATGTCAAACCTCCAACCGGGGATTTATCATAAAAAACACGACATCCAAATGATCAACGCTAGATCTCCTAAAATACAAGATTTTTCTATGCTTGGTAGAACCTAGTTACTCCTTATTTCCACTTGCACGGCAGACACGCCCGGATTAACCCGCCCACATGAAAACTTACATCGGCTGTCTGCTAACCAGCGCCGTCGTTTTTTCCGGCTGCGAGAAAAAGCGGATGTTATCACTGTCACGGAAACCCGCATTGCCAGCACCCGGGATATAGCGCCTAAGCTCAACGCCACCAGCGATGAACGTTTCCGCGATGCCAAGCCGAGCCCGATCAAAGGTGAAATCCCACAAGGCTGGCAACAGCTGCCTCCTTCACAATTTCGCATTCTAAACTACCGCTTTGGCGAGACGGGAATGAGTGAAGCCTGGGTTTCCATCTCCTCTGGCAGCGTGCCGGACAATGTGAACCGTTGGCTAAAACAATTCAGCATCGCTCCCATTGATGCTGCCGCTCTCGCGAAATTGCCGATGGCAAAAATCGCCGACACCACAGGTGTCTTTGTCACTGCATCTGGTGACTACGCCAGCGGTATGGGAGCTGCCACTCAACCAGGATTCGCACTAGCTGGTATTGTCGCCTCACTGGGCGATGGCCGCATTCTCACCTTGAAAATGGTGGGGCCAAAAGCAGAAGTCGAAGCGGCTAAGCCAACACTAGAGTCCTTCGCGCAGACCTTAAAAATGACTGAATGAATTCGATTTCAGCGCGAGTATTTTCACACGATTGACCATGGAAACACCCACTGTATTGGCTTCATCCAAAGCACCTCGCTCCTTATTTGGCAAGGTCTTCGATGTGCTTTCAGGCTTCGGTCTCGCGACCATTACGATGTTGTTGCTTGGGATCTTAACTTGGCTTGCAACCCTAGAGCAAATCGACAATGGGCTTTATCCAACCTTGGAGAAATACTTCGATCACAAGTCGTTTTACCTGCTCCCTGAGATTAATGGCAAAACCGTCCCATTCCCACTTCCCGGTGGTTATTATGTGTGTGCCATTCTGTTGCTCAATTTGATCCTCGGCGGGATCATTCGCATTCGTAAAGGCCCGAAGCACATCGGAAATCTCATCTCTCACTTCGGTATTATTTTTGCTGATCGGTGGCGGCATTTCTCATCATTTCTCTGAGCGCGGAAACATGGCTATCGGCGAGGGAGAATCTAGTAATGTTGCGGAAGATTATCTCGAATACGTCGTTCAAGTTGCCG
Source organism: Akkermansiaceae bacterium (assembly GCA_012032235.1). Taxonomy (GTDB): domain Bacteria; phylum Verrucomicrobiota; class Verrucomicrobiia; order Verrucomicrobiales; family Akkermansiaceae; genus Luteolibacter. Next base: position 4,500 of record JAAURL010000174.1, on the reverse strand, counting down.
AAATCAAGGATGGCAAAACCGATCTGGTGCACGTCATCCGTGGCAATGACATTAAGGATCTGGAGGGCGAAAAACTCCGCACGTTCAAATTTCCAAATGTTCCGTTCGATCTACAAGTCACTCACTACCAGCCAAATGTTGTGCCTGTTTCTGCTGCTGAGCGGGCACCAGATCAAAACCAACCGATTGCGGATGGTTATTTCCTGATGGAAAACCCAAGCTCGCCAAACCCGAAGCGGCCGAGCTCTACACCGCAGGTTGCTACGCTAGAATTCTCACTCCCGATGGGGGAAAGTCAGCACCGTTCATCTTAGCAGGAGCCAGCTTCCACCCATTCACCTATCAGTATCAAGATCGCACTTTTACCATCGATATGGTCAAACGAAAATGGTTAATGCCATTCACTCTCAAGCTCGATGAATTCACCGCCGATTTCCACCCGGGGACGTTGCGTGCTTCAAAATTCGTCAGCAAAGTCTCTCGAAGCGAAAATGGCAGCCAAGCGAAAGTGACGATCCAGATGAACGAGCCGATGCGTTACGAGGGGCTCACCTTTTTCCAAGCCAGCTTCGGCCCACCCGGTGCGGGTCCAAACGATAAAATGTATTCAGTCTTTGAAATCGTCAAAAACCCAGCAGATCAGTGGCCAAAGTATAGTCTCTACATCGTGACATTCGGAATGGCCGTCACATTTATAACCAAGCTCGTCGGCTTCATCGTCGGCGGATCACGCAAAAAAAGCCATGTCTAATCATTCATTCAAGATCGGGCGCTGGGTTGCAGCTGCCATCGCTTTGGTGATGCTAGCCGCAGTTTTTTTATAACGTCGCTGTTGATAACATGGCTAAAGGCCAAGTCCGCAAAATCGAAGGCTACAAGCCATGGTCTGCAGAGACATTAAAGGCGGCAGAAACGATTCCCTTGCAGGATGATGGTCGGGTGAAGCCGCTTTCCACATTCGCCGGATTTTCCATGCTTCGCCTGCATGGTGCCCGCTCCATGAAAATCGAAGGAGCGATGGCAAGAAATATACGATTAAGCCAACAGCTTGGCTCATGGATTCACTTTTCCGCCCGGAAACTGCTATCAAACTGCCTACATTCCGGATCGATAACTCGGCCGTATTAGAAGCCATCGGAGTAAAACCCCTCGGGAAACGCGATCGTTACAGTTACGAAGACCTCTCAGCAGGACGCGAAAAGTTGGTGGAACTCGCAAAATCCTACGAAGCGATTGAGAAAGAAAAACGTGATCCCGTCCAAACGCAGACCATCGATCTCGCCTATAATCTGCGTCAATATGAAAGTTTGTTAGGTTATTTCAGCTTTGCTCGCAATGGTATTACATTACGCGGTTCTGGTAAGGATGGTGCACCAGATCGGCGCACGGACTTGAGCCTATTGATGGTGACAGCGCCTCAGATCCGGGAGCAAATTTCAGGAATACAAGCTGAAGGTCGCGAAGTGCCTGAAAACTTGCGCGGCTTGTTAGAGCAAGTTTTAGATTCGGCGAATTTTTCAAAATTTAGCCTCTTTATTTTGCCACCCGCAGGCAAGAAAGATCAAACTTGGCAAAGCGCGGGAAGCGTCATCATGAGCACATTCACAGATGATAAAGCGGATCCAAAACTAGCCATTACCGATGTCAAAGCGCTGGAAACAGTTGCTCGTTCAGTCTCGGATGAAGCCCAATTCCGTAAAGAAATCACTGCGCTCCGCGATGATCTCGCCAAACGTGCGGAAGCCCGTGGAGATTACAAACACATCCAACTAGAAGCGAATTACTACCGAGCAAATCATTTCCTTTATGCGCTCGTTTTCTTCATCTTCGGCACTGTCACAGCCCTCCTCATGTGGGCATTTAGCAAGACGATTTTAGAGCGGATTTTGTATTGGATTACCCTAGTCACTACCACTGCTGGTCTCGGCTATTGCATCGTCGCCATCGTGCAGCGTTGCATCATCATGGAGCGTCCACCTGTTGGGAACTTGTATGACACGATCATTTTCATCGGCACAACCGTTGTGATTTTGGCGCTGCTGGTCGAGTGGATGACGCGGCGTGGCTTCGCGCTTGGGATCGCGCCGATTTTGGCGACATTTCTGATCATTCTCGCAAGACGCTTTGAATTAGGCGATGCGAAAGACCACATGGCTCCTTTAATCGCTGTTTTAGATTCGAACTACTGGCTCACGGTTCACGTCATTACCATCACACTGGGCTATTCCGCAGGTTTGTTGAGCGCATTTTTATCATCCATCTATCTGCTCATTCGTGGATTGAAATTACTCGATGATGATCGTGACACGCGCCGCTTTTTTACCCGCGTCGTCTACGGCATGATCTGCCTAACACTTTTCCTCTCTCTGGTCGGCACCTTGGTTGGCGGGATCTGGGCGAATGATTCATGGGGCCGTTTCTGGGGATGGGATCCCAAAGAAAACGGAGCGCTTCTCATCGTGCTATGGACACTATCGATCCTGCACGCTCGTCTCGGTGGCTACATCCGGGAGTGGGGATTGCACTTTGCCTCTCTTTTCACCGCCATCGTCGTGACCTTCTCATGGTGGCACGTGAATTTCTTGGGCGTGGGCCTTCACAATTATGGGTTCACCGCGAGCAAGAACTCCATCTGGATGTTCTACTCCAGTGTGATGATTATTTAATGCTGGGTGCCATTGCGAAGTTTTCACAAGAGGTCAGGATCAGTCAAAGCGACGGAGAAAAACTACCCACAAGTCCGACACACTAAAAATTTAGACAAATCGGCTTCAAAGAGTTCCTCTTTCGAGAAAAATCGAAGAAAATGAGACTTTGGGCTTGCAACCCTCTTCCTATCCCGTAACACCTGCGCCCCGAATTATGGCTAAGAAAAGTTGGATCGCTCGCAACGCGCGCAAAAAAGAAACTGTCGAGAAATACGCTGCACTCCGTCTCAAGCTCAAGGCTGAGAAAGATTACGTCGGACTTTCCATGCTCCCACGTGACGCGAGTCCGACTCGTTTGGTCAACCGCTGCGAAATCACTGGCCGCCGCCGTGCTTTCTTGCGCCGATTCCGTCTCTCCCGGATTACCTTCCGTGAATACGCTTCCGCTGGGTTACTTCCAGGCGTGACGAAGTCGAGCTGGTAAGCATCCACAGGATACGCTAAATTTTTTGACGTGAGGCGGCAATGTCCCGTTTCACGTCTTTATCATGCCAATCTACGAATACGTTTCTGAATCTTCCGAAGACCCTGAGCATTCGTGCCGCGTCTGCGCTCGTGGGTTTGAGCTCAGACGTCCGATTGACCGAGCACCGCTTTTGGTATGTCCACTTTGTAAAAGCCCAGTGAAAAAAGTGATTTCTCGGGTTAACACGCCGACGATCACGAAACCGCTCTCTGTCAGCGACGCCAAAAAGGCGGGTTTTACAGTTCTTGAAAAGCGCGATCAGGGCGTTTACGAAAAACTCTGATTTCGTCAAATGATGCTCGACCTGATTTCCAGCCTGCAATTTCTAGCCTCTCTCGCACCGGAGCCTGTTGCGGAATTTCCCACCTTGGGGAAAACGATGCTATATCTTGCGGGTATCATTTTTTTCCTATTCCTCAACGCATTTTTCGTCGCGTCAGAATTCGCGATCGTGAAAGTCCGGCCCAGCCAGATCGAGGGTGAGCTCAAAGACAAGCCGGTGAAAGCAGCCACCGCGCTGAGAGTGGTTAATAATCTGGACGGTTATCTTTCTGCGAATCAGCTGGGGATCACGATTGCTTCCCTGGCGCTTGGTTTCTTGGGCGAGCCATTCGTTGCCGCGCTCGTTTCTCCCTTGCTGATGCAAACTGGTCTCTCCGTTTGGTGGGTGAAAGGCATTTCCTTCACGTTGGCGATCATTTCTTTCACCTTCCTACACGTGGTGATCGGTGAGCTGATGCCTAAGTCTATCGCGATCCGCTATCCGGTGGGGACTACGATGCATCTCGCAGCTCCACTGCATGCGTTTTATAAATCTGCGAAGTGGGGAATCGTGATTCTCCAAGGCTCCGCGAACTGGCTGCTCAAACGCCTTTTCAACATTCGCCCAGTTCAGGAAGGCGAGCACACGCACTCCGCAGAAGAGCTAGCTCTCCTGGTCGCACAGAGTGAAAAATCCCAAGAGGTCACCGAAACGGAGCGGGAAATCCTCATCAATGCCCTAGGCCTAAATGAACTCTGGGTCCGCGACATCATGACGCCGCGGAATAAGGTGATCGTGCTGGATGCCGACCAACCGTTCGAAAAAACTCTGGAAATCGCGATCCGCAGTAAGCACACGCGTTTCCCACTGGTGAAAGGCCATCTGGATCAAGCGATCGGCCTGATTCACATCAAGGACTTGTTTAAGCTGATCAAACAGCCAGATCCTGATTTAATGCGGATCAAGCGGGAGCTGAAAATCGTGCCAGACACGATGCCGCTGGATACGCTGCTCACCTTTTTCCGTGCGGGAACACGCGCATCTTGCCATGGTCGTCGATGAGT
>JAAURL010000173.1 GCA_012032235.1 Akkermansiaceae bacterium | reverse complement strand
CTGCGGCACCGACACCCTCGGCGTCGGTGTCAACGTCCCGATCCGCACCGTGATGCTAACAGGCCTCTGCAAATACGACGGCCGCGGCACGAAAATTTTGGCAGTCCGCGATTTCCGCCAGATCGTGGGCCGCGCTGGCCGCCGTGGATTCGACACCACCGGCCACGTCGTCGCCCAGGCTCCCGAGCACATCATCGAAAACCTCCGCCTCGCCGCCAAGGCCACCGCTAACAAAAAGAAGCCCTTCGAAAAACGCAAACCACCCGAAAAAGGCTACGTCCACTGGGACGAACAAACCTTCGCCAAACTCCAAACCGCCCCGCCCGAGCCGCTCGTTTCCAGCTTTTTCGTCTATCATCACACGTTGCTCAACGTCCTCTCCCGCACCACTGAGGACGGCTGTGCTGCGTTGAAAAAATCATCGACGACAGCCACGAGCCGCCCTCCAAAAAGAAAGCACTCAAAAAGCACGCCTTCAAACTGTTCCGCGGCCTCATCGGCGCGAAAATCCTCCACATCATCCCGCCCGCCCAGCGCAGCGGCCCGCAGAAAGTCGTCGTCGATGTCTCGCTGCCCGAGGATTTCTCCATCAACCACGCCCTCAGCCTTTACCTGCTCGATGCCATCCCGCAGCTCGACAAAGAGGCCGAAGACTACGCCTTCAATGTCATTTCCCTCATCGAGTCGATTCTGGAAAACCCCGACATCGTCCTTCGCAAGCAGGTCGACCTTTTGAAATCCGAACTGATGGCCCGCCTCAAGGACGAGGGTATGGAATTCGACGACCGCATCGAAATGTTAGATCAAGTCGAATGGCCAAAGCCCGGTGCCGAATTCATCTACACCACCTTCAACGCCTTCAAACTCCGCCACCCCTACCTCGGCAGCGAAAACGTCAAACCCAAGACCGTCGCCAGGGAAATGATCGAGAATTACCAGTCCTTTGAAGACTACGTAAAAACCTACAAGCTCGAACGCGCCGAAGCCGTCCTGCTCCGCCACCTCGGTGAGGTTTACAAAGTCCTTGTCCAAACCGTTCCCGACACCGCGAAAACCGAGCACCTCCACGAAGCCGAGTCGTTCTTAGAACTCATCGTCCGCCACACTGACTCCAGCTTGTTAGACGAGTGGCAAGCAATGACCACAAGGAGTGTGGGCGTCTCGCCCACAAATATTTCTTCGGCTCCCTCCCCAGAATCCCAACTCGCCACCTTCAAATCAAAAATCCCCTACATCAAAAACAAAATCGCCTTCACCCGCCACCTCCGCAATCACATTCTCACCCTCGTCACCGCGCTCTCCCGCTACGATACGGAGGCTGCCCTCAGCCTCATCGCCCACCACGATTCCGACGGCAAGCTCTGGTCCAACGAGCGCCTTCTGCAACAGCTCAACACCTACCACGCCGCCCGCCACCAGATCCGTCTCGACCCCGAAGCCCGCAACGCCCGGCACACCCACATTTCCGAAGATGGTCTCACCATCTGCCAAACCCTCATCGACCCTGACGATCTCAACGACTGGTCCCTCCAACTCACCCTCGATCTGGAAAATCCAACGAAGCCAGAACTCCCGTCCTCTACCTAGAATCCATCGCGCCCATTTAAGGGGTCACAAAATTCCTGTCGTATGGCCAGTGAGAGGTGAAAGTGGAAGGGCCGAAGGCACACTTCTTTCCCATCCCATTGGCCCGGTTGACAAGAGCGCCCACTCAACCAGAGTGCTCGGATGGCGAAATTGGTAGACGCGCTACACTAAGGATCTAGTGAGGAACCTGTGGAAGTTCGAGTCCTCTTTCGAACACTTTTTTGATTGTAAATGAATTAGGGAGCCAAAGCGGCTCCCTTTTTCGTGTCAAAATACATCAGTTTTTGGCCAGATGGAAGAAGATGTCTGGATAGTCCACCGAAGCTGATACGTCCGAGTTTGAGCCAATAGCGTAAAACTTCACGAAAACTTGGAAAGCTCGGTGGGTCTTGGTGAAATGGCCGGTGTAGATTTACGCGAACTCTATGAAGTGCGTATTGCGAGTGAAAAAGAGTTTGAGCATTTGTGGAAGATGGGTTTGATGGTTCCATGATATTAGATGGAAACATGACCGAGCATTAGGCTGCTTAGAGCACTTGCTGCGTGAGCGAGTAAAGGAATTGGAGGCTGGGACAAAGCCGCAGGCTCTGAAAAAGTTGATAGATGTAAATGGATTGGGTGTTTTCCTAGAGCCGCGAGCTGGATTGCATTTGGCGCTATCAGAAGCAGTGATCTTAGCGGCAGCGGTGACTCCGCATTTGCAGCCGCATTTGTTTGATGAAGGCATTATGCAGGCACTGCGTGCTCCGGCGGATTATCCAAGAATCGGTGGAGTGAGGGGGAAAGACTCAAGGTTGTTTTTACCAACGGGGGAAACGGTAATGTTTTTGCTCGGTGCGAGGACGGTGAGCGAGCGGATGGAAGTGCTAAGTCATTTTGGTGAGGCGTCGTTGCTGACGAAGCAGAAAATGGTTAGTCTAACAGAATCAGCGCCAAGTGAGCCGATCATAAGCGGTGGATTGGTTGTTGGTGACGGAGTGATTGAACTAGTGTTGGGTTTGCCAAAACGCAGGCCCAAACTAGGTCCAGAATTTCCTGCACAGCGGATCGAGACGGAGCTGACCTGGGAGGATGTGATCCTAGAAGAGCAAACCGTAAGTGAGATTGAAGAAATCCGCTCATGGATGAACCATGGTGAGCATTTATTAAGGGAATGGGGCATGAATAAGTATTTGAAGCCGGGATACCGCGCTCTTTTCTTCGGTCCTTCTGGAACGGGGAAAACTCTAGCAGCTTCCATTTTAGGAAAGCAAACAGGGCGAGATGTTTATCGTATCGACTTATCAATGATTGTTTCCAAGTTCATCGGAGAAACGGAAAAAAATCTCGCACGGATTTTTGATCAAGCAGAAGATAAAGACTGGATCCTTTTCTTTGATGAAGCGGATGCACTCTTTGGTAAGCGAACGAGTGTGAAAGATGCTCACGATCGATATGCAAACCAAGAAGTGTCTTATCTGCTCCAACGGGTTGAGGGATTTTCTGGCCTTGTGATTCTAGCCTCGAACTTCCGAAATAACATTGATGATGCATTCTTGCGGAGATTCCAATCCGTCATCCACTTCCCAAAACCCAGTCACGCGGAGCGGATGAGATTGTGGGGCAAGATGCTTCCGAAACAGGCAACGCTTGCAGAAAATATTTCGCTACACTCGCTGTGCAAACGCCACGAACTAACCGGCGCAAACATCGCAAACATCATCCAATACAGCAGCCTTAGAGCCATGGAGCGCGGTAACACTCAGCTAGAACTAGCAGACATCGAGCAAGCAATCGGCCGGGAGTATGAGAAGGAAGGAAAGCTAGGCTAGGATCGGAGTTGATAGAGTTATAATACGTCATTCACAATGCCATAGACTTCCTCACTCAAACGAAAACTTGATCTAAATTCAGGATACCCAGGTTCCTCGTAACGAGTCGCCGCACGACCAGCAAGTTTCAAAATTCCCGGGACTGGTTTCACCACATGAAACGCATGTGATCTCTGTATCCGCATTCTTTTGATTTGTGATTAAACGCTCGCGAATAATTACAACTGCTTTCGTGTAGTCTTCATCATTCAATACACAAAGAGCTGGAAAAAACTCGGGGATTGGTATTTCGGTAAGTCCTGATGCGGTTAGATACTCGTTTCTAATCATGGTAGGAATCTCATGATCTTCGAGAACTGCTTTATAATAACTTACGAGAGTGGTGTCCTGTTCTCGGAAAAGCTCTTTCATGCAATTCAACTCAGTTAGGAAAATTTGTCTTATAAACGTCTCGTTTTCCAAAGCGAATTTAGTTTTCCTCAAAAAACCAAGTAGAACCAATTTCATAGTCCTTGTTTCAACAGGAAGCGATGGACGATCACTACTACAACGACTCAGCGAAGAACTGATAGTTATCTGCGTTGTAGATGGCCACATCAGAGTCAAATGCAAGCTTCTGGGATTTTTGAGTCCCATATTGGTAATCGCCGATTTGCTGTCGGGCATAGTGGGCGAGTTCATGAATGAGAATGCCGCCACGAGAGTTGATGCCACTGTTGCCTGCTTTACTCCAAAAGTATTTGCACAGCCAAACCTGCAAATTACTCGTTCCGCTATAGACGTAAGCATAGAGGTTTTTGGAATGATTGTATTGAAATTGCAAACTGCTGCTAGAGAGATTTTGGTAAATGCTGCGGAATACATTCAGGACGATGAGCGAGTTTTGCATATCGATGGGGCCGAACCATCTTTGATAAGCGTCCAAGGCATCCGAGCCATCGTCCATCGTAGTGCGGGCCTGGCTGATGACATCGATTGCACGACTGGTCATGTTTTTAGCTTGAACAACGGCGGAATCGACCGCGCTGCGTTTACTCGATGGAATTTCATGGTTGGTAGCACTTGTTTCGGCATGGGCTTTGCCTGGATGGATGAAGTAGTTGGTTCTTGTTTTTCGCCACCTGAGCAAGAACCACACGAGCCACCACAGTTGCACTTCGCCTGCACAGGTTCTTCTTCCTCAGGGGCTTTCGGTTTCATCTCTTCTTCTTGTGGAGTTTTGGCTTTGATAGGTTCCTCTTCCTCAGGAGATTTAGCTTTCACAGGTTCTTCCTCTTCGGGAGCTTTAGATAATTGAGGAGCTATTTCATCAGACTTCGCTTTGGGCGCGGAGCTAGGCTGAAAAACGTAGGCTCGGGAGCATCTTGCTGAAAGAAGAGTCCTTCACTACGCCGTGAAACGCGACGCTGTGGACGACGATAGGGTGATTTGATTTTCATATATTATTTTTTGTTAGTTTTGATTTATCCAGAAAGTCGTCCCGTGAGAATTTCGGAGCTGTTAGGTCTGCCAGTAGGAATAGATACGCCTGTAGAAACTCCTGGTAGCAGGGTCCAGGTGCTGCCGCTTTTGACGGCCTCGCCATAGGAAATGGAGATGGAAGTAGCGAAGTCATCAAAGTGGCCAATCAACGAGCTACCGCTCGCCGAGTTGTAGTTTACCGTAGCACTGAACCAATAGAATTTCCCGGTCATTTTTCCAGCGGTGATGAGATTGGTAAGTGCGATTTCGTAAGTCCGCATACTTCCATTGTTCACCGACCGTGGAACCGGAACAAGATTCCAAGCTGCTCCAGGGCCACCCCAGCGACCGTTGACGAGGTGAGCGCGTGGCCAAGCCCCTTTGCTTTTAATGCGATCCCAGCCGACAATGTTATCAACTGGGGGCTGGTAATTGGCCCAGCACAGCGGCACGGCGGTGACTTGATGGGATTTGCTCCGTGCAGCGGGCACTTCTGGTCTAGCAGGAACTGGCAGTGTGCTGATGGTCGGGAAAGTGATCTTACAATCGCCAGGCACGACGTAGCGCGGTTTGCACGCGGCATCGTAAGCCCGGGTGGTGACGCTGGTGCGGCTGCGTCCCCACAGCGGGCGGTATTGGATGACCCATGCTTTGAAAAAGACAGGATCGCAATAGACCGAAATGACCTTGCCAGCACGCTCGCGTTCGGCTGGTTGGCTGGGAATGGCGATGTCCATGCCGGGTGCGATGTCGGTCGGAGGACCGCAAGGGCATTTCTTCGGCTTTGGCCGTGGCTTGGGCTTCGGTTTCGGAACCGGTTTGGGTTTCGGCGCTGGTTTAGGAACTGGCACCGGCGCGGGCTTCAGCAGCTGCCATAACAGATAGAGCAAGAGCAATAAAAGTAACAGAAGCAGCAGTAAAAGGATCAGCACGATGGCGATGAAAACCCCTTCGGACATCACGATGACGACGCTGCCGATGACAATGATGACCGTTTCCCCGGCGAAGATAATCACCGCGCCGCCGATGACGATGACTTCGACGACAATGATAATTACCTCCACGACCACAGGCACCACCGGGCCGACCAAAGCGGGTGCAGGAGCCAGGAATGCGGTGGCATCGCCAGTGGATGTCCCCGCGCTGGTGATGAAATTTCGGATGCTGGCGCTGATGCCGCTGCCTGCATAACTCAGTAGTCCGGATGCGAAAGACGTAAAGGTCTGCACGGGTGAAGTCAGCGTGGAGCTAACCAGCGAAATGATCCGGCTGAAGCAATTGCTGCAAGGTATCGAGAAATTGCGAGACAAGAGAAAGAAAAGAGGAAACCGCGCCAGAAATAAGCTGAACGGCTCTGGAAATCATTCCCTGCACCTGAGTGATGATTTGGGA
>JAAURL010000172.1 GCA_012032235.1 Akkermansiaceae bacterium | reverse complement strand
CAGGGCTGACATTATCGTCCAGCGATTTTATGGATTTGACGAGGCCTGCATAGTAAAGATAGCACTCCCTATCTGCTTTCGCCTTATCCTCCGAAGTCTGAACTTTAGGCGCGTATTGCTCCTCAATCTTTTTCATTTCTATCTTGTGCTTGGCGAGCCGGGCGTCGGACTCCGCCCGATATTGAGCTAGCCTCGCCTGCCGTTCTTCCTCCCGCCGCGCCGCGCAGGCGGAAAGAGCCAGCACCGCAAATAGTAGGATTAACTTCATTTTCATGTAACTATTCAGGTATATGACTTTCTGTAACTCTTTTATTTTCAAAGGTCAAATCAGAGGCGACTTCGAAACTCCTAACAAAACATGGCTGTTTTAGTCCATTCTTGGCTAAATTTGAACTTTCAAACATCAAGATGCAGATTTGGATGGATTTAAAACACAACATGTCGGCGCTGAATAGTTACATTTTCATTTCAATTATGCAACAATTTCAGCTTTTCCAGCTTCCCCTTGGGGCTGATCCAAAATTCCCACACGCGGGTAATCCGCAGGTCAGTGGGGCCGTGTAAGTCGTCGTGGAGGTGGTTGTTCCGTAGAGCAAGCCCGGCGCGGTCGTTGTTTGGGCTTGGCCCGGCAGCGTGGCGGTTCTGGACTGGTCATAGACATAGATTTTCCCGCCGTCCGGGCGTGGAACAATCCTGTCTGGAACTCCCTTTTCGGATAAAAGTTCCATTTCGGTTTTCCCCTTCCAAAGAGCGGCCTCTTCATCCTGCATCTTTTGGTAGTTCACGCACCCGGCCACAAAAGACCTCAACCCCCGCCCCCCCCTTTGTGATTATTTTTCTGTCAAATCAATGCGGTATGATGAAGCCATTATAATGAGCTTATTCAGGTGAAAAACTAAGCAGTTCTCAGCAAAATAAAGCCATTCGGCCCCCAATTTAGCTCATAAATAATGGGCGAACTGAGTTCGCAGTCTTAAGTCCCATATTTTGGAGCCGATGATTCCTTATCATTCGTCGCTGAAATGCTATAATAAGTGAATCATACGAGAGTTAAAAACGGATGTGGAAATTGCCGGACTGGTTGTCACCAGAGTTGTCATTTTGGCTATTTTTTCGATTTAAATCATTGATAATCAAAGAAGTGGAGGCGAGGGGAGTCGAACCCCTGTCCGGAACACCGTCAATATTGGCTTCTACACGTTTAGCATGATGTCTGGTATTTCGGGTCGGCTAGGCCTTCATGCGGCGTTGCTTGTCCTAGGAACCTGTTTTGTCTCGAGGGGAAGCCCGGTTTCCCGACTTTCCCTCCAGCCTGCTAGGTAGTCGCCTTCTCCCTCAGTAGGCGTCGGGGTTCAGGCGTTGCCGTCAATTAAGCAGCAAGTGCGAGCTCGTTAGAGTCTGCATTTATTTGTTTTGAGCGGCTTTTTAAGAGGCCAGCCGATCAACCTCTACGTGCGACCAGCATATCAAACATCCCGTCGAAACCAGAACGCCCCCATTGCTAGACACCAGCAAGATGCACCAAGAGCTGGATTGTTCAATCGGAAACTGCAATTTCGTCCACGGCATCTTTCATTGATCCTGTGGAAAAATTGATCGGCTCCGTGAATGGTGGTCTCAGTGGCTTGATCAAGCCGTTGTCCAAGCTGTAAATCCAGCTATGGATGGCGACCTCTTGGCCGCGCTCCCATGCGTCTTCCAGAATGGTGGTATGGGCAACATGGCGTGCTTGAGCCAGCACATTCAATTCGCAAAGTCGGTCCACAGCTGCTTCCTGAGCGAGAGTCGATAGCTCTTCGCGATGTATGCGGCTGAGGGAGCGGATTCCAGCCAGCCAGTTGTCAATCATGCCATGGCGGAAATTTTCGAGCGCCGCTTGCACGCCACCACAGCCGTAGTGGCCGCAAACGATGATATGTTTTACTTTTAAGACATCCACGGCGTATTGGATGACGGCAAGCACGTTGAAATCCGTTTCTACGACTACGTTGGCGACATTGCGGTGGACGAAAATTTCACCTGGAGCGAGTCCAATAATTTGGTTCGCTGGCACTCGACTATCTGAACAACCGATCCAGAGATATTCGGGTTTTTGCTGGTTTGCCAGTTTTTTGAAAAAGTCAGGATCGTTCGCGCAAATGGATTTCGCCCAATTTCGATTACTTTCTAAAAGATAATTCAGTCGATGCATATGGCTTATTTGCAAAGACCCTATGTAAGGAGAGTTCGTCGTCGATGCTGATTTTTTGAAAAAGGGCAAATAGAAATCTCGAATGTCAATCAGCTCGCGAAGCTGACCTTGTCATCGGCTTCTAGGTAATCGAAAAGCGTGCTAGTCGCGGGGTCCACTCCGGCCTCTGCACAAACTCCGATGAACCAATCTTTTTTGTCTGGATTGTCGTATGGACGGGCCGCTTCGCAGGCGTCGGACCATTCTTTTTTCTCTGCTTCCGTTTGGGTGTGCCGTTTGCATCCAGCCACGCGGCGATTTCTTCGTTACTGGACCCAGTCTCTAGGAGTTTTTTCACATCGTTTCCAGAGACGCCTTTGAAGCCGAAGAGGAAATTGTCGAGCGGGCAATCAAAATGGTAACCACCGCATGTCCCGGCTAGGTCGGCACGGCCTTTGTCCGCAGCGCGAGCAAGTATGGCATACCCACCGACACGAATGCGTGGACTCGTCGGGGATTCTTTGGAAAGGTCTTTGGCGGTGTTCATGATGGATGATGTTTGGTTCAAATTGCAGGGATTAGTCCGTGCAAGATCCTCACGAAACACCTGTGCACTAGGAAGTCAATGGGCGCAGGCGATTTTTTAGAAGAAATCTAGTGATGAGGGGAGCCTTGTGAGGCTTATCTGTTTCTTTCAGCGGATTTTGCAGTAAGCCAATCGCGGAAAACAGCCTTGTCGGCAGGGAGTAAGGTCGCGACTTTTTCTTTGTCGGAGAGGATGGCGAGGCGCTCGGGAATCACGATGGAGTTTTTGCCTAGCTCGGCTTCCATGACGTCTGGAAATTTTGCGGGATGGGCGGTTTCTAGGGTGATCGTGGCGCTGCCGGGATGTTCGGCACGCCATTGTTGCGCCGCTAGCCAGCCGACGGCGCCGTGTGGATCGATGTCGTACTGATAGAGCGCTTTTACCGTGCGGATCGCGGCGCGGGTCTCATCGTCAGAGTAGGTCGCACCAGAGATTTTCTTCTTCATCGCTTCCCAGGAGCCGCTGAAGAGCGCCTGCATCCGGACAAATTTGACGGCGCGCCGACGTCCATGGCGTTAGAAATCGTCGGCACGCTGGGCCGTGGCGAGTATTCTCCCTTGCGGAGATATTCCGGGACGACGTCGTTGCGGTTCGTCGCGGCGACGAATTGATCCACTTTTAGACCGAGCTGCATGGCAAGCAATCCTGCGGTCAGATTTCCAAAATTTCCCGATGGGATTACGAAGGTGGGAGCGACGCCTTCAGGGAGTTGGCGGGCGGAATGGATGTAGTAGAAGCTTTGTGGGACGAGACGAGCGAGGTTGATCGAATTTGCCGAGGTGAGATTGAGGTGTTCTGATAGTTCGCGATCGAGAAAGCAGATTTGACGAGTGCTTGGCAGTCATCGAAGGAGCCCTGAATTTCCAGCGCCGTGATATTTCCTCCCAGCGCGGTGAGTTGCTTTTCCTGAAGCCCGGAAACTTTTCCCTGTGGATACAGAATGACGACACGGGTCCCCGGGACATGATGAAATGCAGAGGCGACTGCGCCGCCGGTGTCGCCAGAAGTGGCAACCAAAACAGTTAGCTCCCGGCCATCTTCCCGTGTCAGCCAAGCCATCAGCCGCGCCATGAAACGTGCGCCGAAGTCTTTGAAAGCCAATGTCGGCCCGTGGAAAAGTTCGAGGATGTGATCACCCGGTCCTATCGTGGCTAAAGGAGCATCGAAGGAGACAGTTCCTTCCACAATCTCTCGCAGCGCTCCTTCCGGAACGTCCTCGCCAAAAAACGCTGACGCCACGGAGAAACCGATTTCCTGAAAACTCAGACTCCCGCCACCTTCCCCAAAACGCATCGCCTAACACCGGCAACTTGTCCGGCATGTAGAGGCCATTGTCCGGCGGCAAGGAGCGGAGAATCGCTTCCTTAAGGTCAACGCGGTGGGCGGGATTGTTGGTGGAGTGGTAAAGCACGTTTTTTTTTAAGCGTGAAATCTGAAGCGGAGGGCTTTAGAGAAGTTTGAGTAATTCATCGCGATTCAGTTCTATATCTCGTAAAATTTTCGAAAGAATCCCACGGCCCAATGTTTCCTTCCCATGGACAGGAATCGTTGTCTTTCTGCCGTCTGAATGCTCGACACGATTATGGCTTCCATTAATTCTTGAAACTAAAAATCCGATTTTCGACAGAGCTTTAATAAGCTCTTTACCTGTGATGCTTGGGTATTGGCTCATGTCTAAGACTGCAATTCGAGCTCCGAATTTTTATCAGGCAGTTGTTAAAAATCACACTTCCACTGCTACTTGTTGGACTCCCACAAATTCAGCAGGAGAAAAATTCTCTTCATCCTCCAAACAAAGTGAAATCGCTTCACGGATGCGAGAATCAAGCTCATCAAATGACCGCGCTTGAGTATGGCAACCATGCAATGAAGGAACACTCGCTACAAGCCAGCCGTCCAAATCCCGTTCGATCACCACGTTGAATTTCTGTTGCATAATAGAGACAAGTTAATCGTTTTCCTGATCCTTAAAATTTATTTATCCAATCACATGCACACCATGCGGATTGATGCGGGAGACGTAGGCTTGGTTTGTGATTGGAATGGCGGAGAAAACTTTGCTGATCGCATCGGCGACTTTGCTGGCGGTTTCTTCACCTTCGCAGAGGGCGAAGACAGATGGACCCGCGCCGGAAATGGAGAAACCGAGTGCGCCGGCTGATAGGGCGGCGCGTTTGGCTTTGTAGAAATCTGGGATGAGCTTCTGGCGACGTGGCTCGGCGATGACGTCGTGGATGGAGCGGGAAATGAGGCCGTAGTCTTCTTGGATTAAGCCGCAGAGGAGACCGCCGAGGTTACCGATCTGTTGGGTGGCATTTTCTAGTGGAATTTCTTTCGGGAGGATTTCCCGGGCGACTTTGGTCAGGATTTCGATGTCGGGATGGACGACGGCGGCCCAGAGATTTTTGGGAGCAGGGATTTGCGCGAAGTCGAGTTCATCGTTGGAGCGGATGAAAACGATGCCGCCTAACAGGCACGGGGCGACGTTGTCCGCGTGCCAGGCTCCATCGGCAGAGGCTTCTCCCGCCATGGCGAAAGGAAGGAGCTGCTTTTTACTGAGTGGGTTCCCGATTAGCTGATTGACGGCGAATGCACCAGCGACGGAGGAGGCGGATGAGGAACCGAGGCCGGAGCCAAAAGGCATTTTTTTGTGAATCTCCATTTCAATGCCGCGATCGGTCATTCCCAGATGTTTCAGTAAATCCAGAGCCGCCACGCCGGCGCAATTTTGTGCGGGATTTTTCGGGAGCTTCCCGTTATCTCCCGTGATTTTTGTAATATGCAGGCCGGGTTTGTCAGTGAAGCGGACGACGATTTCATCGCCAGGAGCATCGATAGCAAAGCCGAGAACGTCGTAACCACAAGCGACATTGGCCACCGTGGCGGGAGCGAAGACGCGGATTTCTGAAGAATTAGACATAAGGAAAAGGTGACTACTGGTGCGTAGCGCGCGGAGTCTGTTGGTAGAACCGCGTCTTGTTCAAGTCTGGAAAAATCAACAAGGCCCAGATTTTGAAAGCTGCCGTGTGCCAAAGCGAAATGGCACTGTGTATCAGGGGAAGTGCATTCGTGTCCATGATTATCAATTGACGAATTGGTCTAGTTGACTAAATTGGTGGGATGCAAGTCACCATTCACGAAGCGAAAACCCATTTGTCGAGGCTGATCGCAGCAGTGGAGAACGGCGAGGAAGTGATCATCGCCCGGCGTGACAAGCCAGTGGTGCGGCTGGTGATCGAAAAGCAAGAAAGACCGCAGCGGAGGTTAGGGGTTTTGGCAGGGCAAATGCCCCCTCAGCTGCTGGAGCATCTGACGAATAATCCAGCGTTGGATCGGGAGATTGAAGATGATTTCATGGCATCGGCATCAGAGGATTTCCGCGGATGAAGGTACTGATGGATACGAATGCGCTGCTGTGGGCAGCCTATGCGCCAGAGAAACTTACCGTGGCGGCAAAAGAGGCATTTTTCGCTGCGGACGAGATCAAGGTTTCCATCGTGAGCCTGTGGGAAGTCGGGCTAAAG
>JAAURL010000016.1 GCA_012032235.1 Akkermansiaceae bacterium | reverse complement strand
AGGGACCGCTCTCAGGCAGGGACCGCTCTCCGACGCGGTCCATCTGACAACTCCCGGACCGGCTCGGAGATCCGTCCCTGCCCCGGACGGCTCGGAGATCCGTCCCTGCCAGACGCGCATTGATAATTTCCAAATGCCAGTTTCTCACGAGCGAATGCAAATCCCCCTTTTAATGAAGGCAGATTCCTTTCAAAAAAGAAAACTCCTTCCGAATCAATGCAATTACCCCAGCAGCAACCAATCGTTCGGAATGATTGAAATTTGGAATTTGAAATGTCGCTTGAGAGTTTCTCGTATCCCGGCGAGAATGGGCTGGAAATCCTGCTAATTTCTTGGGAATTTCGATTTACTCATACAGGGCTGAAATGCTGGCCCTTTTTCCGAATGCAAGATCTGCCACCACCACTGAATTTTAAAGCTGCCATTCCAGAAGAGCTCCGGCTTCAGTTGGATGATTTCCGGCGTCATCTCTGGCGGGTGAAAATCATGGAGGCAATCGCTGCTGGGATCATCGGCCTACTACTTTCATTCCTACTGGTTTATGGATTGGACCGGATTTGGCAGACACCTAGTTGGGTGCGTATGGTGATATTACTGGCAGGGATTTCGCTTTTTGCGGGATTTGCTCCTTATTGGCTGCATCGTTGGGTGTGGAATCAGCGGCGGGAAACGCAGTTGGCGCGCTTGATTGCGCGGCGCTATCCGGGGCTGGGAGATCGCTTGCTGGGCGCTATCGAGCTTCAAGATCAGCAGGGAAATCTCGACACGCTTTCGCCCCGGTTACGCGAAGCTGCGATACAGGCTGTGGCCATCGAGGTGGGAAAGCGCAAGCTGGACGACGCGCTTCCGCCGCAGCGCCATCGGCGTTGGGCTTTTGCGGCGCTGGGCTTGGCTGGGATAGCGACCACAGCCTTCATCGTGACGCCGCGTGCTGGCTGGAATGCCTTTCAACGCTGGCTGATGCCCCTTTCAAAAACGGAGCGCTACACGTTTACCCGTCTAGAAAATCCGCCGAGCTACCGGGCTGTGGCGTTTGGAGAGGCCTTTGAAGTCGACTTGCGTCTGGCGAAAGATTCGGACCAAGCCCCAGGAAAAGCGCTGGGACGTTATGGTTTGCAGCCTAGTGTGGAGACTTCGTTAGAAGATCGAAATTATCATTTCATCTTTCCTGGTCAGCAAGATCCCGGAACCATCGTTTTTCACATCGGTGATTTGCGGCATGAGCTAAGAGTGGAGCCCGTCCAACGGCCCAGCGTTGAAGCCGTTACCGCCACGATCGTGTCGCCTGATTATTTAAATATCCCATCGAAAACTCTGGATCTGAATACCGGCGTAATCCGCGCGGTAGAAGGCAGTAAGATCCGGATGGATCTCACGACGAATCGACCACTGGCGACTGCTACCTTCGGCCCAACAAAGGCGCAAGTAACGGAATCGGAGACCATCGAAAATCTCCCATTCGCGCCATTAGAAGGCAAATTGGAACTGTCTGATCGCACTGCAAGAACACCTGTATTCGAGGTGGGCGCTACGGCATTTGAGATCCCATTCTCGTGGACAGACCAACTGGGCCTAACAGGAGATGCCGGATTTCGCTTGCAGATCGACGCGGTCAGGGATGCGGTGCCGACGATCTACTTGCAGGGCGTAGAAAAACAAAAGGTCATGCTGCCAGAAGAGACCATCGACTTTGAAATGTTGGTCGAAGATGATTTTGGTATCAAACAAATCGGCATCGAGTGGACGGGACAGTTCACACGGCCTACCGATGAGATTCCTGCAAAAGGAGAAATCGCACTTAGCGAAGGACGGCCAGAAGAGCAAAGAATCATCAAACCCGCGTCGTTTTCTCCCAAAGTCTTTGGGATTTCACCGCAGAAAATCACCTTGCGCGGCTACGGTGAAGATTATTTCCCGAATCGCGGCCGTGTCTATTCCGAGCCGATCATTCTCTATGTGCTGACTCGCGACGAGCATGCGCAGATGTTGAAAAATAAATTTGATCGAGCGATCAGCGAATTAGAAGACCTCGCCCGGCGCGAACAAGAGCTGTTAGACGAAAATCAACGCCTCGAAAAGCTAAGCGGCGAAAGAGCTCCAAAAAGACGAAAATACCAAGCGTTTAGAAGTCCAAGAACAAGCTGAAGCAGAGAGTAAGCGCCGAATGGAAGATCTAACAGAGCGCATGGAAAGCCTGATGAAAGATGCTGCCCGCAATGGCGAAATTCAGAAAGATACGCTTAAGAAAATGGCGGAATCTCTCAAATCGATGCAGGAGCTTTCTCAAGAAGACCTGCCGAAAGTGGGAGACAAGCTCGCTGAAGCACAAGAGCAGTCGAACACTCCAGAGAAAAGCCAAAAAGACGTCGCGGAAGCTGCTGAAGAACAGAAAAAAGCTGTCGCTAAAATGGAGGAAGCGATTCAAAAAGCAAATGATGCGAATCGTCAGTTTGAAGCTGGCACTTTTGTCAATCGCCTGAAAAAAGCTGCGACGGAACAAGAAGGAATCGCCAAATCGCTCATTGATGCCTACGAGAAAATTTTAGGAACCAAGCTTTCTAAGCTGGATCCATCGGATGAACGCCGTTTGAAAGAAGCCTTCAATCAACAATCGAATACGGCATCCGACATGCGATGGCTACAGGAAGATTTATCAAGCTATTTTGCCCGCACCAAGACGGAATCATTTAAGCAAATCCTCGATGAAATGAAGGCATCGCAAATCGATAATGGATTGGAAACGGTGCGGAATTTGTTAGCAATGAATCACAGCTTTACCGCCACGGAACATTCTAAAAACTGGGCAAATAAACTCGCAGAATGGGCGAAAAAACTTTCTGGGGAAAAAGATGATCCGTCGGGTGGTGGCGGCGGTGGCGGCGGGACGAACCCAGAGGATGAAGATTTCGAATTCATGCTCAGAGTCATGAAACTCGTCCAAAAAGAGCAGGACATCCGCGCTCAAACTCGCGCTCTGGAGCAAATCCGCCGCAGTGCTGAAACGAAAACAACCACTCCAAATAAACCATGAATCCAATGGGTAAATTGCTAGGCCTAGTCGTGCTATTTCCAATGATTCTTCTTGCTGAAGAAGCCGCACCGGAAGACCCACAGGCGAGGCTTCAGCTCGGAGCAAGCAAAGTCGCCGATCAGCAGGACGAACTTGCGGCGGATGTGCAGCAGCTCGTTGTGGAGCAAACGATCCCGAAAGTCATCGAGCTATTCAATGAAGTCGAAGCGATCATGGATGAAGCCACAGAAAAACTGGCGAGCTCAGACACTGGAAGTGAGACGATTGCTGCGCAGACAGAAATTATCGAAAAAATCCATGCCGCAGCTAAGGAAAAACAAAAGCAACAAGGCAGCGGTCAATCTGGCGGGGCGATGATGGACATGATGGAACGCATGATGGGCAAATCCCCAGAGGGAGATCAAAAAGGCAAAGGTGGCAAAGACGGCGAAGGCGAGAAGCCCTCAGAACAAGGTGGTAAAGGAAAAACAGGATTATCTGATAGTGCCAACCAATCGATCAATGGTGAAAACAATCAAAAAAGTGAAGCGCGCCGCGTACCGAAAGCCAGTAGCAGCAAAGATTCGGCCTTACCTGAAGAGTTTAGAAAAGCGTTAGATGCTTACAACCGAGGTGCAGAGCAAAAAGTAAAATGAAACGAAGCGTGATAGCGTCCAACTTACATCTCCACTTATGCAGAAAGCTATTTTCCTGTTTATTGGGAGTTGTATTTTTAGGATCAATCCATGCACAAGATATTCCAAACCGAAATGATGATAACGTCCCGGCACAAGCTGAACTCATTTATCAAAAAGGGCTGGATTACTTGGCAAAAACTCAATCTGAAAAAGGCACATGGAGTGATGGCACGGGTAGCGAACCTGGAGTTGTTGGGCTATGTGTGGCTGCATTTTTAGCTCATGGTGAAGATCCTAACCACGGCCCATATTCTAAGAATATCCGTGCAGGCATTGAATTTATCATTTCTGAGCAAAACGATAAAAATGGCTATATAGGAAACAGTATGTATAACCATGCTTTTGCGACTAAGGCACTCGCAGAGTCATACGGTGTATTGAATGAACCTAAAATCGCTCCCGCGCTTCAAAAAGCAGTAGAACTGATTTTGAGTTCTCAAAAAAGAAACAAGCACGGAGGATGGCGCTACACGCCAGATGCAAATGACGCAGATACCACGGTGACTGGCTGCCAAATGGTGACTCTTTTTGCTGCGAGAAATGCCGGCATATTAGTCCCGGATGAAGCGATTAAAAAAGGATTGGCCTATCTTGCTACCTGTCGCACGAAAGATGGAAGCTACGGATATACATCTCCCGCAGGCGGGAAACCTACTCTCACAGCCATCGGCTCGCTATGCCTATCGCTGGCAAAAGAACGCGACTCCAAGGGCTACGAAGCAAGCTTAGCTTACCTAAAGAAGAATCTCGATTTTCGCGATCAACATTATCCATACTATTTTGAATACTATATGTCGCAGGCACTATTTCACGCAGATGATGAAACGTGGAATGAGTGGAACACTCGCAACATCCGGTATTTGGCGACAATCCAATTCTCGGATGGTTCCTTTCCAGGAAGTCAGGGACAATCGTTTAGCACCGCTGGTGCACTTTTATCTCTTGCCCTCAATTATCGCTTTCTGCCCATTTATGAAAAATGATTAGGAAAGTGATCATGACATGGATGTGTGGCATCCTGGTTCTCTCCGCAGCAGAATCAGGTGACTTATTACGCTTCATGAATGGCGATCAACTTCATGGTGAGTTTCAGGGTATCAATCAGAATCATGAAGCGATTTGGAAGCGGGATGATGTGTCCACTCCTGTTCATTTTAAAACATCACAGCTTCGGCATATCATTCTAAACGGTGCAATACCTGCCAAGTCGCTCACATCCTTATCACACATTTCTTTAGTGAATGGTGATCGTGTGCCGGGCTCCATCACAGAGCTAAACGATGATTTTGTAATACTAGAAACTCCTTTTTCTGGGATCTTAAAATTTCCCCGCGACCAGGTCGCAATGTTAGCGCCGAGCCCGTTAGGTGGCAGGATGAATTATTATGGACCATTTATCGAAGAAGAATGGAAAATGGTGCATCCTTCATACAGCGGTGGAATGCCAGCAGTGGAAGGAAACGCCAAGAATAGCAAAGATCAACCTGGGCGTTGGGTATTCTCTGGATCTGCATGGTATTGGTCGAACAAGGGGATTGGCACGGCTTTACTCAAAGAAAACTCCATGCCGGATCAATCGATTTTGCGTTTTGAACTCGCATGGAAAAATCGCCTATCACTCGCTATGGGTTTCCATGCAGATTTCGCCAAGCCGAAGGAAAAAGAGGCGAATCATGACGAAAATCAACCACAGGTCCGTCGACAGATTTCTCCTAGAGACTCTTCAGTATTGCCCATGATTTTTGGGAATAGTTATGTCATACAGATTTACTCATCTCATTTAATGTTATTTAGAACATCCATTGAAGAAGATGGTAGCCCTAAGGTCCAAAGCATCCAAACGAATGGAAATTTGGTTCGTTTGGGTGAGTCAGGAAAAGCCCAAGTAGAGATTCGCAGCAATCGGAAAACAGGTCAAATTTCCCTCTTCATCAATGGCGAGTTTGCGCTTCAGTGGCAAGAGATCGCGGGAGATAACAAGGAAGATTTGAAATACGCGGGAAAGGGGAGTGGTTTCGGTTTCGTGGCGCAAAGTGAAGATACAGCAGTGAAAATCTCTGAAATCATGGTGGCTGAATGGAATGGAATGCCAGACTCTGCGCGCAGCCTACAAGTGCAGGAACAAGACATCGTGCTACTTGCTAATGGCACGGATCGCTTCTCCGGAAGGGTGACTTCCTTGCAGGATAAAAAGCTGAAATTTGATGGCAAATACGGCGAATTTAATTTTCTGCTAGATGATATTGCAGAGATCCGGTTTGCTCGTAATCGCTTGGCAAAAGACATAGAAGCTTCGAAAGCAAATCTGACGGTTCGCCTCAGTCCCCTCGGACAAATCACAGGCCAGCCTATTTCAGGAAATGATTCATCGCTGCTGCTCAACAGCCCGATTTTTGGAGAAGTGAATGTCAGTTTAGAATCTGCTGTTATGCTCGATTTTCAACCATCTAACAATATCATCGACGATTGGGATGCAAACTTCTGATTCATTCAAATGGTTTCTGATCCTGTGCTTGTGGAGTTCTTCAGGGATTTTGCGTGCAGACAAGCTCATCTTAAAATCGAACGCCCGTCTTACTGGCACAGTTAGTTCCATCAGTGAAAAAGGAGTCATAGCTCTAGCTTCAGAAATTGCCTCGCAGCCTGTTTTACTGAAGCCAGGTGTTGTGCAAAAAGTAGAATTTAGCTCACTTGAGCCCCACTCTGATTCGGCTAGCACTTTGATAGAACTCATCAATGGTGATATTTTGCCAGTAACGATTGATAACTTAAACGAAAAGGAGTTGGTCGTGAGGACATCAAGTGCTGGGGATTTTAAAATTCCGCGGCATGTCCTAAAATCCATGCAGTTGAGATATCATAAAGAGAAAGTGATCTATCGCGGCCCTCAAAAAATAACAGAATGGATAAGCGACAACGAGGATGCCAGAGGCTGGAAATTTTCGGACAATTCTTTTACAACAGATGACTCTGCATTTGCTTCCAAAAAATTTGAACTCCCACTAAAGTTTAGTTTAAAATTTAAACTAAAATGGCAAGAGAGTCCCAACTTCCAAATTAATTTCGCCGATCCTCTAAGTTCGGATTCAAAACCTACGGATCGCTATATGATGATCTTTAATGATAATAAGGGCTTGGAAATCAAACGAGAGTCGAGCAAGGGAAACCGTCATCAAGCTGTTATCTTATTGCCACGACGCATACCTGCCGACTACCCAGAAAATAAGTTAGATGTGGAAATCTTGGTAGATCGCAAAGCGTCGCTTCTAGAACTTCGTCTCAATGGCGAACCAGAAACAAAAGGCATCGATCCTGCTGGCCAGGCTCCTACTGGAAATGGAGTCTCGTTATATGGTGAACCCCAGACGGGAAAAGAGCAGTCAATTAGCGACATTGAAATTCGCGAGTTTGACAATGCCGCCGCCCGCCATCTATCAGAAAATCGCGGTGATGAAAAATCTGATAGTTTGATTAGCCGCGATGAAGATCGCTGGAGCGGTAGTCTACTTAGCATCAAGACAAATCCAGAAGGTTTAGCGCTTTCATTTAAAAGTGATTTCCAAGATGAGCCGTTAGAGTTAAGCGAAAACGAAGTTTCTACTATTTTCTTTGCCCAGATCGATCAGGAAACAAAGACAGAAAAAGAAAATGAGTATGCTCTGCGTCTAGTGGAAAATGGCGTACTAAGAGTTAAGACTTGCACGTTTTCTGATGACTTTATCACTGCTCAGCATCCTTTGTTAGGTATGTTGAAAATCAATCGCTCGGGAGTCAGTGCTCTGGAATGGATTTCGTCTCAACAAGAAACTCAACAAAAAGAAAAAACGGAAGAATGAAAACTCAATTGATAGGATTGATCGTTTTCTCGGTGATGACTCTCACCGCTGTTGCAGATGGTTTTTCAGCAACGGTGCGTTTTTCTAATCATGATCGACTAACTGGATCACTCGCGGCACTCGACACAGAAAAATTGACTTGGAATTCGCCCCTTTTTGAACAGCCCACTCCATTTTTTCTTAAGAATGTAGTCGATCTAGCTTTGCCATCGACCTTGCCTGATATTCTAGCAAAGCACGAAGCTTCTGTGTCTTTGACCAATGGTGATCTGATACGTGGACAGTTGATTTCTGCTTCTGATACGATGGTGGAAATTGACACATGGTTCGCAGGACGGATGAAGATCAACCGGCTCATGGTTCAAGGAATCAAAGTGATCGAGCGCCCGAACTATATTTATCGAGGCCCAACGACATTGAGTGGCTGGAAACAATCGGGTGAATTGCCAGCCTGGACTTATCAAAATTTGAATTTTCGCTCAACTTCTGTAGGCAGCATCGCCACAGAAATGAAGCTGCCTGATGAGTGCCGTATCGCGTTCGATGTTAGTTGGCGCGATTCTCTATCTTTAAACTTGGTTTTCTATTCAGACGATGCATCAAAGGAAAGACCATCGAATGGATACTCCATGACGTTTCAAAATCGATCCATCTCTTTAAATAGCTGCAAAAACTCCGATCGATTGGGCATGCGCAAAATGTTTATAGTTTCCAGGAGAATGAAAAAGCTCACATCGAAGTGCTGGCGAGTATCAAATCAGGAAAAATAGCTTTGTTGGTGGATGGAGAGGTCATTGATGTTTGGACGGATCCGGACGTCACCACCGATGAATTTGGAAAGGCGATTCATTTCGTGACTCAAAATTTATCGCCTATAGAAATTTCACGGATTGAGGTGAGTCATTGGGATGGTGAAATCGAACAAACATCAAAATCTAGAGCTACTAGCAGAGCGGCTTTATTATTGGGGGAGGACTTGGATCGAGAGATGGAAATCCCAAGTGCAAATAAAGAAGTGCCGATGAAGTCAGGCCGGATGAGATTGAGGAATGGAGATTCGATAGAAGGAGAAGCTACATCAATCGCTGATGATATGATTACAGTGAAAACGCCTTATAAGGAGGTAAAGTTACCTATTGAGGCCTTGCGTAATATCTCTCTAAAACCCGCCGAGCTAGAACGCTGCAAACGTGAAAATGGCGATGTGAGAGCCTGGTTTTCAGATGGTTCATCATTGGTCTTTCGTTTGGAGGGAGCCACTGCGAATACCATCACAGGCTACAGTCAGAACTTTGGCACCACGGAATTCAAAATTTCTGCATTAAATCGGATCGAATTTAATATTCATGAGCCTTCTTTTGAAGAAATTCGTAAAGAGCTATAGTTGACATGAATTCCAGTTTTCGATGATAAAATTGGGTGTGCAATCACCCATACGAATAGATTCTGGGTGCCCAACGAAAAGAGCAGTTTGAAATCCTACATTAGCTGCAGGAATGATGTCATGCAGAGGATCATTACCAATATAGAGAGTTTCCGCTGGCTGGATGCCACGCTCAGCTAAGCGGTTTTTTAGAATTTGAAAGAGCTCAGGTGATGGTTTGGCGATGCCGTATTGGTAAGATAAGATGGACAATTCAGGAGAAAACAACTCGCTGATTCCACCTAGCGAGCTGAGTGTGTTGGATTGTGCATTAGAAAGTATACCTAACGAAATCCCTGCTCTTGATAAACTCCCAATGAAATCTGTGGCACCTGGCATAAGCTGTGCAGGATGCCAAATTGCTTCAATCTCTTCCACCAGAGATGACAGATCGTGGCCGATTCCTAACTGAAGAACCCCATTCCAGAGCAAGCGTAAGTCGACTTCTGGATAGGGAAATCCGGCAAGAGTGTGATGTCTTGTAACAGCAATGTGCAAAGAAGCACTGGGAGATTCTGGAGGTGTGTAGCCGAATTTTTCAATGACAGCGCGCAACTTAGGATCGACCGCTGTGTCTGGTTTGACCCCACCAGCAGGAGCAATGAGTAAAGTGCCGTAAATATCAAAAATTGCTGCGCGATAATTTCTGACAGGTGGTAGATTGGATGCCTGTGCAGAAAGCTGGAAGTGGAATAATTCGGCATGAAGATGTGCTGTTAGTATTTTCTCTGATGATAGATAGGTTAGTTTTTCTTCGGGTTGAATGGAGAGCCTTGAATACAATTCTACAATTTTTTTCTGATACTGGCTCAGCGAGTAAGGCGCGAGTTGATCCGGTGTAGCGGAGGGAGCCCGATTTTTGATATGGGTCGAGAGCCATTCTGTTAGTTGATGGTTTTCATCGCCGATTTGAACGAGCGGTAGGCTGCGATGGATTGGATCGGAAATTTTTTCAATCACTGCCTGCTGGAGAGCGTCTGGCAGGTTGCCGAAATCGAGATAACTTCCAGTAGTCAAATTTGTTAGAACTTTACTGATATAATAACTCGGCATGGTCCGGCGATAAGCCAGGAAATTTTGCTCCAAAGAAAGCGTGAGGAAATCTTTAAGAATTTGATTTTCGATCCAATCTGTAGGAATGAGCAGTCGGTCATAGAGGTAGCCCGTGACCATACCTTGCTTTCGATGCTCAGTGGTGAGATGTGGGAGATTTCTTCCTATTAGTGACTTGCCATGGCAATCGCTTCTAGAAATGGAAAGCCAAATCCTTCTTCCACGGAGGTGGTGATGAAGTGAGACGAATGGGCAATCCATGAGTCAAAATTTTTGGATGCTTCCGCAATGGGTGAAATACGATCAACAACATTGAAATCAATGGGTAGGTTCTGACTTTTAGCGAACTTCTGCCATGCATCGTGAATTGGAATGATCGCTGGATTTTTTGGTGCGCGACTTACGGCAATGCGGGCTCCAGCTGGAAGAAATGCAGATAGGAAAATCAACTCACCCAGATTTTTGCGACGAATGCCACGGATAGGAGCGAAGAGAATCGGAGAGGTAATCGACGCTGATGTTGTCTGACATGGAGGGATGATTGGATTAGGCAAGAGACTTGCATTTTGAGGTGGAAGTCCCGCATGGGTGAAAATTTCCAGATCGCGTGAGTTTAGAAATGCAAAGTGAACTCGTGAAGAAACGGGGTAGAGTTTCCGACAGTTTGCAATGAGCTGATAGTTTTCAGGTCTACCAGCTTCCGCAAGATCATGAATTTGCAAAACGACTCTTTCGCCTGCTTCTGCTAACAGTGCGACTACATCGGCAATCAGGCAGTTTTTCCCCAATGAGTGATTATGAAAATGCCAGATGTCTGGTGGAGAGCCAAGGGCTTCTTTGGCGGCGAGTTGCAGTGAATCTGCAAGCATTTCTGGTGTGAGATCACCAGAATTTGTTAGGTAGCCTAGGCTTGGAATGCACTTGAGGCGAGACGGCTCAAGTGTCGACTGTTGCGAGACACGATCACTACTCAGGATGACATGATCGATCTTAATATTTGTTAGCGCCAGAGATGCAGCCTCAATCACACGAGTGACGCCGCCAAGATCGAGATGATAGTGAACGATGGCAACGCGCATGGTCTGTGCAAGTTACGAGCTTTGCCAATTTTCGATCGGCTTGACGAAATGAAA
The DNA here is from genome assembly GCA_012032235.1 of Akkermansiaceae bacterium. Taxonomy (GTDB): domain Bacteria; phylum Verrucomicrobiota; class Verrucomicrobiia; order Verrucomicrobiales; family Akkermansiaceae; genus Luteolibacter. The sequence continues at coordinate 14,857 of JAAURL010000016.1, read as the reverse complement.
TCCCCAAATTTCAAAACCGAGACGATGGTATAGACGATGCGATTGCTTGTTCGCAGTGTAGCTATCAAGCACGATGATTTTACAATCCCGCTCATGGGCAATTGCCTCAAGGTGCTGAATTAACATCGTTCCAACACCATTGAATCTACATTCTGAATCGACAATTAGATTATCGATTTCCAGATAACGGCCACACCAGATTTTCGTAGCAATCCAGGCACCAACTAGACCTATTAGTTTCTCCTCAGAAAATGCACCGAATATATGATAGTGAGGATGATCAGTTAATAGGGTATTCAGCCGTTCATTGATGATTTTGAGCGGTGTCTCAGGATTGAGCACCGTAAGTAGCTTAGCAGCATCTGGTAAATCAGCTGAATCGAGAGATCGAATACTGATGGTTTTCATCAGAAAATCTAATTTGCTGGTTTGATCGTGATTAGAATCGCATTTTCTCCAGTAAGATATTTTTTTGCCAGACTATTGATTTCTTTAAGCGTGATTGAGCGGTAGTCGGCATCTCTGCCACGGGCTAGATCAAGACGCTTCGGATCACTCTGACATTGGCTCATGACGGTATTGAGCCAATAGCTATTGTCACGTAGTGATTTTTCTAACTGCCCCAGTGTCGGTTTTAGCGCTCGGTCTAGCTCATCAGCAGTTGCTCCTTCTGTCGCTAATTTATCAGCTAGATCACGCATGGTTTTCAGAAGCAGTTCTAAATCTTCTGGCTTACCAATGCTTTGGCCGATGATGTAGCCGACATTATTTAGTGCATCTGATCCTGAGGCTCCGGCATTTGGGCTATAAGAAGCACCGAGTTTTTCGCGGATTTCTTCACGGAGGCGGTCACCGAATATTTCTCCAAGAATATTCATACGTCGAAATTCTTGTAGGTTTCCTCGCAACCCAGATGTTTTCCAGATGGTGGTGGCGATGCCTTGAGGAATTTTCGATTCGTAGGTGAATGTTTTGACTGCTGGAGCATTTTGAAATTGAACATTTCTCTCAGCTGTTAGTTCTTGGGGCTTTGATTCGCGCGGGGGAAGCGCACCGAATGTCGCTAATAAATCAGGGATGATTTTTCGATTTCGAAATCACCCACAATGCTGAGCTCCATGTAACCTTTGACGAGTTCTGGAGTGAGCCACTTTTTAGCATCATCGATCGTGTAACTGGAAAATTTCTCCATGGGTGGGATGGTAAATCGTGAATCACCACCGTAGAGCCAGGCTTCCATTTCCTGCTGCGGACCGGCTGCGCTGTGTTTCAGTTGCTGGTAAATCATCGGGATGGTTTTTGCAGCTGCCAGAGCCCTTCTTGACGATAGCCTGGATCTGTTAGAGAAGCGCACATGAGCTGGACTTGTGTAGCAAAGTCTGTAGCAGTGGTTGCTCCGCTAATCGTGAACGCATCATCGCCGATGAGTAAGGTGGAGCTGACGTTTTTGCCCGCTAGAATTTGTTGAAGCTCATCATTTGAATGTTTGCCGAGCCCACCGCCCTCAAATACAATATTCGCGAATGTAGCTAGCATTGGCTTGTCTCGTGGCTGTGTCAGCTTACCGGAACCGATGCGAGCAATGAGCTGTATTTTTTCTTTTTCAAAATCGGTGGCCTTTAGGTTGATCCTTATTTGATTAGAAAGCACCAATTGGGTGATGCCTAAATCACTAATTTCTTTGCGTGAAGCGATTTTACCCGGCGCGCCTAAATCACTGTAACCAAAAGGTTCGCTAGAGCGTGCAGCAGGTGCTTCCACAGGTTTGCCAAGAGAATCTTGATAGAGTGCGGCGAGTTCCTTTTCAGCGTTTTCTGGTTTTTCCTTCGTCGTGAGAACCAAGTGATATCCCGGCGCTTCCCAAAAGTTCTTGAAAGCTACGTGGCAAGATGTAAGGTCGATACTTTCAAGCGCTTTTTTTGCAATTTGGAGATCGATTTCAGGATCAGAGAACACGCCACCGTCGTTGATCGCACTTGCTAGAACAGTAGCGATGCCTTCTGACTTGCGGGTGGCCTTTTGTTTCACCTGCTGCTCGTATGTATTGAGCTGGTTCGATTCAGCTTCGACCAGTTCCGCCTCGCTAAAGCCGTGCTGAATGGCGCGGCGGAGTTCTTGTTCTAAAATCGAAACGACTTCTTTCCAACGATCATCGGCAGCAGTGATGTCGATAGAGCCGAGCTCGAGAAAATTGAAAAGTGCCTGGCTAGAAGCGGAGCCGCTCGCGATTGCAGAGCCTTCTATTTTTGATAGACGCTCTAATCTGCGACTTAATATCGAGTGGGCGATATTGAGCTTCATTTTCTCGATTCGATTTACGGTGTTGTCCGGCTTCGCAACGTAAGGCCGCACTAACATCAGGGAAACATCGGTAGAAGTGAGTTCCTTGTCTGCAAATGCAGCGGTTTCGATGCCTTCGGGAATGCGAATTTTACCGAGATCTGGATCTTTTCCCGGGTCGGCGGGATTGGTCATCGATGCAAATGCGGTTTCGATTTTGCTCTTCATTTCTTGTGGATCGACATCGCCCACAACGACGAAAGTCATCCGCTGGGGCGTGTAGTAGCGGGTGTAAAAATCGAGAAATCGCTCGCGCGGTGCGGATTTGAGAACTTCTTCTGTGCCTATGGGAAAGCGTTTTGTAATGAGTGAATCTGGTAAAATTTGTGCGTACTGCTTTTCCATGATGCGATATTGAACAGAATCACGACTCACTTTTTCTGATAGGACAACGCCGCGCTCTTTATCGATTTCTTCGGCTGTTAGTAATGCACCATCGCCAAAGTCACGCATCACAGTGAAGCCCAGATTCATCGTGTCCGCAGAAAGATCTGGTAGATCTAACATGTAGACAGTCTCGTCAAAGGAAGTGTAGGCGTTTGCGTGAGCACCAAAGGCGATGCCCAACCGCTGCATTTTTGGAATCAGATCCGCAGCAGTGTAATTTTTAGAGCCATTGAAAACCATGTGCTCCAAGAAATGCGCGAGACCTCGTTGGTTATCATTTTCCATCAAGGAACCGCTGGCGATGTGGAGACGAAGCGAAACTCGTTTGGGTGGCTCAGTATTTGGGTATATGATATAGCGCATTCCGTTTTCCAAAGTGCCAAAATGTGGCGCCGGAATCCACGGCGATATCGGATGATGCCTGTGGCCATGGGCGTGGCGTGACTTTCGTAGTTACGGCCGTGTCGGTCTTGGCCGTCTGGGGTGGTTTTTTCTCATCTGGGGTAGGGACGGCTGACTTCGTTTCCGGGGCAGGCGCTACCTTCGGCGATGGAGTCCGGAGCGATAGAAATGTCGCCGTGGCAGCTAAAAATAGGACGAGAATCAGTGGCGTGGCCTTTTGCATGGCCTGAGGTTGGTTGAGGGAAGGTGTCCTTGGCAATGTGGAAAATGCCAGTTTGTAGCGGAAGGAAAACGTCTTGGCTAAACTTTCTCAAAACGGGGTTGCAATCTCAGCGGAGTCATGGTTTTTTGCGCCCGTCTATTGATGTTCATGTGCGCGCGTGGCGGAATTGGTAGACGCGCTAGATTCAGGTTCTAGTGGGGGTAACCCTGTTCAGGTTCGAGTCCTGTCGCGCGCACCATTTTTATTTATTCAGTGAAGGGATGGCCAATATTCTCCCTTGGCCGGTTGAGCCCGTGGAGACAAAATCTGGATTTCTCCGTGAGATGGAAAATTCCCCATCTGTTAGTAACGCTTGTTACTAACAGATTAAGGCTTTTAAAACAGAATAGCTATACCATTAGCATGATTTGCGGAATCGATAATGAGAAACAATCCATTCATCTCCACCGCGATAGCCCCAGAGTTCAGCGCAGGCCATAAAAAATACACGCCAGTAAACCCACCACCTGGTCTGCTGATCAAGACCGTAAGTTTCGCCAATGATGGGAAATAGCTCTTCTTTGTTTGCATCCATTCTTTGCAACCAAGCTTCCGATGTTTTCTGATAATGTGAGCCATTAACGTGCCAGTGATTTTCGATTTTTAAATCGTTCTGGAAATATAGTAATAGATCATCAGACGGCATCTGTCCGCCGGTAAAAAAGTATTTTGCCATCCAGTCATCGTCACTTTCAGCCTCATAATGATAGGCGTATTCCCGATGGGTAAAGATATGTACAAATAATGCGCCATCTGGTTTGAGCCAATTTGAAATTCGCTTCATGAGGATTTCATAATTTTTCATGTGCTCAAACATTTCTACCGAAACCACTCGATCGAAAACGGCGTCGCCTTCGCCTTTGTAGTCGATCATATTTGCGGTTTTCACTTCGACGTTTGTTAACCCTCTGGCTGCTAACTGCGCGTCAATGTGTGCTTTTTGTGTTTTAGAATTTGAAACAGCAGTAATTTTGGCATTCGGAAAATGAGAGGCCATCCACAATGTAATCGATCCCCAGCCACAGCCTAGTTCCAGGATTCTTTGTCCATCAGCCAAGTCTGCACGGCTGCAAGTGATTTCTAGCATCTTTACTTCTGACTCATCGATATTCGTCACACCGTCTTCCCAATAGCCGGAACTATACTTCATATTTCTCCCTAGAACTTTCTCAAAAAACGAGTTGGAAGTTCATAGTGCTGCTGATTTGCCTCATCCGTTGCAATCGCTAATGGGCTAGCTTTCAGTTCAGCAATATGCTGCATGATTTTTGCCTGACGCTGTTCGCAATTCAGTTTTTCAAAAGGAGCTAATACACCAGCTAGTCGGCTACGGATTCCCATGCGAATGATGCCATCTGGCACGATGCCTTTTGCTAAAATTTCATTGGTGTTGATCATGATTCAATAAAGCAGGTTCTAGTTTCTCTTCGGTAGCCATGGAATGAATGGGCTTGTGGTCGCTTGGTAGCGGCGGTAGGCATCACCTTTCCGCAATAAAGCTGTTGCTTCTGTCGGTGGAATCCCTGTGACGCGTAGGAGCAGATAGATAATCAGCGTAGGAGCATAGACCATCACCCATCCCCATTCTGAACCGCAAGCATAAAGATAAAATCCAATCCATACTATTGACTCAAAAAAATAGTTAGGGTGACGCGAATAGCGCCATAGTCCATCTTGGCAAACTGCGGAAGAATCTTGGTTTTTTGATTTAAACCGAGACATCTGTGCATCTGCTAGGCTCTCGCCAAAAATGCCAATGGCCCATACTACCAAACCGCATGACTCCCACCAGCTCCAGGCTTTGTCATGATCCACCGCAATCAGTAAAAACGGCAATGCTAATAAAACCACCGAGGCGGCTTGGCCTTGGAAAAACCAAAAAAATGCAGATTGCTCTCTTCCTTTCCAGACTTCGCGGAGCTTTGTATATCTGACGTCTTCTAAAGGATGCATTCGTCGAATTCTACGTTCTAAGTGAATTCCTAAACGCAGACTCCAGATTGTAATCATCGCCATTGCGATCCAACACTTTGGCGAAAAAATCCCAGTGGAAAATAGCCATAAGCAACTAACAAATCCAATTCCCAAGGCCCACACCGCATCAACAATCGAATAGTTATTATACTTTTTTGCCCATAGCCATGCGGTGAAAAACACAACCGCGATGAGTATCGTTCCTGTTATAAGTGCTAACAAAAAATTCATAAAACTAGCTCCTTTCTAGCACGTAGAGATCCAGCTAGCCTCTTCACAAGCGGCATTACAGTCACTTTAATTAGGATTGCCGAAAAGGGAGCTATTACCATCCAAGCGATGACAGCGTATAATGCAGTCATTCCAAAATCTTTCCCGAATTGAATAGGGCTATTATGAAATTTCTCAATTAATTGAGGAATCGAAAACGAAGTTTGTGGTGCACCGCACAAGTATTCGCCGATCCTAATAAAGACTAAAATTAGAGCTAAGTGTAATGGGTAGACCAATTCCTTGAAAACTTGAAGAATCGCGTGATTTAACCTAAATATCCAACCCACAAAAAGACAGATCAATGTCGGAGAACCCAAAATAGGAAAAATGCCTAGCACGGAACCCAAAGCGATCGACCAAGAAATGCGATCTACTGAGATACCTGCAGTCAACTGGTTGATGATAGGTCGAACCAACCATCGCCGCCACCAGCTTTCCTTGATGTTTTCAACGGCATCTGGATTCATCTTCTGCCCTCCTCAAAGGAATGGTGCAATGTCGCGTTATTAGGTCGGGTATAGATTGCTTGCACTACAGAGATATTTCGCGTCGCAAATGCAGCTTCGCAATACTTGAGGTAGTAATTCCATGATCGACGAAAAGACTCATCAAACCCAAGAGAATCTACTTCATCTTTTACTGCATTGAAATGATCGTGCCAAATCGAAAGCGTTTTAGCATAGTCTGCGCCTAGATCTTCCAAATCATGCATGAATAAATCACCCGTCTTTAAAAGAACATCATTGATTCTCCCGACACTAAGTAGAAGAGATCCGGGGAAGATATGCTTTTGGATCCAGTCCACATTTTTTTTAAGGCTTCGATAGCTACAATCTGGCACCGTGATCATCTGCACTCCCAGCAACCCTTCTGGAGTAAGCGCTTCCGCGCATTTTGCGAAGAATGATTGGTGATATTTATCTCCTACGGCTTCTAGCATTTCGATTGAAGCGATTTTGTCAAATTGACCAGTAATATGCCGATAGTCCTGAATCCGAATTTCAATTTGATTTTGCAAGCCCTCGGCTACGATTCTCTTTTTTGCATAGTGGGCTTGCGCTTCAGAAATCGTGACGCCGACGATATTGCAGCCATAGTGCTTTGCTGCGTGGACCGCAAAACCACCCCAGCCGCATCCGATTTCTAATACTCGATCACTCGGTTTGAGTTTTAGTTTTTTACAAAGCGCATCGTATTTTCCGCGTTGTGCATCTTCTAGCGGCTGATCTCGATATTCAAATCTAGCGCTGGAGTAAGTCATGCTGGGGTCCAGCCATAATTGATAGAAATCATTTCCTAAATCATAGTGTTCTGCGATGTTCTTGCGGCTCGTTTCTACTGTATTCTCGCGTTTCAGGTGACGGAACCAGTTAACCACTTTCAACAAATTGACACCTGATAAATTTGCTGAAGATGTATCAGCGCCTTGGAGTGCATTCACGTTGATGATGAACCATTCAATCACCGCTGCGATGTCATTCGTATCCCACAGCCCATCCGTATAGGCTTCACCTAAGCCAATATTTCCGTAGAAAGCACAACGTTTAAAAAACTCGGCATCATTTCTCAAAATGACTCGCGCGGTTACCGGGGCTCCAGGCTTTCCAAAATGCCGAACGCGTCCGTCCGAATGCTCCATCCGCAGCCCACCTTGCGACATTTTCTGCAAGATGCGGATCACCATTTTTCAGCGAATCCTTGGGTTGCATGGCTCACAGCATCTTGTGGCACTTGTTCTTGGCTCAATTCTACCGAAGCATTCATTGGGAATTTTTTGTCAAACTGGAATGAGGTCTCATCACATCGATCTGTGCTTCACGGCGCTCAGTCTTTCTTACAAATGGCACACGGAAAATCCAGAGCACTAGTGCATGCCAATGGATCAAACTTATAATTTTTAATGAAAGAAGTGGATATTTAAACATATACCAAAATAGTCTAGCGGATGTTAAACCGCGTTTTTCTCCATGCACGGAACTAATGAGCGTTCGTTCTCCTCCATCGTAGTTATCGATATTTACACACCATTTTTCCGCAGGGTGATTTAATTTAAAATCAAATTCCGCCCCCGGATCAGAGAAAGGTGAAACATAGAAATTTTTTGTAACTCTACTGCTCCAAATTCCGGTAGAATTTTGATTTTGAATCATGTAGAGCTTCATCTCGCGAAAAGTATTTACGACCTCAGCTACTGCAATGATAGGCTCACCAGAATGATGGTTTACATAGTAAAAAGATACTGGGTTGAACCCGTATCCGAGCACGCGAGGAAATGTAACGAGCTTTATTTTTGAGTCAGGCGGACATTCGACTCCTTGTTGAGCCAGCCATGCTATCAGGTTTGCTCGAATTCCGCCTGCTTCGCCAACATCGATATGGTCTACATCGTTAATCGAAAATAAATTGAAGCGGTTATGGCTAAATCCTATAAGTTTCTTATCGAGTGATGAAAGTTCATCAAGATTTACACAAAACATGAAAACTCTATAATTGAAAGCATGTCGTTTCGGCTTTAGCCGACAGTGCATCACTTTGCATTCATAGAGTGAATTCATGACCATGGATCTCTTCCCATTATCTGAGTGCAAACTTGAACGGCTGACCAGAGACCATCTTCATGAAAGCCGTATCTTTGCCATGCACCGCAAAAGTAGCGTCGGGTTTTTTGTCCCGCAACGTGGAGTTCGTGCAAATGACTCTGTGCCTCAACCGCCGCTAAATCGAACATCGGATGAGAATATCTCAAACGGCGAATCACTGATTCTCGCGAGGGTGTGGCGGGAGGATTGACAGAAACAAAGTATTGCTGACGCTCTGAAACACCTTGAAGGTTATTCATCCAATAGTGAGTGGAATGATGTTGCGTGCCGTTTGCATCTGTATCGATCCGGTAATTCCACGAAGCCCAACAACGACGAGTTTTTGGCATGAACGAAGGATCTGTGTGAAGTAGCACTTCGTTTTCTTTGTAGTAGAAATTACTTAGAAGTTCTATTTCTAGCGGAGTTGGGCTTGCAAGCATTCGGTAGGCTTGATCTCCGTGCGCTGCGATGACTACGCGATCAAATTTTTCGTATCTCCCATCGAAAAAAAGAAGACCTACGCCGAAGTTATCCTCGATGATCTGGTGCACCGCTGCATCACGCCGGATATTTTTTTCGAAAGGCTTAATAATTTTATCCACATAGCATCGTGATCCACCTGAAACCGTGCGCCATGGATGCTGAGTATTTAAGCCTAAAAATCCATGGTTATGCCAGAATCGCATGAGGGTCCTGGCTGGAAACTCATCAATGCGATCCGGTGAGCTAGACCATACTGCTGCTGCCATGGGTGAAAGATACCATTCGTAAAAATCATTTCCGTAGCCACGTGCTTTGACATATCTCTTCAGAGTCATATCTCCATATTTTGGATTCTCTAACTCTTCAACCGTTTCGCGATTGAAACGATTAATTTGCATCAGCATTTGCCAATAACGGAGATTGAGTAGATTTCTGCGCTGGCCAAATAGCAAATTGAAACTACCACCATTAAATTCTAGATTCCTCTTGGCGTGCTGCACACTAAAAGACATTTCTGTCGGTTTAGTGAATACATCGAGCTCACGAAACAAGCGGGTTAAAAGCGGATAGGTTACTTCATTGTAGACCATGAATCCGGTATCTATCGGAATGGTCCACTGATCTTCATTCACCATTACGGTGTTTGAATGGCCTCCCACGCGGCTTTTTTCTTCGAATACAGTGACATCGTATTCGCGACTGAGAAACCAAGCTGATGCTAGACCGGAAATCCCTGTTCCTATTACGGCAATTTTTTGACGTCTCATTCAACGTTTGAATTTAATCTTACGAGGGGTATGTCGGTAGGTTTCATGGCCAAAAAAAGTTAGCAGATAGAATGCCATCCTAGTCGGGAGTCACCAGTTGGCGATGAAAACCTTCATCAATCACCTTTTGTGGTACAGGCCGCAAGTCCCAGATTAGGCCGGTAAATGATAAGATTTTTAAACCATAGTAGGTCAAATCCATCTCCCACCACCGAAATCCTTGCCTGACAGAGTGTGGGTAGCGGTGATGATTATTATGCCAGCCTTCGCCGAGGGTGATCAATGATAGCAGCCAGCTATTCCTGCTGTCATCATCTGTCTGGTAACGTCGTTTTCCCCACACATGGGCTAGCGAATTGATAAATAGCGTGCCGTGTAACAGAAATGTAGTGCTGATAAAAAAGGTCCAAATGAAAAATTGACCGGTCGTAACACCAGAAGCGGGGAAGAGCGTTTCCAACAACCAGCCGATTCCCAGCATGAGAAATCCATACACAAATGGAACTGTTTGATCGTAACGATTGAGGAAGACGAGTTCAGGAAATTTGCTAAGATCCGGTATGCTTTTATAGGCGGTCGGAAAGTTTTTCATCGATGTCAGCCATCCGATGTGTGACCAGAGAAAACCACTGACTACAGGAGAATGGATATCTTCGTCGTGATCGGAGTGTTTATGATGATGGCGGTGAGTCGCCGCCCACCATAATGGTCCGCGCTGCATTGAGCTATTGCCGATCACCGCGAATATGAACTGCATCGTCCGTGAGGTCTTAAAAGAGCGATGAGAAAAATACCGATGATAGAATCCTGTGATTGCGAACATCCGAATGACGTAGAGAGCGATAGCAGCAACAACTACTATCCAACTAACGCCTACCCAGAAAACGGCTAAGCACCCGAGGTGCAAAAAGATAAACGGTAAGGTGCGTTGCCAGTTGACCTTTTCAGGTAGTTGTGACGGATCGGGAGAATCTTCGCGTTTGTAGTCAGAGTCTAACCATTGAAAAATTGTTAGCCAAAAAATATTCCATGCGCTCATTCTTGGGTGTGTTTTCATGGAGATTTCAGTTACTAATTTGCCTCCAACCTTTTGCGCACAAATCCGACCGCGCCACCCAAGATTGGCAAATGGGCGAAAAAGTTTTTCCCTGAATCCCAGAAATCTTGGTGAAACTCCACCTGACCTTCACGATTAAAGCGAACTTGGCTGATTCCAAAAGAGTGAACTGGCTTTCCACCACTGAGTGCAGGCGCTGAAAAAATCATCGTCCAGCGCACATAGTAGTCGTTTCCAGATCTCGCCACGTCATCGATGGTCACTTGATAGCTTGTCATCGTATCGCTGGTTTTAGCGAAGTAGTTTTCGATTTCGGCTGCTCCGCGATGCACGACCAATGTGTCGTCCAGATAGGCGTCTGCCGCGTAGACTTTTAGGGTATTTTCACGCACATATTTCACATCACCAATTCCTTGGAGAAAGGATTTAAATCGAGTGAGCGCTGCAATTTCACCCGGGCTACCTGCCTCTAGCCCGCTGGGGGCGACTTTGTTCATGCTTGAGCGATATGAATTAACTGCCTCGCTCGTGCGATTGGTAGTTGCAAAGAAGCTCAGCAACAAGCCGATGACGATCAACACCGCTACAGCACCAGCCAGAAATGTCACTAGAGGATGGGAAAATAGGGAAAACTTCATCGCGCACTTTGATCGCCCGCTTGTCGAGGCCACGCAAGGGAAAACCCATCTGCTCCTACTGATTCTCAAAAGCGTGATTCCCATTTTGCTGCCTTTTTCCTTACTACGGGAGCCTCAGCCATCTGGATGCGAGACGATTAGGTTATTTTACTAATTCGGAACAGAAAAGATTAGACTCTTTCGCGATTGATGAGATTTCTGGATGGGGGGCGCATGCTTCTAGCGTGCGCCACCCGAATTTTAAAAAATTTCGATTGAATAACTCTGTATTTAGCGCGTCGCTAATTCCGTGAAAAACAACATCAATTCCATGCGTTTTGCCGTCGCTGCAGTTATGACCGCTTTAATTTTCTCAAACGTCAGCTGCATGACGACTTATGATTACGAAGGCCGTCCGATCCAGACGGTGGATCCAGCTGTTGCCGTGGCAGGTGTCGCTGCCGCAGGCTTGATCGGCTACGCTGCGGGAAATCGTCACGGCGGTAGGTCTCACCACCACAGCGGATACTATCGTGGCGGATATTATGCTCCTTGCTACTAAGGAGCACTAGCGTGTCGGCTCGTCCATGGCTTCTAGAGCTTCCATTTCAGCCTGTAAATGCTCGATGATGCGTTCCATGTTGCCGAGGTGATTGCGCATTTGTTTCTCCGTGGGAAATGCTCTCCCTGCACCAGGTGGCTGGATCATGCGGCCATCAGGCCTGGTTGTCTGTGAAGCGAGTGCTTCTTGTTTGGCGTTTTGCGCTTTTAGTTTCGCTTCAGCCGCTGCCGGCGTGTCGGGTTGTTGGTCGAGCAAATCCATCACGGCAGCTGCGGGCATGATGAAGGAGCGCGTCCGATCAGCACGGGCGATCGTGATGCCCACGATGCGGCCTTTTAGATCCGCGACTGGCCCGCCAACTTGGTTCGGTTTTGGTCGCATATCTGTTTGGATGGCACGGGTAAATGAATCACGCACCCGGCTGATGTCTCCGCCCATGCGCTCCATTTGGGCGACTCTAGCGTTGAAAGATTCAGGCAAATCCGGGCGATTTCCTAACAGCACATCGACTTTCTCCTCGGTGCCATTTCTGGAAATTAAAAGGGAAATGGTTTCTCCAGGCTGAACTCCAATCAGCGCGTTTTTCAGCTCTAATAAACCAGAAATTTCTCGCGATCCGACTTTTAAGATAATGTCATTTTTCTTTAAGCCCGCAGTTTTCGCGCCGGATTTCTCGGCCACGTCTGCGATCATTAGTCCAGGACCATCATAATCTGGATTCCCAACCACGCCTAAATAAGCCAAATCCGTATCACGTAAATTCCGCTCTAACACGCTGACCACCCCGAAGGAGGCAAGCCTTCCATCGGGCTGTGGCGCAGCGATGAAGCTGCCAAGATTGAGTGGCTCTGTTGACCATTTGACGGGAGTGAGTGGCGGGCCTTCGACTTCTAACAACGCTAAATCCTCCTCATAATAAACTCCTATCAGTTTGGCGAAATGATAACCATTTCCAGTATCGACCTGGATTTTTTTGGACTTCGCGCGCAGTAACTCGCTCCACTTCGTCAGTATTTTAGAGCCATCACCGACGACGGTGCCGTATGAAAGCTTTCGCGAGCCTGACCACAAGCGCACGGTTGACTTTGACGCTGTCGCCAGCGCAGGAGAAATCGCTTGGTTAAATTCTTCCGCCTGCGATTCCACAGCCTTTTGCTCTGAGGGCAAAATCAACGGAGCAAGAGCAATTCGGCAAAGTAGTACCTGCAGCAAAGGGCGCGGGAGATCTCGAGAAAATTTTATCACGGCGGGCTAATAAGACATCCAGTTCGAGTGTTTTCCGATCTCGCAAAATTTGCAGTTTCACGTTATCTCCTGCTTGGCGTTTCGCTAGGATTACTAGCATTTTTTGCCCGTCCTCGACATCGTTCCCGTCTACCTTTGAATAATATCACCTCTACGGATTCCACCTCCAGCGGCGGGAGAATCTCTCACGACACCCTCTACCGGGACGCCATTGATGCCGTCCTCGCTCATGCCCATCGCAATTCCTAGCACTGGCATTTCCTGATTTGCGAAGGGATTTAGCGAAAGCGTTCCCCAAGACCTGCCAGCCAATAGATTTTTCCAATCAGCTTTGAAACCATCAATCCCGGCGTGATTGTTATTGGTTAGAGAAGTGCCGATCGAAGAATTGATGCCGACGATTTTTCCATTTAAATCAAATAAGGGTCCGCCCGAATCACCACCGATCAAGGTGCAGTCCGTGGTTAGGAAATTTCCTGGTCCTTCTGATACCACGTGGCCGAAGCGAATTGGCGGCGTCCGCGCGGCATCGAAGCCTGCAGAGTGGCCCATCGCGATGACCCAGTCACCGGCGGCTAGCGGATCAGATGAACCCATTTCTACGAATGGCCATGGTCCTTTATCGATGATCTGCACCATGGCGATGTCTTTGGAATAATTGGCGCCGAGGACTTTTCCACGGACTTGCTTACCATCTGGAAAGACGACGGAAATATCCTCTGCCCCCTGCACCACGTGGGCTGCAGTGAGGATCAATCCTTCTGCCGTGGTGATCACGCCCGAGCCAGAAGATTGAGTTTCATTGGAAAGCAGAGCAACCGTAGCTGGCATCACCTTGCTAGCTACGGCTTGGACTTTTACTTCTAGATTCTCCAAATCGTTTAAATCCTTCACAGGCTCATTGGCGGCCAAAACGCCTGCGCTGATGGTCAGCCAGGCAGAAACGGGGCCAAATACAGAGATGAGATTTGCTTTCATGTTTGTTTGAATTTACAGCGGCGCGGTTTTCTCCGTTCGTCTTTGTCGATTGGAAAAATAGTCGCGTAAGCTAAGTTTGCTCGTAGAAAATCATAGGGTTCATTTCAGCAGCTCCAAACCGGTTCGTAGCCATGCGAAGTCTTGTTCCTCCTGGAGTTTTAAATTTTGCGCTTCTGCCATAGTCACTTCACGAAATCGGATCTTCGTTCCCGGCCAGGCGCGGGCCAATTTCGGTAAATCCACGGAAATGATGTGGGCGATTTGTGGATAGCCGCCGATGGTTTGGCGCTCAGCCAGTAGAATGATCGGTTGCCCGTCTGGCGGGACTTGCACGGAGCCAGTCGCCACAGGCTGGGAAGTCATTTCACGCGGCTGGGCGAGATCTAACATTTTCCCGCTGAGCCGTGTTCCCATGCGATCCGAATAAGGTGAAATTAAGAAAATTTCACTGTGGAAATCGTGACGGGCCTTTTCCGAAAACCAATCGGCCTGCACGCCAGGTAAAAAGCGCAGTTCGATTTCGCTCACGATTCCATTCACGGCCTTGCCGACGTGCCAGTTCCCAGGTTTTGGCGGAAAGTTAGGCTGGCCGATTTCCAGCCGATCACCCGCTAGCAAAGCGCGTCCATGGAGCCCGCCAAAACCAGCGCGCAAATCGGTCGCCGCGCTGCCCAATATTTCCGGAACATTCAGCCCGCCTGCGACCGCCAAATAGGTGCGCACGCCGCCGCTGTTTTTTGAAAAATCAACCACTTCTCCTGCGAATATGGACTGTGGTTTTCCAGTTGCACCTGTCAGGGCGATGACTGCGTCAATGTGGAATTTCAACACCGGTCCGCTCATGCAGATTTCCAATGCCGCAGCGCCTTCATCATTTCCGACCATCAGATTGGCGATGCGGAGCGATTGGGTATCGACCGCGCCGCCG
>JAAURL010000015.1 GCA_012032235.1 Akkermansiaceae bacterium | reverse complement strand
AGGCCTCAGAGGCTTTAGGCTCTATGATGACGATGATTTTGGGCTTAATCGTGAACCTCTTCCGCGAATTGACTTGGTCAACAGCACTTTTCAAAAATGTTTATAAGACAGCTTTCATTGAAGCTATCGATGTCAATGCAGCTGGTTATAATTGAACAAGTTTGTAGAATTTTATCGAAATTACCCGGTAGTGCTTTTTGCAAACTCTTCAGGGATTTGGCAAACGACTAAAGACTTGACGGATTCCAATGCTCTTTGGGTCGCAAATCTAATTGCTGCCTATCAAGGCGACGACAGCACTGATCAAGATCCAAACATAGAAGACGTTCTAGAAGGCGACACCCCAGCGAATCGTAGATATTCAATTATATATGTCGAAGCTATAAGGGAATATAATGATACTTTTTCCGCAGTCAACCTTCACAAAATTCGACACTCAACTCTCAGATAGTAACTAATATTGTTCTCACAGCAGCTCATGAAGTGGGCCACATGCCAGGTAGTAGCGACGCCGAATCTCACCACATGGAAAATCAGCTCATGGGATCAACTGGATACAGCAGTGGAATTATATTTTCTCCAAAATCCATTAAAAGATTTAGAGGAACACAAACATGGCAACAACCGTAAAAAATTTCGTATGAGAACAATCTACTTGTTTTTAGCTAACATCCTTTTTTCAAATCTAGCATTTTCGCTATCGCTTAAAACGCCAGTAGATCAAGCAATTGGAAATCTACGGACTTGTTTTGAATTTTATAAATCAGAGCATGGAAAATATCCAAAAAACTGGAATGATTTAATTGAAAATAGTTCTTTTGAAAATAAAGAAGAATCCTTGGAAATGTTTGATCATTTCCGAAAGACAATTGATTTTGAGAACCGTTATACGATTCTTTCTCCTCCAGTAATTGTTCGTCTAATTGGGCGACCATCGAAAATAGTCATGATCGCTAACCAACCAGGTAATGAGGGCAATGGTAAGGAGCAGGCGGCAACGGCGAGATTGTAATCGCGCCAGGACGCTGGCTCATTTCGGAAAGGGAAGATGGAACTTTAGAGACAGGGCGCTATTCGGAGAAGAAACTCGAGTTTTTTTTTAAGCAACAAGGTCTGAGTTTGGCAGATTATACTTTTGATTCATCATCTGCGCCTAAATTAAAACCTGCCTCACAGCCCTCAGATCAGCCCCAAATCCTTGGAGATCCTGAAAGCACGAGTGATCGCGCTTCAGCACGGCCACAAAAGAAATGGAGCGAGTCAAAAATCACCGACACTGCATATCCGAAAACTCCTCATTCTGGCCATGGCTACTCGGCGTTCTGATATTAATTTTAGGTGTCACAGGCTGGCGAATTTTCAAACAGCGGGCGTGAGTGCAGGAAACTGTATAACAATACAAAAATCACGATCTGGAACCTGTTGATTCCAGCACCACGCCAGAAATCCCGAATGTACCTGAACCATCGGCCAGCCTGCTCATCGTGATTTCCACCGCAGTATTCGCTTTACGGAGGAGCCGTGGGGAAGCAGCAGAAAGCAAAATCTCCTGATAGGGAGGTGAGGCTGTGGAGCTTGCTAGATTTCAGGGCTTTTCAATTGCTCATCATATCGGCAGGCTACGCGCATGGAGAGTCATGATGTATTGAAGAGAGCTTTGCAAAAAACGACGCCTAAGGCGGTTGCGGCGGAGCTAGGTGTGTCACTTTCGTTGGTTTATAAATGGGCGGAAAAGCCGGCAGACCCGGGCGCAGGCAGTAAGAATCCGTTAGACCGGTTGCAACAGATTATTGAGCTGAGTGGCGATACGGGCATCGTGCAATGGCTTTGCCAAAAGCAAGGTGGCCATTTTGTGCGCGATCCAGACGTGAGTGGCCACGAAGCAGGGCACATTTTACCGGCGATTCAGGAAATCATTGGGCAATTTTCCGAGCTTCTGACTGAGATTTCTACGGCGGCAAATGACCACGCCGTGACGAAGACTGAAGCGAGCGAGATCCGCCAAAGTTGGGATCGCTTTAAAACTTACGCGGAAGGCTTTGTGCGCAGTTGCGAAAATGGCGATTTCAGAGGGATGCAAAAATATTCAGAAACCCAGCGCTAGGCACCTAGCAAGATCCCCGCAGCTTGCTGATTTCCGCCAACTGCGGCCACAACCGCTTGCTGAAATTTCCCGGATTTCAAAGCGGCCACGGCAGCCACAGTTTGCAGGGCGGTGGAGACGCCCATTCCTTCGCCCAGCAGCTTTCGTGGCGACCAATGTGGACCTGACCAATTCTCCCACGTAATCGTTTCTGGGCGATCCGAGCGATCCACTCCAGAGCAGCCATCGACGAGGAGCGTTTTCCATCATCGCGAGCAGCAAGCTTTTCGCGGATTTTTTGGGCGGCTTGCTCCCGACTGTGAATGATAGGGAAACGGGATCGGGAAGGCGGAGTATGCGCACGGACTCTGCATCGCTGCGACTTTCCAGATAGACTGCGGCCGCACCTTCTGAGGCGACATAGCCTCTAGAATAATATCGCAGTCCTTCGGCGCTGAGCCAGTCGATTTCCTCAGCCGAAACGACGATGCAGCCGTCCACGTCGTCGCGCTCGATCCACTCGATTGCTAGATCGATGCCACTGATGAAGCCGGTGCTGTCGGCGATCAAGGTGTCGTTTGGCGAAGTGCTGCCCATGAGTGCAGAAAGATGACTGGATGGTGCGTTGAAAACCGTTTCTGGAAATAGAATCGGGCTGGCCAAGGAGGGATTGGTTAGGGCTTCGCCATAGAAGCGGCTGGAATAATTCACGCAGCCATTGGTCAGTGTAAAAATCACGCCAACTCGCAAATTCCCAGCTGCGATTTCCGCGAGCCTTTGATCACCCAGTGCTTCAGCGACCGCAGCGGCAGCGAATTTCGAGATCGGGCTGGCGCGGCGGAGTCTGGCGAATTTTGGCGTAGTCGCTCCTTCGGCGGGAACTCTGAAAACAGGCGTGCGGATTTCCTCTTCGCCTAACATGCGGCTTAAATAGGAAGTCGGGATCGTTTCTCCTTGCTCAATCGCATTGATCAGAGAGGTCACTCCCCAGCCAGCTGGAGAAACTGCGCCGATGCCGTTGATGGAGATTTGTTTTCTCAAACGATTCCCTCCTTCCCGAAAATGAGTGTTGCGTTGGCTCCACCAAAGCCGAACGAGTTTGTTAGGACACGCGAAACGGGAGCTTCCCGCGGCTCCCTAACAAGATCGAACGTGCATATTTCATCGGCTTCACGGACATTTAAACTGGCAGGGAGCCATTGTCCTTCCATGGCCATGAGGGAGATGATGGATTCCACTGCTCCCGCGCCGCCTAACAGATGCCCGATCGAGGATTTTGTCGAGCTGACTTTGATTTTCCTAACAGCATCTCCCGCCCACCGCTGAATCGCATTTCCTTCTGCGATGTCATTGAGAGGCGTGCCAGTGCCGTGTGAATTGATATAGTCGATTTGCTCTGGTTCTAGCCCGGCCATTTTGCAGGCGGCCTGCATGGTGATGAGTGCGGCATCGCCCAGTGGATGAGGCTGCGTGAGATGGTGGCCGTCTGTCGCTGCGCCGTAACCGAGAATTTCAGCGATGATTCGCGCTCCTCTCGCCCTTGCCGAAGCCGCGGATTCCACGATCACAAAGCCCGCACCTTCTCCCAGCGCCAGGCCATCTCGTGCGGCATCAAAAGGACGGGGAATGCCAGATGGGCTCAGTGCTTGCAATGCATCGAACCCACAGAAGACTAACTGACACAGTGCATCATAGCCACCTGCTAGGACGCGATCCGCCCTGCCAGAACGCACGAGATGAAATGCTTGGCCGATGGCATTTGCTCCTGAGGCGCAAGCATTTGATACAATCCGCAGTGGGCCATCGATGCCGAGCGTTCGCGCCATGTCAGTCATTTGGCGCTGCGCCTGGTATAATTCGACTTGGTGAAATTGCAGTGAGCGGCCTTTGTTAGTGGAACATGCCTGTTTGAAATAGCTCTCTCCGATCGGCATTGCAGCTGCTGAAGTGCCTACCATCATCGGCATTTCACCGCCTGATAGCCCAGCGCTTTCGATTGCCTCGCTCGCTGCGATCCATGCGAGCCGCGTCCCACGGTCCATTCGGCCCCATGCTTTTTTCGAAATGCGGGAGTAGGGAGCGCTCTCCGGCACCTCCGCCTGACCGGCAGTGCCAACGCGCTGTCGCGAAACATCGAACAATGTCACTGGTGAGAATGCCATTCTCCCGGCACGAAACCCGCTCGAGTTTTCCGCCCAATTCTGCCCCATTGGGGTGATGACTCCGGCACCGGTGATGACCACGGAGCGGAGATCACACGGCAGGGAAATGTCAGAAAAATACGCCACGGGAAAATCTGTTGCAATTAAGGCTCGTCACACAGGGTCGCAGTTAGCTAGGCAAGCACGCACACCTTGTCAAATGCTCTATCTTCGCTGGTTAGAAACCCTACGTCGTTACGCGGATTGCCCTGCTATTTACTGCGATGGGAAGGTGGTGACGTTTGCGGATTTAGCAATAGCAGTTTCTCTAAAAAAACGTGCGCTAACGCCAGTGATTGCCCGCAGCGGCAGCACCGATTTTTTTGTGGATGTGCTGCGCGCTTGGCGTGATGGGCAGCCAGTCATTCCTCTGGAGCGGGATGCACCAGAGCCAGTTCTAAAATCTCCCCCACCTGCTGGAACGTATTTGGTGAAATACACACCCGGTGCAAGCGGCACACCACGCGGCATTTTTTTCAATGCGGAGCAAATCGCTGCCGACGGAGATCGGATCGTGGAGGCGATGTCACTTTCAGCGAAGGTTCCGAATTTATCCGTCATTTCATTGGCGCATTCGTATGGTTTTTCTAACATTGCGTTGCCACTGATTTTACACGGTGTCCCACTGCATCTCGCAGCAGTTCCTTTCCCGCGAGTGGTGGAGGAAATTTTCAGAAGCCATTCAGCGCTGACAGTGCCCGCCGTTCCATCGATGTGGCGTGCCTGGCATCGGGCGGGGATTTTGAAAAACTCTCCAGTCTCCTTCGCAATTTCTGCGGGAGCTCCTTTAGCCTTGGCTTTAGAAAATGAGATATTTTCAGGAGCGAAGATTAAAATTCACAATTTTTATGGAGCTAGTGAGTGCGGAGGAATTTCCCTGGATCTAACAGAATTCCCGCGCGAATCGGGAGATGATGTAGGGACTCCGCTCCCGGGAGTGCTTATTTCCCGGGAGCAAAGTGGACGATTGCTGATCCGCAGCGACAGCGTGGCGATAGGATATGATTTCGCGAGAGAAGATGATCGGCTAGAAAATGGTTCCTATCTCACCCGGGATTTAGGAAACCTAACAAACGGGAGAATTTTCCTAACAGGAACGATTGGCGGCTCGATCAATGTGGCTGGCCGCAAAGTCAGCCCAGCAAAGGTGGAAGCGGCTTTACTAGCAACTGGCTCGGTCCTGTGCGCGAAAGTCCTAGGAATCCCAAGCGCAGATCAGGAGCGTTGCGAAGAAATTTTAGCAGAAGTCACACTGGCCGCAGGCGCTTCACTCACCGATTTAAAAAGCGCTGTCACAAATTCATTACAAGCATGGGAAATTCCGCGGCATTGGAAATGTGAGTAGGCATCTTAAAAATTGTCGCAGTCGTGTTGAAAAATAAACCTTCGATCATACCTCGCAGCTAAGCGTTTAAAAAGATGACTGGTTGTGATTTCTCTAATCACACGTTTGGACATTCGGATTGGATTGGTTTAGCACTGCGGCTGTGAACGCATGGTTTCTGGCAGTCGAAGTGGTGAAGAAGTGTCTCAACGCAGGCGTGGGCGAGTTCGTGGTCTGCGCGGGAGCCAGAAATGCAGCTTTGTTAGAAGCGTTGGCACGGGCGGAGGCGGCTGGTTTGGTTCGTGTTTGGCGGCATTTTGAAGAGCGTAGTGCCGGATTTTTTGCTTTGGGGCGGACTATGGAAACGGCGCGGCCATGTGCAGTGGTGACGACTAGCGGCACGGCGGCGGCGGAGCTTTTTCCCGCGATCATTGAGGCGCATTATCAGGCACGACCGCTGGTGGCGATCACTGCAGATCGTCCGGCGGCGTTTCGTGGGAGTGGTGCTCCGCAGGCGATTGAGCAGCTAGGGATTTTTGGGATCTACGCGGCGCAGGGAGATTTGAATCAATGGGATGGCAAGCGACCATTGCATCTAAATGTGGAATTCGAGGAGGCATTCGAGCTGGGAGATGAAACTTTCTCCCAGGAGAAACTCGGCGATTTCCTCCCCCGCAGAGAGCGACTGGACGTGGCGGCACTGGCGCGATGGCTGCGGGAGGAGCATTACAAAGGCATCGTCGTGATGATCGGTGGGCTGGAGCCGGATGAGCGGGAGGAAGTTTTTCACTTTTGCCAAGATTTGGGAGCCCCCGTCGTGGCGGAAGCGACGAGTGGGTTGCGCGAGGCGCTCCAATCGCTAGCGATCCATGACGCAGACCGCGTTTTAAAAAACTGCCTACCGGGAAAAATTCTACGATTGGGAGATGTGCCGAGCGGGAGATTTTGGCGGGATCTGGAGTCGTTTCCGCAAGTGTCGGTGTGGTCGGTTTGTCGAAATGGGTTGCCGGGGCTGGCGCGGAAATCCCAAGTCACGCAGGGAGCGTTAGATCGTGTCATTCAGGCGCTGGGTCCAGTGGAGTTTACAGATGATGCGTTAGATTATTTAGCAGGAGCGGGAAGTCGCTCAGTAAAAATCGACGAATTGTTAGAAATCTATCCCGATAGTGAGCCTGCGCTTTTGCGAACACTCTCGCAGTATGCCTCGATAGGCGGTGGCGTTTTCCTCGGGAACAGTATGCCGATCCGTGAGTGGAATTTATTTGCCCAGTGGACGCGCGCTGTTCCATCGGTGAGGGCGAATCGCGGGGCAAATGGGATCGATGGACAGATCAGCACTTGGCTCGGCTGGTCTGCGGATATTCGCGAAACGTGGGCCATTTTTGGCGACTTAACTGCTCTTTACGATCTCGCTGCGCCGTTTGTGTTCGATCAGATCGATTGTCAGGGACGCGTCCTTGTGGTCATCAACAATGGTGGCGGGAAAATTTTCGAGCGGCTGCCACGACTCCAAACGATGAGCCCGCGTGCCGTGGAATGGATGACGAATCCGCAAACTGCCTATTTCCCCGGCTTCGCGAAATTGTGGGGAATGAATCATCTCCGGGTCCGCACGGTGGATGACTTTGACCAATTTCAACCTGGAGAAAAAACGCTTTTATTAGAAATCGTACCCGATCCAGAACAAACTAAAGCGTTTTGGGCAGCATGGGATCGTGGGATGTGAGCGCTCTGGCAAACTCACGACGTCGAATGGTCCCGAATCGCATCATAGACATACCAATCCTCTAGCCGTTTTCTGGCCCATGGAGTTTTACGCAGAAAGGTAAGGCTGGATTTGATCGTGGGATCGAACATGAAACAACGGATCGGGATTTGATCCGCCATTTCATTCCAGCCATGGCGATCTACGACTTTACGTAAAACCATTTCCAGGGTCACGCCGTGCAACGGATTGTTCGGGTCGAACGGCGTGGACATCGATTAGAACTGCGAGCTAAGGGAGAAGTTAAACTGGCCGCCTTTGTCGGCTTTCTGATCGGGAGTGGCGACTGGGATTGCGTAGTCCAGGGCGAGTGGCAGCGGGCTGATCGGTAGTTTGATACGCAAACCGATGCCGACATCGCTGTAAATTTCACTCAGACCAATATCCCAGCTATCAGGATTGACGAATCCGCTATCGGTGAAGACGGCTGCGCGGACGCTTTCAATGATCGGCACAGTATATTCAGCAGAAATATAGCCTAACGAGTTTCCACCGAATACTTCGTTGGTAAATCCATCGTCACGAGGGCCTACGTCGCGGAACTCGAAACCGCGCAGCGTGCGGCCACCTCCGAGGAAGAGCCTATCAAAAATCGGAATGTCATTGTCGCCAATCCCATCGACAAAGGCGAGTTCTCCGCTCAATGAGAAAATCGAATCCCACTTGAGATTCCAGTGTTTCTGGCCGAGGGCAGAAAATGAAATGACGTCTGTATCGCCACCAATGAATCCACCGGCCAGCGTCACTCCGACGTCAACCTTGTGACCACTGCGGGCGAGAATGGTGCTATCGCGGCTATCGTAAATGTAGTTCACCGAAACGGCACTGCGTAGGAAATCCCCGCCGATTCTGCTATCTGCGAGTTGGGATTTATTACCCATGTTTTTATAATCCTTCGGGCCTACATCGGAATCGATGCCGATTTCCTCCAGACGATATTCGCCTTTGATGGAGCCCTTGTTGCCTAATGGTTTTCTCAGTGAGATCGCAGCACCGATGTTGCTCTGTTCATAAAAATCACTGAAGTAGCTGGACTGTTTATAAAATAGTTCGCCGCCTAATGCCAGCTGCTGATCGAGGAACCACGGCTCCACGAGAGAAACGCTGAATTCCGAACGCCGGGTTCCAGCGCGGAGATTCATCCCGAAGCGCTGCCCGCCGCCGGTGAAGTTCCATGGGTTCGTAATATCGAAATTCGATTGCTCCAAGTTAAGGAAACCAACGATGCTATCAATGGAGCTGAAGCCGACACCGACTCCGACGGAACCAGTGGCTTTTTCTTCGACTAGGACATTCACATCGCGATAGCCGGAGCCGCCTGGCGAGCCTGTTGCCTGCACTTCGCTGAAGTATTGCAGGTTCTCCAAGCGTGATTTTGTGGTGTCTAGCTCTACGGAGTTAAACTGATCACCGGGTTTAAGTGGAATTTCCCGGCGGATGACTTTGTCTTTGGTCTTGGTATTTCCGCTGATATTCACGCGGCCTACGCGGAAGCGAGAGCCTTCCGTAATGCGGTAGGTGATGTTCACTCGGTTCGGTCCAGCATCCTTGATGTCTGGGGCGACGACAGCATCTGCGTATCCGCGCGATCCGTAGAAACTGCGGATGGTGGTGATGTCATCGCGCATTTTCTTTGAAGAGTATGGAGCATTGCCGACGAGTGTTAGGGATGGATAAAGTTCCTCAGGCTTGAAGACGCTCATTTTCCCGAAGCCGACACCTGCGACGGTGTATTTGTCGCCCTCTTCGATCGGGATGACCAGATCTACGCGGCCGTCGCCGACAGGATCGCGGCGCATTCCTGGGCATTTGGCGCGCAGATAGCCCTTGCTGCGGTAGTAATCGAGAATGGCGTCTAGGTCTTTGTCGAGTTGATCCGATTCAAAACGCCCCGACTTGGTGATCCAGGAAAACCAGCCTTTTTCCTTGGTTTTCATTTCCTTGCGCAGCTCTGGATCGGTGAAATTGTTATTTCCTTCGAAACGGATCTTGCGAACTTCGTTTTTGGCGCCTTCGTCGATGACGAAAATAAGATCTGATAGTCCTGACTGGCCTGTAGCCTGAATGCGGTGGGAGACCGTCACATCGGGATAGCCGTAGCCTTGGTAGTATTTTTCGATGTTGCGGCGGGCTTCTAGGATTTGCTCATCGCTCAGTGCGCCACCGGACTTCATCTTGGATTCCTTTGCCAGCTTCTGATCAGAGAAAATCGAATTTCCAACAAATCCAACACCACCAAGCCCCGGGCGAGTCGTGACTTCTGCGATCAATTTTACGTTGCCGCCCATCGGTTCAGCCAAGAAGCGCACGTCATCGACTAATCCAGATTCGTAAAGTGACTTGATGTCGGCATCCAGGTTTTCTGCGCGATAGTTCGTGCCAGCTTTGGAAGCCATCAAGTTTCTCAAGCGAGCCTCGTCCACGGTCTTTGCCCCGTTATAGCGAATTTCGACATTGGAGATTTTTTTTCCTTCGAAATCTTGCGCATGTAAAGTGCCCACAAGAGCGACAATCGCAAGTGAGGAGAGAGCTGCAAATTGACCCACACCACGCGGCATGAGGAAAGTGGAAGGTGTAAATGGACGCATATCGGGATTTAGGATGCGTCATCAAGCCCGCTGCCCCCCCATTTCGTCAAGGTCAATAGCGGGAGGGAATTTGATTCAATAGAGATGAACTTGCTTATATTCGGGAAAAGGCTGGTTAAAACGGTGATTTTCTTAAGCACAGGAGATTCGTATCCCTATTATGTGAACCTCTCTCCCGAAATCCTTGCCCACGGCGCGGGCGTCCTTTACACCGGGCGCGTGCTAACGATTCATAAGCTTACGAAAACTCTCGGCGGGCGCACTTTGCTGCGCGAGGCAGAAATGTCGATCAACTGGGGCGAGCGCGTCGCTCTCGTCGGCCCGAACGGGGCGGGGAAGTCCACGCTCTTTCGGATGATCCTAGACGAAGACTCGCCGGACGAAGGAAAAATCGAACGGGATGAATATGCGATCACTGGCTATTTGCCGCAAGAAGCGGGCGAGCCCACGGATGAAACGATTTTAGAAATCGCGATTGGGATCACGCCGGAAATGATCGGCTTGCTCCGCACCATTCGGGAGCACGAGGCGACAGGCGATCTCTCTCATCCAGATTTCGCCCATGCGCAGGATCAATTCACCGCGCTGAACGGCTATCAGTTAGAGCCAAAGGCAAAAAAAATTCTCCATGGTCTTGGCT
Source organism: Akkermansiaceae bacterium (assembly GCA_012032235.1). Taxonomy (GTDB): domain Bacteria; phylum Verrucomicrobiota; class Verrucomicrobiia; order Verrucomicrobiales; family Akkermansiaceae; genus Luteolibacter. The sequence continues at coordinate 15,640 of JAAURL010000015.1, read as the reverse complement.
TTAAAACAGAAGATTTTAATAAACCTGCTAGGGAATATTCCGGTGGCTGGGTCATGCGGGCACACCTTTCCCGTCTCTTGGTGATGGAACCGGACCTCTTGATGCTAGACGAGCCGACGAACCATCTGGACCTGATTTCCTTGCTCTGGTTGCAGCGTTATTTGCTGAACTATTCGGGAGCGATTCTGATGATTTCCCACGATCGGGATTTCATGGACTCGATCATCGAGACGGTGATCGAGATCGATCCGACGCGGCGTGCCTCAATTCCTACACGGGAAATTACAGTTCCTTCCTGACCCAGCGCGATGCCCGCTTTGAACAAATGACGCAGGCTTACCGGAATCAACAAAAGGAAATCGAACACGTCCAAGAGTTCATTGATCGCTTCCGCCAAGTCGGCTCAAAAGCAGCGCAAGTGCAATCGCGGATTAAGACGCTGGAAAAGCTCGTCCGCATCGAAAAACCCCGCACCCCGCGTAAGCCGTTTAAATTTAGTTTCCCCCAGCCGCCGAGATCGAACCAAAAAGTGATCGAGCTCACCAAGGTCGGACAAGCCTACGGCGCAAAGCGGATTTACAAAGATCTCGATCTGACCATTGAGCGCGGCGACCGCATGGTCCTAGTCGGTCCGAATGGCGCAGGAAAATCGACATTGCTGAAAATTCTAGCCGGGCATTTAGAAATTGACGCAGGAAAACGCGAACCCGGCTACGCCACTAAAATCGGCTATTATTCACAGCACCGTTCGGAAGCCCTCAACGATGACAACACTGTTCTGGAAGAAGTCCTCGCTGCATGCAGCACGCTGCGGGAGGAGGAAGCACGCTCGATCCTTGGCTCCTTCCTTTTCCGCCGTAATGACGTAGAGAAGCGCTGCAATGTTCTGTCGGGAGGAGAAAAATCCCGGCTCAATCTCGTGAAATTCCTAGTCGATCCGCCGAATCTCCTCCTGATGGACGAGCCGACGACCCACTTGGATATTCTCTCGATTGATTCTCTCGTCCAAGCGTTGAAAAACTACGAAGGCACACTCGTCTTCATTTCTCACGACGTTCATTTCATCCGCAATCTAGCAGAAACGACGTTGCACGTGAACAACGGTACCGTCACTCGCTACACCGGTGGTTACGATTATTTTATCGAGAAATCTGGCCTAAACGATGACCGCAGTGCCGTGACAGCGTAGAAGGTCTTTCACCCGATTTCCCGTGGCACGACGATGAGAAATTTTGTCTCACTGCCGGGGACGGAGGTCACGCTAATGCGACCACCGTGTGCCTCGATGGCGCGTTTGACAATGGAAAGGCCCAACCCAGTTCCTTTGATTTCCTGCTGGGAGTGATGTTTTTCCACCCGGAAAAAGCGGCGGAAAATATGAGGGAGATCGGCGCTTGGGATGCCCACGCCATTATCGGTCACCCAGGCGTGGAAATTCGACCCTACTTCTTCGCCGCCAATTTCCACTCGCAGGCCATTGTAGGGATTTTGTTTCAGCGCATTTTCCACAAGGTTGAACAATACTTGCGTCCAGTAGAAGCGGTCTCCCTGCATGACCGCTTCTGGGTTCGCGATTTTTACGACGATTTCTGCCTGTTGGTTCCGAATGACAGACTCCAGACGCTCCAAGATATCTTTGACACAAGAAGCAAAACGGAATGGCTCCACCTTCAGCGTATTGACTTCCCCAGACTCTAACCGGGAAATCACCAACATATCCTCAACGATTCGTGAGATGCGATCGGCATGTTTTTTCATGATGGTCAGGAATCGCCGCGCCATTTCTGGCTCCTCAATCATGTCATCATTTAAAAGATTTTCCAAATAGCCGTTGATGATCGCCAATGGTGTCCGCAGCTCGTGTGATGCATTCGCCACGAAGTCTTTGCGCACTTGTTCGAGTTGATGTTCGGTAGTCACGTCGCGAATGATGACACGGGTTGTAATGGAGCCGCCGACTGGGGTGGGGAGCTGCGCAGCGTCGATGACCCAGGCATTGAAGCCACGATTTTCCAAGTCCCCACGCGGAGACGTCTGCTGGGGGAGAACCACGCGAGACTGCACCGGCTCGCCAGTCGCCATGCAGCGGAGCAGAGCATCGACGAGTCGAGGATCGAGAAATGCCTCGCCAACAGGTCGATTGAGTAATTCCCGTGCACCGAAGAGCGTCCGTGCTGCCTCATTGGCGAAACGAATACTTCCGGTGGAATCCACCAGCAGGAATGCATCGCCCAGTGCGTCCAATAAGCGATTTCGTTCGTCATACGCTTTTTGTAATTCTTGTTTGAGCCGCAGTTCCAAAGCATGGATTTCAGACTCGGATTGTTTCTGAAATCTACGGTGCCGTAGGTGTGCGATAATGAGCGCGGTGGATGTGAGAACTGCTGTAGAGGTGGAAATTTCTAAAATCATGTGTTGGACTTCCCAACGCAATATCCGACTCCGCGAATCGTTTCAACCAATGAACCGTATGAGCCTAACTTTTGGCGCAGCCTCTTCATGTGAGTATCGAGTGTTCGGCTATTTGTCGCATCGCTATAGCCCCAAACACTGCGCAGTAAATCGTTCCTGTCTTGGGGTTTCCCAGAGCGCTCGCAGAGAAAAAGCAGCAGCTTAAATTCTGTGGATGTCAGATCTGCCGGATGATTTTCGATGTAAAATTTTAGCGAATTTTTGTCGAAACGAAATGGACCGTGGGTGAAGTCGACATTTCCCGGAGGTGCTTCGGAGCGTTTTAAAATCGCCTGCACCCGCAGCATCAGCTCTTTCGGGCTGAAGGGTTTCGTCAAATAATCATCCGCTCCAGCCTCCAGACCTTGGATGCGGTCTTCTGTCTGGGCCCTAGCCGTCAGCATGATCACGGGGGTGTTCACAGTCCGCGGATCGCGGCGTAGCTCACGGAAAACAGCGTATCCATCACGGCCCGGTAGCATCAAATCCAGTAAGATTAAATCAGGCCTTTCTAGCATCGCTACCTCAGTCCCCTCGATGCCGTCGTGTACTTTAATGACTTCATAACCGGCGCGTTGGAGGTTAAAGCCAATCAAGTCAGCGATGTCGCGTTCATCTTCGACAATCAAAATTCGTTGCATCGTTCAAAAAGATAGGAAATCCGGGGCAGTGCGCGAAATCATGCAGTGTGACGATTTTGTCACAGTCAATTTTTACTCATGTAGCTACCAACTTGAGTTGTTCGCGCAAAGTATATTTTCACACTAGCTCGCGTTGTTGATTTCCTCATCTCATTCAAAAGAGGAATGATTTTTTATAATCTTTCCGTTCCAGTAGGCTGCACTCTACGCTGCGACTTCGTTGAATCTAACAAAATTTCCATTTGCTCGCGCACAGCATGGTGATCGGATCAACTTCCTGGGAGCGATCACGAGTGGCGCTCACCTCGATAGGGTCTCCGACGGTGATCACAGCACGGATCGGGAAATGGGCACGCGCAACGTCCGTTAGATCTTCCTCGTAGCGCTCGATAGTTTCCAAAATGCGCTCTGGTGAATGTTGATCGACATAGTCACCGGGATAGCAATGCAGTTGTTGAACCAGATAGATATCTGCTAGATTTCGCCAACGTGTAGCCCGATCTGATTCGGTGATCTTTCCAGCAACCATGTCTGGCAAAATGGCAGAACGGAGGCGTTTCACGCGTGCCATGACATCGCCATCATGGCGACCTGCTGACCATTGATCTTCCAGTGGAGCGAGGAGATGATTTTCCATGAATTGTAGTCGTTCGCGAAAAGTTCCCGGTTGGGGTTTTTGGAAATACTCAATTTCTTTTAAGCCTAATAATGCGTCGCCAATTTTAAGAATGCGATCACTCAAGGAAAGCTGGATTTGTGGCTGCCATGATAGGCGTTTTTCGATTTCCTCGACGACCGGGATGACGGACTTCTCTAAATCGCCCTCGAAGAAATAACGGATAAAAATCGGGTGGATCACCACTTTTCCGGCACTGCGCTGTTTAGCTGCTGCACGTGCCATGAATGATGGGCCTTCCATGAAATTGACCAGCCGATCATTGCAACGAGTGATGATTCCTTCCGCAAAAATAACGAGGGGGAACTTTCCTTCTGCGACGGTATTGATCGCACATTTCAGAGATTCGCGATCCATGCCTTCGCGATAAACGCTGAAACCTCCCAATCTTGGCAGCAGGAAACGCTGAATTTTGTTAGTCATGAAAACATGCCAACTGGCGATGATGTGAAACGGTCGGCGCACTTCAATAGCGAGTGTATCCAGAATCATCGGATCACACGGGCGACAGTGATTTCCTACTAACATGATGCCGTGACCAGCATGGATCGATGCCCGTAATTTCTCTGCACCAACGCATTCTACCGCTGAGATACCATAGTCTTTTTTTAGCAGACGCGGTAAAATGAGACGCACAATCCAATGCCAAAACCGACTATATCTCGGTGCAATAAAAGTATAGGGCTTATCAATAACAATAGCCTGCATGATATTTGTTAGATATAGACTTACTGATTTTTCCAACGTGCAACCATTTCAGGAAATGCTTTAGGGCGTGACCAGATGACGAAAATCCCGGATAGACACGAAACCGCACCACATATCCAGAAAATCTGGCCGTAGCTTAGACCTACGCTTTTGCTGGAAAGCAGCGACTGAGTGCTAGCCGCAGCGGCGATGCCGACCCATGACAACCAGCTCACAGCGCCCTGCACAGCACCCTTTGTTTCAGCAGATGGACGGTGCTGTAGGACCGAGACGATCGGTACGATGAAGAGCCCTCCGCCCAGACCTAACAGTGCCAACGCGGTGGAAAAGAGAGGCTTGCTAATGCCCGGCCAGCCTAGCCAAACGCCAGCAATCGCCATCAAAGCAGCTCCCACAGGAATCAAACCATACTCGATGCGACCGCGTGAAAGCTTTCCAGCGATCATGCTGCCTGCCCCGATGCCGAGGCTGAGCGCCGCTTGCAGCCACGCCTGCTCAGTGGGCTTTAGATGGAAAACTTTCTGAGCGAAAAGCGCCAAATTGATCTGTACTAAAGTGGCCACAAAAAAGAATGCCGTATTACCCCAATTCGCCCGCCACAAGTCACGGTCAGCCTTCATCACCTTCATATTACTCCAAACTTCACCGACGATGTTATAGTTAAACTTTTTCTGTGGATCCGCTGCGGGAACTTTCGCAATGCCAATGCTCGTCATCAGGCCTACGCCAGCTAGCGCCGCTAATATAAGGCCAGAATACACCTCACGATGAACGAGGGTTTCTGCCAGAAAACCACCTGCGAAGGTTCCCAATATGATACCGATGAAAGTAAGTAATTCCAAAATCCCATTTCCCGAAGAGAGCTTCTCATGTGGTAAAACTTCCGGCATGATGCCATACTTCGCCGGGGCAAAGGCAGTGCTGTGGACACCCATCAGACAAATCGCAGCAAGCTGGAGAGCCTGACTCTCTAGCTTCAGGGCAAAAGCCGCAAAGAGCATGATTCCGATTTCAGCAACCTTCACACTGATCATCACGGAGCGCTTACTAAAACGATCTGCCATCCAGCCGCCGACGGTTGAAAAAAGCAGGAAAGGCACAGCAAAAAGCGTCATCGCATTTGATGCAAAGCCGTCCTTCGCCTCCTGGCTCAAGGTGACAGATGCCAACACAGGAAAGATAACCAGCCAGCGCAATGCATTGTCAGAAAATGCACCTTGGAACTGAGTGAACATCAGATTCCAAAAGCCGTGCGGCCATGATCGATTCGGTTCGGTAGTCATATTAGAAAAGCTGTTTCGCAGGTTTACAGATTTTTTTAAGGATCAAATGCGTCGGAATAAAAACGATACTAATGAGCGCCGTGATCCATACGATAAGATAAGCGAATGGAGGCATAAACTTCTGTGGCATCGCATCGTCCATCCCGAACACATAATTGACATTTCGCGGAATGTTTGGATCCGCAAGTGTAGCACCTGCTGGAGGCAATAGAAAATAAGCAATCAAACACAACGCCACGCAAATGATGCTCCAGCCTAACAAAGCCCTGCGATCATAGCCGATTTTTCGCACCAGATAGATCAACAGAAATGGAAGCCAACCGTGAAAAAGAGATAGACCTCTCAAAAACAATGAGCGTTTTTCATCGAACATGTAGGCGGTCATTCCAGTCATTTTCCCTCCGAAAAGCTCCATCAGAAAATCCGCACACCACAACGCCTGCGGTAGTAAAATGCCCACTGCTGGTAATGAGACCAGCAAGGCGTTTTCCCTCCAGATACCGACTAGGGTTAGCAGCAGGGCAACGTCACAAAAATAGAGAAAATTTGTCGGGCCATAATTGAGCCAATAAACCGGGATCAAAACTGCGAGAAATATCGTGTAGGCGATTTTCAGCCAAAGTGGGATTCGATGAGGTGTAAAATTCATGCAACGGGTAGTGGTTCGTTTCAGCAGCGTTGTATCACAAGCCTGCTTGTTTGCCCTCATTGAATCTTTCGATACGATCATCGGTTTTGTCGATGAAGGTGGCTAAATCTACCATGCGGACCATTGATCTTTTCGACCCGCATAGGTGAGCTTATCCTTCACCGCTTTCCAGACACGATCTACGGTTAGTTCTCTTTGGCAGCGCGAATCGAACTGGCATTTTGCTAACAAGCAAGGAGCGCATTCCACGTGCATTTTCACGACAGAGTGGCGCCGGCCCAGCGGACGTTTCCAGGCAGAGTCATTCGGACCAAAGAGCGTCACGCAAGTCGTTCCCGCATGTGCCGCTAAATGTGGCAGCGAACCATCTGCGGCAACCACAAGGCCGTGAATTGCGAGAATTGGCAAGGTAGAGGCTAATGGAAATGCATGAAAATAGGTCACTTTATCTCCAAGTAGGTTGGCTAAATTTCTTCCCAAATCGCGGTTGCCATCAAGGCTGACGACGGTGACATGTTTGCCATTTTCTAAAAGTCTATCAGCGATTTCGACCCAACGATCGATTGCCCATTCGTAACTAATCCCCAAGTCAGAACTAGGGCAAAGCATGACCGCATTTTTCTCGAATTCGATCCCCAGATCTACTGAGGCAAAAAATTCGGAGCGTTTCGTATCGATACTCAATTCCTCAACTGCAGCGAGATAATGTCTCACGCGATGTTCTAATGGATTTTCAGAATAGCTCAGCGGATGAGTGAGTAACTTATCGAGTCTTCTCTCCTGCGGCCCAAGACGCCTTGGCAAATTCGCAATTTTAAAGGCTTCTGCTGCTGGACTGATTTCCCAAGCGAGAGAAGCTTTCCACTGATCTTTGATTTGCGTCGCAACGAGCTTTGATTTTGTTCGTAAGGGAAAGGAAACCACCATTAGACCATTGATCGTTTCCCAAAATTCGCGCTGAGTCTCAGAACATAAAATCCCTGTCTTTAGCCCCGATGCGATCACGGCTCGCACCGCAGGCACGGTAAAACAAGCCTCATCCCAGCGCTCAGGTGCTGCCACTAACATATCTCCAGAAATCATCGTCACTGGCCAGAGCCTAACGCCCATTTTTTGCAACGGGAATCGTAAAATCAATAGGTTCCGCCTTGCCTCCTTGATCGGCAAAACGAATGCTTGGCGCGTGCTGCAAACTCTTCGCGACTATTTCGAGCATGATGCGTTTCGCGATGGGCAGGAAAAGGTTGTTTGTGCACTGTTAGAAGGGCGTTCGGCATTGGCGATTTTTCCAACCGGTGGAGGAAAGTCGATTTGCTATCAACTGCCCGCTATTTTATTAGATGGCTTAACTCTGGTGGTTTCTCCGCTGATTGCTTTGATGAGGGATCAAGTGGATGCTTTGGTAAGAAAAGGAATCTCTGCGGCTCGGTTAGATTCTACTTTGGATGCAGATCAAGTTCGTCAAGTTTATGAAAAACTAGAGGAAGGCAAACTAAAGCTGCTCTACATCGCGCCGGAACGTTTTGCGAATGAGACTTTTCGCCAGAGATTAAAATGTTTGCGAATTCAACTGGTCGCTATCGATGAGGCTCATTGCATTTCCGAATGGGGACATAATTTCCGTCCAGACTATCTAAAGCTCGCGAAAATTTGTCGGCAGCTAAAAGTGCCACGTGTTCTAGCGCTAACAGCCACGGCGACACCGAAAGTAGCGAAAGACATTCGCAAGCAATTCCGCATTGCCGCGACAGATCATGTGCAGTTGAGCTTTCATCGGGAAAATTTGGATTTAAGGGTCACTCCGTGCACAGCAGCAGAGAGAAAATTTCTTTTGTTAGGAAAGTTACGTTCGATGGATGGTCCCGCAGTCGTTTACGTGACACGTCAGGAAACAGCGGAAGAAGTCGCTACATTTTTAACGAAGAATGGACTATCTGCTCAGGCTTATCACGCCGGATTATTACCAGAGTTTCGCGCCAACGCACAGAGCGCCTTCATGGCTGGCGAGACGCGAATTATTGTTGCGACCATTGCTTTCGGCATGGGGATTGATAAGTCGGACATTCGGGCGGTGTTTCATTATAATTTACCCAAAAGCCTAGAAAACTATACTCAAGAAATTGGTAGAGCAGGCCGCGATGGGAAATCGGCCCTATGTGAAATGCTTGCCTGTGGCGATGATGTAACGGTTCTAGAAAACTTCATTCACTCAGATATGCCATCGGCGCGGGCACTGGGAAATCTGTTGGATCGCGTGCTCCGTCTGGGACCGATTTTCGATGTATCTCCTTATGATCTTTCTACGATTTGTGATATTCGTTCGACGGTGATTTCAACAGTGATGACCTATCTAGAAATCGATGGAATCATTGAGGCAACAGGTGTTTTCTACGCGACATACCGGGTGAAGCTGTTGCGCTCGCAGGAGCAAATTCTAGCCGGACGCTCCGTGGCGGAAAAGAAATTCATTAAGCAGATTCTCGATGCCGGCACCATGAAACGATGGTGGTTATACTTCTATCCATCGATTCTTGCTGAAGAATTTAGGATTCCTCGCGAGAAGATCGTAACTGCGATTCATAGTTTACAAAGCGCAGGAGATATCATTTTGGAAGTTTCCGGAATACGGAATGGCTATCGAATTCGACAAAAAGAATTTAACCTAAAGGAGATCACCGCAGAGTTAGTCGAAAGATTTCAATCTAGAGAGCAAGCGGATCTGATGCGATTGAATCATGTATTAGATCTATCATCACATCGCGGCTGCCTGACGAACTATTTGACCAAGCACTTTGGCGAAAACCTTGAAGCGCCATGTGGTCACTGTGACCGCTGCCGTGGTGTCCCTGCGAAAAAAATCAAGCGGCCAAAGCCACGGGGCGCAACTGATGCAGAACTCCAAGCCGTAAAGGAGCTAAACGAGGAAAAGCACGCAGCTCTGGCCACGCCGCGTCAGCTAGCAAGATTCCTGTGCGGAATGAGCAGCCCTGCGGCGAATCGAGCCAAGCTCTCAAGGCATTCATCATTCGGGCTCCTAGCAGAATTGCCGTTTACAGAAGTCCTCGTCATTTCTGAGGCTGTAAGCTAATCACGAAAAAATTAATCTACGATGCGCAGTAGAATCTCATTTCTTCGCATGGGCTTTGGAGTGAATGGTGGATCATAGCCTGCGAGTAATGCGGTGCCCGTAACTTTTAATTTTTGTGTTTTCGCCCATTCACGGAGTTTCATCTCGGCTTCTTTAGCTCGGTTTTGATTCCACGATCTACTAAAGCGATAGCTCGCGTAACGGCCAGCGGGAAAGGTCTCTATTTCGACTTCTGGCGACTTTGGTTTTGGCACGCCTTTCGTAACGATGTCTTTTGGAACGACGAAGCTCATCCGGTTTTTTCCTTCTTCCATGGTCATCAGGACAGGCGTCGTCATGCTGATTTTTTGGGATCCTTCGTTGTCTTTTGAAATATAGCGGAAAAGTCGCATGAATGATTCACCACTGTTTTCTTTGAGCGCAGCCATCGGCGTGGAGACGATGACGAGACTCTCGTAGTTACGAATCTCGAATTCTCCAGATTTACTAGAGACTTTATAAGCTGCCGATTCATAGCCGAATCTAGTAAAAGCGCAGCCGGCTGTGACTAATGCGGCGATAGCGATTAGGCCGATTCCTATGCCGAAGATCTTCTTTTTTTCATTTCATACCGTTACCGCCCGTTTAGGTCGGCGCAATAGAAAATCGCTCAAGGAGCTTCTAGGGATTTCAGCTCAATGTTGCGGAACCAAACTGGCTGGCCTTCTGCTTGCAGTGCGATGTGTCCATGACTGAGAAGTCTAGGAGCACCGGTTGCTACAATCTCCCTAGCTGGAAATGATTGCTTTAAGCCCATGCTCTGCCGAGTGGAGTAAGTTAGGCAAAACGAAAATGATAGAACCCACGGTGGAAGAGAATAATTTTTTAGTGAATCATGAAATGCTTATAGATTTCATGGTGAGAAGCTACAAGACATCCTACCCACTACTCTTTTGCGCGACTGTCGATGTAGATGGTGACGGGACCATCGTTGATGAGTGAGACTTTCATATCAGCACCGAAGATTCCACGGCCTACGGGCTTACCAAGTTCTTCCTCCATTGCGGCACAAAATTTTTCATATAAAGGCTCAGATATCAGCGGAGGAGCGGAGCGTAAAAAAGAGGGCCGATTGCCTTTCTTCGTCGAAGCGTGGAGAGTGAATTGGCTGACAACGATGATTTCTCCATTCGAGTCGATGATGGATTCGTTCATTTTTCCGTCTCCATCTGGGAAAATTCTCATTCTAGAAATCTTACCACTCAACCAAGCGATGTCTTCATCACCATCGCCTTCTTCAATTCCTAGCAAAACTAACAGCCCATGCTGGATTTGTGAAACGACTTGGCCGTTTACCGTAACGGATGCTTCTGAAACTCGCTGAAGGATGGCTCTCACTGGATAATACGATTTACTTAATCTCGTGTAACCGAGTTTTTTAAACCTCGGATGACGCGGATTACACAGATTTTTATGCGATTCCCAGAAACTTTTGGACGCCGATCTTTCTGTAAGGGGTAGCTCCGCATTGAGCGGACTTCCTCATATGACAACCATTCGTGACTTCCTAACGTGTTCCTTCCGTCCACTCCTGGTCCACCTTCCTGCCTTGGCGATATTGTCGGGGGGGGCTTTGCGGGCAGAAATTGTCGAATTCAATCTGGACCAAGTCCCGCTGCCCACTGGCCAGATTGGGACTATTAACCTACCCTACACCGAAGAAGGCCTGCGTCTAAGCTCCGATCTAAGCTTTGCTTCCATCGTCGGCCCAACCAGCCCTCGGTACACAGGCGTGAAGGCCTTAACGCCTGGCTCCTACGCTACTGGAGAGGATGTCAACTTCAGTCTTGTGAGCACGACGGGGCGGCCATTCGCGGTGCGCTCCGTGACGCTGCATCCCTGGGCTGCCGGCACGGCCAGAAACCTAAATTTTACTGGATGGTTCAACGGCAATGGGTATAATCAGGTTCAATCGACCGGTACCGCACTTGCAGGGATCACATCGACATTTAATGCCAACTTCAACCGTGTGACGAACTTGCAATGGAGGCATGTAAGAGTCGGTGGCGTTTACCAAACGTTTCAAATCAGCAGCATCGTCGTTGAGTTCGACGGAGTCTTGACCACGCCGACCGAGCTTGTGGTCAACGAGGCCGCCGGGACCGTGCGGGTTCCCGTGAGTCTGGCTCACCCTCGCACCACTGATACGGAGCTGATCCGGGAAATCGCCGCGATCACCGCCACTCAGGGGACCGATTTCACCCTGCCGGGAGGGGTGAACTTTGCTCCTGTCACCATCCTCGCCGGGCAGACTACGGCTTATGTCGATGTCCCGATCGTGAACGATGCCACCACGGAAGGCATCGAGACGTTCAGGGTCACCTTCAGCAGTAACACCCCAGCGGCGGCTTTCGCGGGTGGTGCCAACTTTGGAAGCTGCGATGTGAAAATCGCGAGCGACGATGGGGTTTCCACTTTCCCAAACTGGATGACGGCGCACGGGCTAACTAACGCAGCCGCAGCGGCAACCGCAGACCCGAATGGGGATGGCATTTCCAATATCGAATGCTGGCTTCTGCGACTGAACCCCGCCGGTCCGAATCCACCAGCTTGGCTTTGGCGTCGGGCGGTGATGAGCGGCGGGTCGAATGATCCCGGACTCACATTCGTCGTCCCGACACCGTTGCCTTCGGATGTGCGGATTATTTTCTCCCAAAGCACAGACCTTAGCTCTTGGTCAGAGCAGACGCGCCGCACTGGATTCGCCTTGGGCTCCTTGTGGACAGGCAGCGGTTCCGCGAGGGTCATCGAAAGCAACAACCAAGCAGGTAGAACTATCACCTTGCGAGCCAGTGTGCCAACGGGCCAACGCCCCAAACTATTTATCAGAAATGGCTACGAATATGTGCCCAGCGGCGGAGGTGGTTCTTAGTCTTTGCGCGCACAGCATTTCAATGAATGATAGATGATAGAAGACTGTAGATGATAAATGGATGAAATTCCTTACACGGAATAAGCTCATTATCGTATTAAAGATTCTAAATTAAAAAGCCCTGATGGAAAATGCTCCATCAAGGCTTTGAGGCACTCGGGAGGGGGATTATTTACTCGTCCAGTTCTTGGATTTCCCGGCGGATGCAAGGGGCTGCATTTTTTAGAGCTTCCAGTGTGATGGTGAGTTCTTCAATGAGTTCGGAAGAGGGCGCACCGCGAAAGATGGCTTGGGAAATCTCGTCACGATCAGGTGCGGTTTCTAAGGTTTCTTGAAGTTCTGCGGCTTCTCCTATCAGTCCTGGTTTTCCAGATGATTTTGCCAAAGCGGCGATGATATCAATGTGGTCTGCGATTTCTTCCAAGCCTGACTGGAGTTTACGAAGTGCGCTACGGTCAAAGATCGGAGGGACTACATCGTTGTTTGCAGGTGACTCTCGATAGATCCCATCTGGCACGACATCCTCGGCAAGCTGAAGGCGATCCACCCATGAGACAAGGCGGTCAGCAATGGCTGTCACGCGATTCGCATTGCGCTGGATGAGTCGATAAGAATTTGGCGTTTCTGCTAATGCTGACGAAGCAGTCAGAACGAGAAATGCAGATGATAAACCGCAAGCCATAAGTAGGCCGCGTGTTGGAGTCGTAAGTTTCATATTCAGTTTTAGATGTTAGTTTTTTGAAGTGCCGGAGAATTGGCTCCGTCATCTCTTTCTAAAATGAAACAGGCTGAAAGTTTCCGCTGATTTTGGGAAAATTTACCTTTCGAAGGCTCTTGAGAATAAGGCTGGGCTTTAGGGTTTCAAAGTCCCGCGATACCTTCAGTAGAATGATCACAGCGAACTAGAATTTTGCCGTTAGCAAACTTGCGTCCCTGTTCCCAAGTCACTGTTTTATGTCCTCTCATTCAATCTTCATTCATTTGCCTAATCCAATGAGGATTTTCCCAGAAAACGATTATACATTTTATCAAGCGAATGCGATTTAGACATTTAGTATGACGCTGTGACTTGCGGAGCTTACTTGGCAGCGATGTTTTTGATCTCAACGAACGTGTAAAACTGTCCTAGGCGAAAGGGGTACGGTTCTGGATTCGCAACGCCTTCCTCGCGCAGGAACGCGATGGGCGACCTGACTCTGACGCCCAATCGAAAGCCTGATTTCTCGCTTTCGATGGAGGCTGCGTGATTAATGAGTTTACGATCGAGGGTCAAAAAAACGTCGATCCGATTCCGCCGTGCGGTCCACAGATGGAACGCATCCGGCAGATTCTCTTCGCTCTTCAGGCGCGTCGCTAGGGCCTTGAACCACCCGAGGTCGTTCAAGCTCTCACAGTCGAAATCGGTCAACTGGCGACTTTCCCGTGCCTCCAGAATTTTGTGCATGCTGTCCGGTTCGAGTTTGAGAAGCCAGCGGAAGAACGAAATTTGGGACGCGCCGTTCTTTCCCTCGGCGATGTCCTTCTTCCCGCCTTTTTTCACATAATGCCCCAATTCTGCTCGGACAAATCTGCCTCGTTCAATCGGGTTGGGGGCGATGTCGATATCGCATCCCTCAAAGGCGTCCAGTGGGGTCGAGCCTAGATAATCACGCATCGCCTCCCATTTCAGTTCCATCGAAGAAAATGCTTCGACTTTCTTTTCTCGGACTAACTTACCGACCGTCAAAATAGCTTCCGCCTCAGCCTCCCATGCGGGATCCGAGAACGGCGGGATCCTCTCCGCCCCCCATAGCCGGGCGGAGGAATGGAATCCTTCAAGTGGCTTCTCGACCCAGCGCATCAGGCTCGAACGGGTGACGATACTGTGATCCATGAGGACTTTGGTGCGCATGGGATATGAGGCTTCCTGGACGTGCATTACCGGGACCCTTGCATGTTAACATTCCCTCAAGATTTTTGCACAGCTTTTTGATCTTATCGTTTGCTTTGCCTTGCCTCACCAATCGACTTGCCGACCGATCATGCCCCAATCGTTCAGCAATCCAGAAGTTGCTCATGTTTATTTTGTGTGGGAAAGCGAATGCCGCACGATTTCAAAAAGCTTCTGACCGACGCCTCTGGAAATGGCCACTCGCTAAGACAAACTTTGCAACCGTCCTGGCGAGTGGCCTCAGGGAGAGACTTGGGGAAAAAACTAGCGGCGACGGCGCAGTAGCGCGATTATACCGAGGCCGCCGAGAAGTGCGGCTTGAGGCTCGGGGATGGTTTCTACGGTCATGCGGATGCGGGCGACTGGACCGGAGGTGAGTTCAGACCAAGGATCTAGCGGATCTTGTAGCCAGGTCGTGCCGAGCGACCAACCGGGTTCGGCGATGGGTGTGTTCGTGTTTGCGATCGAATAAATGCCTCCTCCGGTAGGCACGGTCATGTGGATCCAGTAAGTGGTGTTGGCGAGGAGGACGGGAGGGATGGTGGGGCCGACGGTGAGTGTTTGAGTGATGGGAGAACTCGAAGCAGGTGCGACTGAGCCGAGCACGACGGGATTAACACCGCCGGGAACGCTGGTGCCGGTGCTCAGGGTGAGCTGGATGGGACTCAACTGGGCGTTGCCGATGGAGGTGACAAATTTGAGTTCTGTGAGGTAAGCGTCTATGGAGCCAGTCGTGAAACTGAAGGCCACTTCTCGGTCGGAGAAATCCCCTCCGAAGAAGCTTGTGGCGGTGGGACCGCTCAAGGACGCGGAGAAAGACTGACTTCCCACGGCGAGGTTATCGATCGCGATGACGGTGGCAGCTTGTGATGGTGCGGCAGCGATGAGGATGCCGATACAAGATAAAATGAGGTTTGGATGGTTTGATTTCATAAGGAGTGATCTGATCGCATGGAGCGATTTCTCTCCTGTAAGAAACTTTTGTCGGGATGAGTTTCAGAAAAATTTCTGCTAGTGAGCTTCTCCACCGAAAATGAAGGGAGAACCCTCGCTGGGATTCCCTCGGAGATAGTGACTGTCCTTCGAGAAAACGAGTTTACCCAGAGCTGCACCGCGTAAAAGGATACCGAGACTGCGCCAAAGTGGCGGTGTGCCAAAGGCGCAGCGTTTTGTCGGCACCGCTTGAGGCGAGTGTGCGGCCATCGGGTGAAATGGCGATGCTGATGATCGCGCCTTGTGACCGCGCAAATGCGTAGGATTTCACCTGATGAACGACTACGGATCGTGATGACGTGTCGTCACC
>JAAURL010000014.1 GCA_012032235.1 Akkermansiaceae bacterium | reverse complement strand
AAAGCGGGCCACGGGAGAAGCTTCTGAAGTCCCGCGCATGGACTTCTGCTAGGGTGATCGCTTGTGGCGGCTGATTCCACAAAGCGCCAAGCCGATGCTGAAGTGCTAACCGTGCAGCGGAGAAAAATCCGGGAGCATCTCTAACAGCGATGCATTTTCTGGCTGCTCCCAGCGTTTCCTGCATGGCCTTTTCCAGTGCTTCTCGGGAGCGACGTTTCGGATCGTCTCGGCGGCGGCGTAGCCATGCGAAAATCCCACCTGACAAAGCAAGGATCGCAGAAAATCCTAACAGCTGAGAGAAAAGCGGCTTGGAAACCAATGGCACTAAAGATCCACGACCCGACAATTTTAAATACTGCGCGGCTATCATGTCCGGTTTTTTCTCTGGCTGCTTGGGAGCGGGAGCAGTAACAGGTTCTTCATCCACCACATCATTGCCTGCAACTTCGATTTTCTGCGGAGATGTAGTTAAAGTTTTATATTTCTCTGCACTGGGATCAAAATAGCTAAATGATAGCGCCACATCTTGCTGGCCGCCTTTTTTGGGAACGGCGCTAAATTGGAAGGTTTTATTTCCAGAAAAAGAGGTTTGATCGCCAGCTTGAAATTGCTCCTTACCAGAATAAGTCTTCCAGCGATCAGGTGGAGATAATTGCGGCGCGTCTAACAACGCAAAATTCCCTGAACCACTGATGCGCGCGGAAATCTGCTGTGGCTCTCCCGTCTTCCAACTGTTAGGAATTTGCACTCCATCAAAATTAAATTCACCCACCGCACCTGAGAAATTTTCCGGGCGACCTTCTGTCGGTAGCGGACGAACTTCGATTTCTTGATCGTCTGATTTCAGAGTCACATCTTTCTCAATCATCGGCACGTTCATTTGATCGAAGACATCGTCAAAAAATGGATCATCGAAAGGACTGCCAGTTCTCCTGCGTTGGCGCTTCGGTGCAGATGTGTCACGCACTGCGACTTTTGCATTTACCGAGAGCGATGCCGGATATTTACCGGCTTTCGTTGCAGAAATACCACCGAACCAAGTGACGACGAGATATTGTTTTCCATCTTTCACTTCCCGGGTTTGCTGCGGCTGATTACTCACGTTGTGCAGCGTGAACCCTTTTCCCTCGGGCTGAATTCCACTGCGTAGCTGAGCCTGCGAATCCGCTGGTAGCCAAGCACGAATTCTAACAGGAGCGATCTCACCCACAAAAGCATGCTGCCGTTCATTGTCTGCCAACTCCACAGTCAGAAAGCCGAAGCGCTTGGATTCATCTTCGGGTTCTTTTTTATCTTCTTCCCCAGGCTCTTGATTGGTTTGTCCTCGTGACGGAGGTTGAGGCGCGCCTGCATCGAGAACTTTTAACTTCAACGGCTGGGATGTAACCTTTTCGCCATTGACGGTTACCTCGAAACCGGGAATTTCATAGTCACCGGGAGTCTGTGAACCCACGACATAAGAAAAGGTCGTAATCGCAGAGACAGCTCCATTGATTTGCTGAATTTGTTGGCTCTGGCCATTTGGTTTAATGATAAAGTTTTCGATTTCTGGAACCTGAGGTCTATCCACATTCCTGCCTGCTATTCTCAGAGTTAAGACCGCACCATTTCCAGCGGGAACAGAGTCGCGATCCAGTTGCGCCTCTATGTCTGCGGCATGAGAAAACGACAACATACCCATCACCAGGAAAATTAGCCAAACTTTCATGAGGTGATAAAAATTAGTTTTCTGGCAGAGACTTTTCACCATGTTTTCCCGTTCGTCGAATTATCAGGAGTTAAATAGCGTGTGCGTTTCTGTGGCTGAATCGGAATAACTGTCCGCTCATCACTACGCAGAGATTCTAACAGTTGCTTCGCTTCCTCTGGAGTCATTTCCTGTTTGGCTGTGCGTTCATTGCTCATCCGAGCTTCTTCCTTTTTGCCTTCTTGGTCTTTTCCGTCTTTTTGCCCTTTGGATTCCGAATCTTTATTTTCCTCTTCGCCTTCTTTTTTCTCTTTGGAATCTTTCGGCTCCTTGCCTTCTTTCTGATCTTTTTCCTCCTTCGACTTGTCGCCGTCTTTTGAATCTTTTCCCTCTTTAGGATCTTTCCCGTTTTCCTCCTTTTGGTCCTTCGGATCTTTTCCGTCCTTGGAGTCTTTTGGGTCTTTTTCGCTTTGCGAATCCTCTTTCTTTTCGTCTTTTGAATCTTTGTTTTCTTTATCCTCTGACTCCTGATCTTTTTTCTCCTGATCCTCTTTTTTGTCGTCCTTTTGATCTTTCTTTTCGTCTTTGTTTTGCTGCTTCTTCAGCTCTTCCAGTTTCTTCTCTACGAGTGCTTTATTATAGCTTGCATCTTCGTCCGCAGAATTGAGTGCAAGTGAATCTTGATACGCCTTGATCGATGCTTCCCAATTTTTGATCGTCGCATCTGGATCTTTTTGCAAAGTCCCCTGCCCTGTTCGGTAAAGCGTATTTGCGAGATTATAGTAGGACCGTTGTTGCAGAGACAAATCTTGCGTCCTCAATGATTCTCTTAGCGATTGCGAGGCTTTTTCAAAATCACCTTTCTGGTAGGCTTCAGTTCCTAAATTATAAATTTTGCGCGGATCTTGCTCCGCAGAAACTGTCTCCGCTGCCGGGCTATCCATCATACTCAATGCAACTATTCCCATCACCATACTCGCCACTTTCGCGATCCGCGAGCCCGCCGGAAGTGTCTTTGACTTTTTGTCACGTAATCGGTCTCTGATGAAAAATTCTAACACCAACAATGCAATAGCAAGGCCCAGCGGTAACTCGAATCGCTCGAGTGGGATTTTTTCCATTCGTTGTTCTTGTTCTGTCTTTGGCACCAGACGCAGCTTTTCTTGATAGATTGTGTTTAAGCCTTCAGCTCCACGACCCAGAGAAACATATAGACCATTCGTTTCTGCGGCGATTTTCTTTAACGTGTTTTCGTCTAGTTTCGTTTTTACAACTTCTCCACTTTCATCTCGCACATAGTCGACACGGCCATTTTGCAGCCGGATTGGCATCCTCGCACCTTCCGGACTACCCACTCCGACGGTGTAAATGGCCATGCCTTTTTTCGCTGCGGTTTTGGCAGCATCGATCACATCCCCCTGGAGATCTTCGCCATCTGTTAGCAATACCAGCACGCGATAGTTGTTGCCAGTCTCATCGAAAAGACGCTCCGCTTCTTTGATCGCGCTAGCTAGATCGGTCCCTTGCCTCGGGATTAAATCAGTGTCGAGCGCGTTTAACGATTCACGAAATGCATCGTAATCCAATGTGAGCGGGCAAAGTGCGAACGCACTGCCAGCAAAGGGAATGAGGCCGACTCGATCTCCTTCTAATTTATCAACGAAGTCGATAATTCCGAGGCGGGCGCGTTCCAGACGATTCGGAGTTAGATCTTCAGCCAACATACTGCGCGATGTATCCACGGCGAACAGGATATCGATCCCTTTGCGTTTTACCTC
Source organism: Akkermansiaceae bacterium (assembly GCA_012032235.1). Classification (GTDB taxonomy): domain Bacteria; phylum Verrucomicrobiota; class Verrucomicrobiia; order Verrucomicrobiales; family Akkermansiaceae; genus Luteolibacter. The sequence goes on along the minus strand of JAAURL010000014.1, from coordinate 22,870 downwards.
ACGCCACTCATATCCTTTTTGCGGACGGGCAACGGCAACGAAAATCAACAACACGGCGAGCAACCAAAGTCCGCGTTTCAAATTGCGCAGCTTCGGGGAAAAACCCTCCATCAACCGCTGCCGGAAACGTGGATGTATCAGCTTTGCCAAATCCGCATCCCGGTGGCGGTCAAAGCGCATAAACGACACAATAATGATCGCACAGACGACCACTCCGACAGCGATCCAAACCGGTTGAGCAAATTGTAACGAAGTATCATCCATGGCTGTTAGAAATTTTAGGGTAGGCGACGGAAGAGCGTTTGACTAAGGAACAGTTCAAGTAAAAGCAGTGCTAAACCGGGAACGAGAAAGTAGAGAAAGAGTTCATCGTATTGTTGATATTTCTTCAGCTTCCGCGTGGTGGTTTCGAGTTGGTTGATCGATTCGTAAATTTTCTCTAACGAGTTAGTATCCGTGGCGCGGTAAAACTGTCCACCTGTGGCCGTGGCGACTTCTTGCAGCGTTTTCTCGTCAATTTCTACGGGAACCGTCTGCAAAAATTTGCGGCCGAATCCATCAGTCACGGGCATTGGTGCTTCCCCACGAATACCTGCGCCAATCGTGTAGACTTTGATACCTAAAGCCTTTGCCGCCTCTGCAGCAGAGATTGGATTGATCGCTCCAGCCGTATTGACGCCGTCTGTTAGTAGAATCACGATTCGTGATTTCGCGGTAGAATCCCGCAAGTGATCGACGGATGAGGCGATTGCCGAACCAATTGCAGTGCCATCTTCCACTTGACCCATTTTCACATCTCGCAGTCGCTTCGCGAGAAATTCGTGATCCATCGTCAGTGGACAAACTAGATAAGGCCGTCCAGCAAACGCGACCATCCCGAGTTTATCATTGGGCCGTTGAGTGACGAATTTCTCGACAACACTTTTCACCACTTCCAGCCGATTCACTGGCTGATCATTGATTTTGAAATCCAGAGCTTCCATCGAACCTGAAACATCAAGCGTGAGAATCATATCGATTCCGCTCGCTTCGATGTCGGTGGAGCCTTTGCCAAAACGGGGTCTAGCGAAGGCGATGACTAACAGAGCAAAAGAAAGTAGTCCCAGAAATGCGAGGAAGCCGCCAAACTTCGAACGTGGTTTAGCTCCGACGCTGAACGCGTCTTGAGTGGATGGCATTTTCACCGCAACGGGTCTACCCCAGCGGCCTTTCCAAATCGCCATGAGCGGGAGCAAAAACAGCAGGAATAAAAATCCGGGATGAACAAATTGTAGACTCTCTGTCATGAAGTCGAGATGGGAACCTAATGGTTAGGAGATGGATTTGCCGTGGTGGTGATAAAGTCGCGCGCAGCCTGGATCAACTCAACACGATCCTTCGTATTGAGCTGCGAAGCTGCAAATTTCGCGAGATCGCAGGATTTTAAAAACTGTTGCAAATGCTGACTTTCACTGATCAGTGGAGAATCTTTTGATTGAGCAAGCGCTTCAAAAAATTCTTCCGTCGTGCGACGCGGCGCAGCGATGCCAAACCGCCCAGCGATATATTGTCGAACGGTTTGTGCAGCGTTATTTGCAAACATCTCTGCGCTCAATTCATCACTCTTAATTTCTAACTGGGTGAGTGCAGAAAGCGCTAATTCGCGCGGTGTTTTGAGTTTTTGTTTTCCGCTTTGCTTTCTCCATAAAGCGACAGCGATACCTAACAAAAGAGCGCTCGCGCCGAGGCTGAGCCATAGCGTAACAGGAGACTTTTCCGACTGGGGAATTTCTATCAACGGCTTTGGACCACGAATATCTTCAGCATCAGCAGTCGCTTGAGCTGATAGATTTCCAGCAAGAAAAATCCACAGCGCGATCCATGACAAACGGCCGAAACAAAAACCAAGAATAGAAAATTTTCCTAACATGATTCAAATCATCAACCAGAACGTTGCCTACGGCTTTGAAAAAACTAACCAGCGCTGGCATCCATTTTTCTCCGTTTATAAATTCCAACAAATCAATTCCTAACGAGCGGATTTTTGCAGTCGTTCGTTCACGGCGTTGGCGAGATTGTTTTTCAAAGGCCTCCCGGATCTTTGCATTGCTTGTATTGATTTCGACGACTTGGCCTGTTTCTGCGTCTTCGATGCAGATGCGCCCGACGTCTGGCAGTGTTTCTTCACGTGGATCCGTCACGGAAACAGCAATGACATCATGACGGCGGTTTGTGACTTGCAGCTTATTGCGGAGTTTATCCAAGTTTTGATCAAACGGCGCGCCTAGACAAAAATCTGACACTAGGAAAATCACTGACTTGCGGTGAATCACTTGATTCGCAAAGTCCAATGCCAGTGAAATGTCTGTACCATTTTTTCTTGGCTGGAAAAACAATGCCTCACGAATGAGCCGCATGATATGCATCCGCCCTTTACCCGGCGGAATGTATAGCTCGACCTCATCGCTAAATAGAATCAACCCGACTTTGTCACGATTCCGAATCGCCGAGGCCGCCAAAACCCCAGCAGCTTCTGCGGCCAGCTCCCTTTTGGAGTCAACGACGGAGCCGAAATCTGAAGACGCGCTAATATCAATCATCAGCAAAATCGTTAGTTCACGCTCTTCCGTGAAAAGCTTCACATGTGGATCGCCGGTGCGGGCGGTGACATTCCAGTCGATCGTCCTCACATCATCGCCAGGAACGTAATTTCTCACGCGGTCGAAATCCATCCCGCGGCCTTTGAAAACGCTGGCGTAGCGACCTGCCAGTGAGTCATCGACAAGCCGATTCGTGCGGACTTCCATCCGCCGGACGCGCCCTAGAATTTCCGCCGCGCGGGCTTCATCCTCGATGCTAACAGGTGTGCTGGCTTTTTGCTGGATCATGGATTGAACTAGAGGATCAGAGCATCTAGCGCTTTAATAAGTTTGAAATCCGAGTCAAAAGTAACAACAGAATGGCCTGCGATCATGGCCGTTGCAGCGATATAAGCATCGGCAAAATCCATTTTATGGTTCGCAAATATCTCAAGCGATTTTTCTAGAATCTCGAGTTCCGGAACCTTGAAAGAAGGGGTGTTTAAAAAATGGGTTAGCTGCATAGCTACCGTTTTTCTTGGATAGGCATAAATCTTGCCAGTAAGCACGAAAACGGTTTCCGCAACAACGATGCTGGGAATTTTGAGGACATGTTTTCCCGCGTCGCAACTCTGAAAAAACTCCGCCGCGATGGATGCTTGTTTTGCAGGATCTCCGGTGAGAAACCGAATGATTAAATTTGTGTCAACAATGTAGGTCTTCACTTTTTCAACCCTTCTTGATTCACATGCTCCGCCCAATCTTCATTAGCCAGCTGGCGGACTTTTTTTAACGGGAGCGACGTTGGCTTGCCGAGTCCTTTCAAAGCCCCGAACGAGGCCATTACCCCTGGGTGCAATTTGATGACGACGGAATTCTTGTGGATTTCATAAATGATTTTACGCCCAGGTTCCAAATGCAACGCATCTTGGATTTGCTTAGGTAAAGTCGTTTGACCTCTTTTTGAAATCGTTGAAGTAATCATGGCATCACCGTAATTTCAGATTTGCCTTGTGTCAACAATTCGCCTTGTTTGCTGGATTTGCCTTGTTCTTCAAAACTCACGGTACTGGCAACTCATCAAGAATCCGCGTGATGATTTTTGGCTGTCTAGTCCTTCTGCCTCTGCCTCATAAGTCACCGTCACGCGGTGGCGGAGGACATCCATCGCCACGCTTTTTACGTCGTGAGGCGTGACGTAGGCACGGCCATTCAGAAAGGCATGGGCACGGCTTGTGAGTGCTAAGTTAATCGTAGCCCGCGGGGAGGCTCCCACACGGATGAGGGGAGTAATATGGATCCCGTATTCGTCAGGGCGGCGGGTAGCGTGAACAAGACGAACGATGTAACGTTTTACTTTTTCATCCAAATAGAGATTATTCACGACCTTGCGTGCTTGCTCGATAGTTTGCAGGTCCACAACCGGGGTCGGGACTGGCATCGCTTCAGTGGTTCCTGCTAAATCAAGCACACGCATCTCCTCATCTTCAGTCGGATAGTCCATTACGACTTTCATCATGAAGCGATCTAACTGTGCCTCTGGCAGCGGGTAGGTCCCTTCTTGTTCTAACGGATTCTGTGTCGCGAGAACAAAAAATGGGGATGGCAGCGGGAAAGTTTCTTCGCCGATCGTGACTTGCTTTTCTTGCATCGCTTCTAACAGAGCGCTCTGCACTTTGGCTGGAGCACGGTTGATTTCATCAGCAAGGATAAAATTCGCAAAAACCGGGCCGTGCTTGACCCTAAAGCGTGCTTCGCGCGGATCATAAATTTCCGTGCCGACAATATCCGCTGGCAGCATGTCTGGAGTGAACTGGATGCGATTAAACTTTGCATTGACCAGTGATGCTAAAGTTTTGAGCGCAAGAGTTTTTGCCAAGCCTGGAACCCCTTCTAACAAAATGTGCCCCTTGACGAGCAATGAAATCAATAAGCGATCCACCAGGTCGCTCTGCCCGATGAGATAGCGCCCAATCTCGCTGCGTAGCGGTTGAATCCATTGCGAGGCGTTACGGACGGCTGCTTCGGCTTCTGCGGGGTTGAGTCCAGGTGCGGATTGGTTTACCGGGTCAAATGTCATGATTAGTTTTCGTTTTTCTAAAATCAGGCTGAAGAGCAAAAATCGCTGTGATTCAACTAGCGACGGAAGGCCATTGCCTCGTCTAAAATCCAGTGCTCTTGCCGCATGTGCATGATTTTGTCCGGCTCGCACGGTGCTTCCAAGCGCCAAGTCACAGGGAGCAAGAAGATTTTCTTTGTCGGGCTTTTTTGAAGATCAAACTCGCTGGTTTACCAGATTGCGTTGGCGCGATTTCCCGCCAAACTTTGCGGCGTTCACCATGCAATCCTCAATTTCAACAATGCGCCAAGACGACGGTCGCCTGTGGGTGATTGCCTTCGCATTGTCTTTGATAATCAATGGAATAGTTATTTTAGGAGTCGGGCTAACGGTATTAAACTCCGAAGTTTGGAAAAAAGAACAGCGCCAAGCTCCCCCGCCTCCGGTCGAGACGACGGTGACGATTTTTCCAGAGATGGTGGAACGGCTACAAGCAGCCCAGCCTGCTCCCTCTGTGAGCGCGGCACCAGAAAAGCCGCGTTTCTCGCGCACTTCTGAGGACCAAGCATCGGCAGCACCGGAGAAGCCTGCATTCATTGGCGAAAGAAATACTCAGGCAACCAGTGATCGGAAACCAGACCTAACAGCGCCTCCTTTGCCGTCGCAATCAGGAGTGAAACCTAAACATGCGGACGACTTCGAAACAACAAGTAGCGATTATAAGGATGGCCGCCTAACAGATCAGGAGACTGCAAAACCACAGGAACCAGCTGCGGCAAAAGCGGCTCCTCCGGCTCCTGTGAGCGATTTACAAGAAAACCCATCACCCGCCGAAACCGCTGAAATATCCGGAAAAGACAGCTCTCAATCCAATCCCACAGCGCGCCAGAAAACATTGGATGGACCGAATCCGGTAGATGTAAATGTGCCACGCGAGGCTCCCGAAAATCAGGAATTAAATCCCACACCAGAAAAGCGGCTCAACGAAAACAGACCCCGTGAAGAAGGTCTCAGAATCGCCAAAACCTACAGTCGCTAAACCACTGAACGATCCAGCGTTCAGTGGGAACCAAAAAAAAGCTGCGATTGTGGGTTCGATTTCCCGCAGCGGTCGCAGCGCCTTGGACGTGGCAGATTCTCCGTTAGGACGCTACCAGGCGATCGTGAATAAAGCAATCGAGCAAGAGTGGCAGCGCAACTGCACGCGCCACCGGGATTTTATCACCCCCGGATTTCTAACAGTTCAGTTCTTTCTTGAACCCAGCGGAAAAGTTCGTTCCGTACGATTCGTCGGCGAAATGGAAACTGGCGAGGTGCAAAAAGGCTTTACTTTAAACGCCATTCGCGATGCTGAAATTCCTCCCATGCCAGCAGCGCTCAAAAAGGAATTCGCCAAAGAGCCGCTGGAACTTATTTTCAACTTTTATTTCTAACAAACGATATGCTTGACCCTATAAGCTCTATAATCGCCGCCACTGAAACGAACAGTTTTTCAACGATCTTTGAAACCTTCAAAAAAGGTGGGGTTTTCATGGTCCCATTGGCAGTGACCTCTGTTGCAGGTGTGATGGCGATGCTATATAAATTTTTATCACTCACCAGCAATCGAGTCATTCCTTCTTCCCTGGCGCAGCGATTCTATCAGCTGAATGGAGATTCAACAGTCGATCAGATCGAAGCTGCACGAAAGGAATGCCAAAATGGCGCAAGTGTCCTTGCGCGATTAGGCGCTATTGCATTCAAAAACCAGCATCGTTCTGGGATACAGGCCACCCAGCTGGTAGAGTCTGCAGCTCGTGAAGAAGTGATGCGACTCCATTCGGGAATCTCTGTGTTAGATACAGTCATCACGATTGCCCCATTGTTAGGTCTCATCGGCACGGCTTCTGGATTAGTCACCATTTTCGAGGGCTTAGGAAATAATTCTGATCATCTCACCATCGCGCAAGGAATCGCCGAAGCGCTCACAACAACCATTTTCGGTCTGGCTATCGCAGTTCCATGCGTCATCGCGCATGGATATTTTGTCCGTCGCATCGAGATGCTCACTGCACGACTCGAAAGCATTTTGGCAGATTTGATCTCTGCATTTGAAAGACCAAATCCTAACGCTTAAATCCAGTATGCGCTTTCATCGCCCTAAAACGACACGCAGCCAAATCGCGGTCATTCCGATGATCGATATTCTATTTGTGCTACTGGTCTTTTTCATCGTTTCCACCGCTTTTAAAAAGCCCCGGGATGTCTTGAATATCGAACTACCAACGATTCGGGAAATCCCATCAGACTCCGTTTCAGATACTCGCTCGACAATCGCTTTGGACGCATTAGGAAATGTAACACTAGACTCACTGGTTGTCCCTGAAGGATTGTTAGAATCTTATCTTGTGGCCTATCAAAAACAAAATCCTGGCCGCAAGCTAGAGCTGGAAGCAGACAAAAATATTCCGTTAGAGCGTTTGCTAAAAGCTTGGGATGCACTGACCAAAGCAGGGATTCCAATTAAAGACGTCCCCGCGCGGATTAAAATTCCAGCGAAGTAAAAGGTCACGTCAGAGAGCGCGGGGCGGTGCGAATGGTTGCTCGGAAATGAGCCAATCTTCGTTTTTATCGGTAAATGTTTTCAGCGCCCATTCGCTGGGAATCAATGCGACAAGCCAACCATTGGAATCGCGAGCCAGCGCCACACCCAGCGAAAGTGCGGGCCTTGCTTCAGGAGCTAGAGGGTCACCCTCCCTAGGTTTTAGCCAACGTGCCAGCGACCAATTTGCATTTTCGATCCGGGTGTCCGCTGCATATTCACTGTCTAAACGATATTGCAGCACTTCGAATTGCAGCGGACCTACAGCACCTAGCAGTGGAATCTGCGGACCATCTGAATCTAACAATTGGAACTCACTGGCAACGCCCTCTTTGAGCAACTGCTGAAGACCATCGCGGAAACGTTTATACTTTGCCGTGCTCTTGTTATGAATGAATGAGAAGCACTCTGGCGCGAAACGCGGAATCTCATCAAACGTCACTCCCTCACTGGAAGCGAGAGTATCTCCGATGAGTAAATCGTAATTTCCGACAAGGCCGACGACGTCGCCCGCGAAGGCATCATCCACCGTTTCTCGCTCCCGGGCAAAAAGACGCTGCGAGTTTGCAAGGCGAACACGATCCCCAGTGCGACCATTGATTACATCCATATCGCGCTCGAATTGCCCAGATACAATCCGGATAAAAGCCACACGATCCCGGTGCTTTGGATTCATGTTAGCCTGGATTTTAAAGACAAAAGCAGAGAACTCTTTTGAAGCGGGATCAATCGTGATCTCTCCACTCTCACGCGGAGATGGAGAAGGAGATAGTTCTAGGAATCGATCTAGCAGGAGCTGGACGCCGAAGTTATTCGCTGCGCTCCCGAAGAAAACTGGAGTGAGTTCTCCCGCTAAGACTTTCGATAAATCAAAGTCTGCTCCCGCTCCCTCTAACAGTTCTAGTTCATCGCAGACTTGCGAATAAGTCGCCTCCTCCATCGCCGCTTTTACGCTATCATCTTCGATCCCCTTTACACTGACAGGAGCGCGGTAAGCACCGTGGACCGTTCGCTCAAAAAGATGCACTTGCTTTTGCTCCCGATCATAAACCCCCCGGAAACGTGGACCATCGCCAAGCGGCCAGTTCACAGGATAAGCATGGATGCCGAGCACAGATTCTAACTCATCGAGAAGATCCATGGAAGGTCGCGCCGGGCGATCCAGCTTATTCATGAAAGTGAAAATCGGCACCCCACGGCGACGGCACACTTCAAAAAGTTTCCGCGTTTGGCTTTCGATACCTTTACCTGCATCCACGACCATCACCGCCGCATCGACTGCGGTGAGCACCCGGTAAGTGTCTTCTGAGAAATCCTTGTGCCCAGGTGTATCTAGGATATTGACGACGCAGTCTTTATACTCGAACTGCAACACCGTGGAGCTAACAGAAATCCCCCGTTGCTTTTCCAAATCCATCCAGTCAGAAGTCGTTGCACGTTGATTTTTCCTCGCGGTGACACTCCCTGCTAGATTCAGCGCACCGCCATAAAGCAGGAACTTCTCCGTCAGCGTCGTTTTCCCGGCATCTGGATGGGAAATAATCGCGAACGAGCGGCGGCGTTTCACCTCACGCTGCAAAGCGGGCGAAGGGATGGCATAGGGAGAATCACTCATGAAAGGAGCCGCAGGACTAGCCCCCACCTGCTTCAGGAGCAAGCCCGAATCTCCTTCACCAATTTAACCCATGATCGGATAGACAGGGGGAACTAAAATCCGGTAATTTCGTTTCGTGCCTGAAAGAAAATCTCCATCCGCCATCACGACACAAGCGGGAAAAATCCAGTTTGTCCGGACGAATTCGGTAAAGCCTGGTCTGCGCGATCTGTATCGCTCCATCCTAGCGCTCAGCTGGCCACAATTCGCCGTTGTGGTGTTATCGGTTTATCTTCTCCTTAATGTTCTGTTTGCCTGCACCTATCTTGCTGGCGGCGTGTGCATTACGGGGATGTTGCCGGGCTCATTTTCTAGCGCCTTTTTCTATAGCGTGCAGACGCTTTCCACCGTGGGTTTCGGTCACCTTCATCCGGCCAATCTCTATGGAGATGTAGTCACAACGATTGAAATCGTGGTCGGCATGTTTTTTACCGCCGTCATCACTGGACTCATCTTCGTGCGATTTTCCCGTCCAGTTGCCCGGCTCCTATTTAGCGAGAAAATGGTGATATCCAACTACAACGGGAAACCCACGTTGCAGATCCGTGTTGCGAACTTACATCATCAGGCAATGGTCGAAGCAGAGTTCCGCATGATGATCGTCCGCAAGGAGCTGATCGATGGCGATGATGCTGCACGCCGATTTCATACTCTGAAGCTAGAATTTGATCGGTTGGTGATCTTCCCAGCGGCGGTTACCATCCGCCACGTCATTGATGAAACAAGCCCATTGCACGGCGTGACTTACGCACAGCTGGAGGCTTCCGCCACACGCTTTATGACCTCCATCGTCTGCATCGATACTGTCATCCAGGCTCCCGTTCAAAGCCAAATGGGCTATGTCGCGAGTGACGTCTGCTTCGGCCATCGATTCGTCGAAATTTATACCGACCACCCAGATGGCCGCCTAGAAGTCGACTACGGTCGTCTTCATGAGACCGAGTCTATCAATGGATAGGCAAGGCTCGCCGTGCTGCACAAATTTCTCTCTAAAAATCCTAAGTGGCGGCAGCCGACAGGGTTGCAGGATTACGACACGCGGGAACTAATCGATTGAAGAAAGCCTCGACGGGATCGATCTGCCACGCTCGAATCGTTCTCGAATTTATGAGCGTATCGATCACCGCATCCCGTCTGGAAACTGCTGTTAGTTCTGTTGTCCGGGGGCAATCAGATGTGGTCCGGCGCGTTTTGGCCTGCATGATTTCTGGCGGCCACGTTCTGTTAGAAGATTTTCCGGGAACGGGAAAAACGACGATGGCGAAGGCAATCGCGAAAGCCATCCGTGGCGCGACTTTCAAGCGTGTCCAATTCACGCCGGATTTATTGCCTTCTGATATCCTCGGCATTTCCGTGTTAGATCCTCGCACGCAAGAATTTCGCTTCCACCAAGGACCGATTTTCACCGACATCTTGTTGGCTGATGAAATCAACCGTGCGTCACCCCGGACCCAGAGCGCTTTGCTAGAAGCAATGGGTGAGCGTCAAGCCACCATTGATGGGCAACGCTATGATCTAGATGGGCTTTTCTTTGTGATCGCGACGCAGAATCCCGTGGAATTCCGCGGCACATATCCCCTCCCAGAGGCACAGATGGATCGATTTTCCATTCAATGTAAGCTGGGCTACGTGACGGCTACAGAAGAGGCTGCGATCTTAGCAGATCAGGCGGATTCACATCCGGTGGACACACTGACTCCTGTCGCCAGCCGTGACGAAATCATCGCCCTCATGGCAGCGGCGCGGCAAGTGCGCTTTAGCGAAGAACTACGCCACTATGTCGTTTCTCTGGTAGGAGCCACGCGCGGTCATCCATCGATCCAGCTGGCAGCCAGCCCACGTGCTTCGCTGGCGTTGATGAAAATTTCACAGGCGCTAGCCGTTTTTCAGGGACTGGATTTCGTTTCACCCGAGTTGATTCAGTCGGTGGCAGCAGATGTCATTGCACATCGCATTGTATTGGCACCAGAGGCGAAATACTCTGGTGTAAATTCCCGACAAATCATCGCTGATCTCATTGAGCTAACGCCCGTTCCAGTCTAAGTTCACGAGCGAATGAAGCCGGATCTGTCAGTTTCTAGCAGCTCAGCAGGCACGGCACGTCCGAGTCGATTTGTTCGCTGGACACATTGGCTCTATTTTAAAGGCTCGGGCATCGCCCATCTGCTTGCAAGGCGGCTACGGCCAGCAGGCATGGGTCTAGGAATCGCTTTTGTGTTAGCTGGCTGTATGGGCATGAGCCAGGGCATAGGGCAATCCGGGAAGCCGACCTATCAACTATTTTCTCTAGGTCTGGCGATGTTTGCCATTGGCTTACCATCGCGTTTTTCCGGCGGGCTTCATTAGAGGCAAAGCGGGAATTACCGCGATTTGGCACGGCGGGAGAACCATTACGCTACAGCGTGCAAGTCTGGCAAAGTGGGAATCATAAGAATAAGAAAAGGCGGTTGCGCCGCGCTTGGCTAACGGAAACCCCCATGGATCCACGACCGAGCCTCGCGGATTTTTCCTCACTGCGCGAACCGGGCGAGGAGGAACGAAACGCGTTTGATCGGAAATTTGCCTACTTCCGGTGGAAATGGATCCTATTAGGAAATCGTCTTTTTACAGGCGGCGAATCGCACGACCATTTGAATCTAAAAGTCGGCGACCGAGCCCGCGTGTTCATTCACATCACACCACTGCGACGCGGCGTGATTCAGTTAGATGATTTGCGCGTGTTACTTCCTGATGTATTTGGGCTAGTCCAACGCTGCCGCAAAGTGAAGGCCCCAGCGGCCACGCTCACCATTTTACCGCGCCGTTTTCCTTTACCAAAAATCGAACTCCCGGGGGGCGCGGCCTTTAAAGTCTCCGGTGATACCAATACGAATTCTGTGGGGAGTTCAGGCGAATTTGTCGGGCTTAGAGATTACCGCCCCGGCGATCCGCTGCGGATGATTCACTGGAAAAGCTGGGCCCGCACGGGACGCCCCATCGTAAAAGAATTAGAAGATACCTACTATCCACGCTTTGGTCTGGTGGTGGACACTTTATCGACGGATCGAACAGATCATCGTTTCGAGGAAGTCGTTTCGGTGGCTGCATCCTTTGCAGCTAGCATCGACACGAGCGAGTCGCTGTTAGATCTGATGTTTATCAAAGATCAGGCGCACATGGTGACAGCCGGGCGCGGCATCGAGCGAGCCGAAAAACTGCTAGAAGTTCTCGCTGGAGTCTCGCCCGAGCGGACAGATCACTACGACACACTCAGCCAGCTGATTTTAAATCATCGTGATGATCTCACTTCATGTCTGATCGTTTTCAACGGATGGGATAGCGCCAGAGCAAATTTTCTCCAACGGCTGAGAAGCCAAGGAATCGCTTGCGTCCCAATCATCATCGGCGAGGGAGCAGCAACAGGATCCGCTCCTGGATATTGGTTAGAGTCGGGGCAAATCGCTCGCGATCTCCAGCGCTTACCCAGTCAGTTAGATTCTCAATCATAAATCCACCACGACGATTCACCAAGCTCATCCACCACCTCGATTTCTGCTCGGCATCGCCTTATTTTTTTGGGGAGTGATGACCGGGAGGTTCATTGCAGCCATTCCATTGGCGCTGTTGATCGAGTGTGCGCATTGGACGAAACTGCGTTGGGATTTTGAAGATAAGGCCACCTCACGCGCTTGGCAAATCAGCACGATAGGAACGGCGATCGTCGGCGCACTACTTTTGATCGATACGAATCTGTATATCGCTCTGCCGAGCATCATCACGTGGACGCCCGTCTTATTATTTCCGATGCAGTTTGTGCAGTCCTTTGGCACTAAGACATCGCTACCACTCAGTGCATTTTCTTATTTTGCAAGACAACGCCGCGAGCGGATCGGAGATTGGGGCTGATTGAGGACTACACTTACCTCAATTTCGGCAACGCCTATTTCATCAGTGCCATCGTGGCTAGCACCCTGGGTCAGCACGCGAGTTGGTGGCCTTTTCTGCCGGGAGTCTTAATCCTAACAGCCTGGCTACTTTTATCTTCTCATCATTCGAAGCTCGTCCCATCGATGGTCGCGTTGATGATTGCTGGATGCCTAGCGGTAGCGGGAGAAATGGGAATCGATAAGCTGAAAAGAACGATGCTGAATTATGGGAACTATGATGATTTAACGGCCCAGAATTCAAAAAACACGAACATTGGAAAACCGGGCAAAATCAAGCTCCCGAAAAATATCGTGTGGCGGCTGAATACGGAAAATCAATCGAAGCCACCTAAGCTACTCAGAACAGCCAGCTACAATAGCTATAACTACGGAGCATGGCGCGCCGTCACGGCCAGTGGCCTGGAATTTAAATCCCTGGACACGCGTCTTTTTGAAGCAGTCCCTTATTATCTTTTCTCGTCAGGCCTCTCGGAAAGTCAGCAGATCAAGGCAATCGCCGATCCGCGCCCTAGCTTTAGACTGCGTGGAAGCGTGATCGAAAAATCTCCGCTGCCTTTGCCTGCGGATGCCGCCAGTATGCGCGATTTCGAGCTAGACGATGCAGAGCAAAATCAATTAGGCACAGTGAGGCTATTTCCTTCCAGCCCTATCATTGATGGACTGGTGATCTGGAGGGCCGACTACGACCCAGAAACTGGGCCAATTTCTCCCTACGATCTTGTCGTCCCTAGTTCTGAGAAAAAAGCAACTGAGGCGACCATCAAAGAATTGAAAATCGCAGAATTAGGCAATCTCGATGAAAAGCTGAGGATCATTCATCAATGGTTTCGAGAAGAATTCCGCTACACTTTGGAGCCAACGATTCGTAAATCTCCCTATGATCGCACAGATACTGGGCCCTCTGCGATCGCCCAGTTCCTAACCAATAATCGTGCTGGCCATTGTGAATATTTCGCATCTGCAACGGTTCTTCTTTTACGCAGTGCCGGGGTGCCGACGCGTTATGTCACTGGGTATGCAGTGAAGGGAGAAAGCCCAAACCAGCAAAAATTCAACATCCGCGAAAACCACAGCCACTCTTGGTGCCGAGTGTGGGATCAAAAAAACAACCGATGGATCGACTTTGATACGACGCCACCGGACTGGCTAGATACGACGGAGAGTGACGTTCCCTTCCTGCAAACGATCAAAGACGCCATCCAACAGGCCCGGGAGGACTTTTTTCTTTGGAGAAACGACCCGAACAATCAACTCAAAGTCTCAATCGTCACTACCATCGTCGCACTAAGTCTGACGGCTTTTATTGTTTATCGACTGTGGCGCTCCAAACGCAAAGTGATCACCAGTAAGAAATCGAGCATCTTTGAAGGAAACGTCATACAAACCCCTTTAAACTCGATTGAGTCCAAATTGACCAAACACTTAGGTTCTCGTCCAATCGGACAATCTTTCGCGACATGGTTGATGCAACTTAAAATCGACACTTCGATTTTAAACGAAGCAATTTCACTACATCAGCGACTTCGTTTCGATCCCGCTCCAGCTGCGCAAACCGACCAAGATCGATTAGTCGAACTAACAAAGAAAATTGAGAACGAAGTAAAAAATCTGAGGTGCTAGCAGAAGAAATGAAAAGTACTACGGCTCTTCTCCCGGCTCTCCTGGCATTTCATTCTCGGGTTCTTGAGGGAGATTTTCATCGGGAGACGTGGCATCTTCGGTATCGGAAGCTCTATCCGCGGGACGATCATTTCCTTCACGTTCTGATCGCTCTGGTTTCGTTGAATCTTCATCAGTTGTTTCTTCTGACTCATCAACTGGCAGCGCCCTCATGGGTACGATATCCTCGGAGGTAGCACCTTCTGGTAGCTCAGGCACATCTTCTACCGCAGCGCCTCTTTTTTTCTTTTTCTTCTTTTTAGGCTCATCCGATTGGGTTTCGCCTTCCTCATCTTCATCCACGACAAGAGCTTTCTTCGGTGGCTCGATTGCATCTTTGATGTCGCCTTTGATCTCATTAAAAAATCTTCTTACCATCGGTGCCGCCATTCTCCCGCCGGACACACCTTCACCGGGAGCTCCTTCATAAAGAACAGCAAACGCATAGCGCGGATTGTCGTAAGGAAGAAATCCTGCAAACCAAGCGAGGCGTTGATTCTTCGCTTTTGGCCCCCATTGTGCCGTTCCTGTTTTCCCACAAATCGAGGTAAAACTTAATCCCGCACTCTTCCCCGTGCCGCCACCACCAGTGACAACGTCTCTCATTCCTTTGTGGACGATCTTGATGTTCTCAGCATCCACACCGAGCCAGTTTTTTCTCTCAGGGACCGCGGCTTGCACGACACGCCCTCTTGGATCTTGTGTCTGGCGGACGAGTTGCAGCTTCGGCAGTGCCCCACCATTGGCGATACCCGCCATGGCTTGCGCAACTTGCAGCGGTGATGCTAACAAGCTTCCTTGGCCAATGGAGAGATTGGCCGTATCACCTTTTAAATCCGGCGTTTTTCGTTTTTCAGCATCCATTCATCTGAGGGTACTAGCCCAGGTGTTTCACCGACCAGCGGCAATCCTGTGCGCTCACCAAATCCGAGACGACGGGAAAGATTGAGGAACGAAGTAGGACCAATATCCATTCCAACTTGATAGAACCATGTGTTACAAGAGCGAGCGATTGCTCTTTTTACATCGATGGAGCCTTCAGGGATTTTCGTCCAGTTCTTCAAAGTCACCCGATCAATCGTGATCGCAGCTGGGCAATAGATCGTGGAGTTTTCCGTCACGGCTCCCATGTTTAATGCGGCTAGAGCGACGATGGGCTTGTAAGCTGAAGCTGGCGGATAGGCAGACTGAAAGGCCCTGCCAAACAATGGCTCCGTGGGATCTTCCTGTAGTGCTTTGAAATCCTTTTCACTGATATTTGGAACAAAAGTATTTAGATCAAATGTAGGGCGTGAAGCCATGACTAACACTTCACCTGTTACCACATCGATCACCACGAAAGCACCGCGCTTGCAGCCGCCTTTTAAGACTCTCTCAGCAGTTTTTGCCAACGCATGTCTAAGGTCGTCACGATCGTTCCGCCGGGGCGAGGGCGCTTCAACTGCTCCTCTAACAATTTATTTCCATTTTCATCAAATAGCAGCCGCTTCACCCCAGCTTCGCCAGTTAGTTGATCATTGAAAACTTTTTCAAAGCCGGAGCGACCTTCCACTTCTTCAAAGATCGGTTCATTAAAATTGATCGGCCCCGTCGGCAATTTTCCCACGCTCCCCGAGTAGCCGATGATGTGAGCCGCGAGTTCATTTTCAGGATAAATCCTGCGGTAGAGCGGCTGGAGAATCAGCCCGGCAGACAATTTCGGCTCGATGCTCTTCGCCTCCTTATCACCGATCTGACCCGTGACTAACAAAGGCAGCCAGCGACGATGGAGATAGTGATCGTAAATTTCATCATCCGTTTTGGGAACGGAATTCTTGACGAGCTGTTGCAGCGCATCCAGCCGAGTGCGCCCCCAGTTAACCACAAAGGAGCGATCCGCCTGTTCAAACTGCCGGAATTGTAGCGCGACCTGATAGACCACTTGGTTTTGCGCAAAGGCTCACCTTCACGGTCCACGATCTGGCCACGTGGAGCGGGAATTTTCAGCGTGATGGTCCGGGCATCCTTGCGAGTGCTAATCGCTCCGTCAGAAGCACTTCGCACCGCAGGAGCTGGTGTATCCTGCGCAAAAAGCGGGAGCACCGTGCCAAAAGCCACAGCAACCAGCCGATGAAATGAAGTTGAGAGCACCATGAAGTTCCCAAAAAACTAGATCGAAATGTGACGATGGCAACGCCCAAATCAAACTCTACTTTTTATCAAAAAATCCCTCGGTTTTTTTGAGATGCCGTGTACTCCTCATGGTATGGGAATTTTTTCGTGGATCGTTTTGGGGCTCATCGCGGGATCGCTCGCGAAATTTGTGATGCCGGGAAAGGATCCAGGTGGAATTTTTACGACCATCCTGATTGGAATCGCCGGTGGAATCGTCGGCGGCTATCTAGGGACTTTTGCCGGCTTTGGAAAATTAGAGTCATTTGATCTCTGGGGAATCATTGTCGCCACCATTGGCTCGATTTTACTACTCATCATTTACCGCTTTGCCTCGAAGGGAAAAAAATAACCTTCGGGTAAAAACAACCCCCAACATCAACACCAACCAAACTACTCCTATGGGACTCTTCTCTGGAATCATTTCGAAAATTTATGCTCATCCGGTTGCGGCTGCCGCTGCAGCAGAACCGCAGGCAGTGACTCCTCAAGCCGAAGCAACTAACATTCCCGTATCTACTTCCACGCCGACAGCTCCTGCTGCACCTGTTGTGGACATAGCTGCAGTGCTGGATGATTTGGCAAAAAAAAGTAAGGAGAAGCTCGATTGGCGGAAGTCCATCGTCGATCTCATGAAACTGGTCGGGATGGATAGCAGCCTTTCAGAACGCAAAGAACTGGCCAGAGACCTAGACTACACTGGAGACATGAGCGATTCCGCTGCGATGAACATTTGGCTTCATAAAGAAGTACTCAAAAAGCTGGCGACCAATGGCGGGAAAGTCCCTGCGGATTTGCTCGTTTAAGCCTTCGCTTCAAAATCGCTGGGGCGCATTCCGAAAAGTGCGGCTCCAGCGATTCCACTCGCTCTCAGTTTAAGCGACGGATTGCCCCATCATGAGAATGGATCACCAGCCAAATTGCGGGATTTTCTCTCGGTTTTTGAAAAGATTTTTTCCGTGGAATTGGAAAGAATAATATGCCGTTTTCCCGTCGGGAGCAGTGAGCTGAACGGGTTGCGTGGAGAAGGCTGGTTCTTCATTTCCCGATCCATAAGTCTTCACGGTTTTTCCCATGACAGTGATGGTTTCCTTTTCCTCAGTTTCCACTGGCGTGCCTTTACTGCCTAGGAAGTAGACCTCTGCTAGGTCATCTGGTGCACCATCGCGGACGTAAGTGACTCGGGAGAATCCGGTCATGTCTAATTCTGGCTGACCGTGCCACTGACTTTCCAACCGGGAGAAATAGCGCGTGGGAAAGTCGCAGACTCAACCTGGACCGTGGACTGCGTCGGCGCTCAGGAAATCATCATGAGTGCGGAGGCGAGAAGAAGGGAAATGTTTTTCATACAGGAGTTCATTGATTCTTTTAGTTCGCCACGATGTTGAAAATTTTCCCTGGGATGAAGACGATTTTCCGAATCGTTTTCCCTTCGAGATGCTCTTGGACTTTCTTCGAAGCTAAGGCTGTAGCTTTGACTGACTCTTCGTCGGCATCTTTGGAAATCATGAAACGATCGCGGAGCTTTCCGTTCACTTGGACGACAAGTTCTATCTCATTGCGAACGAGCGCTGCGGAATCATAAATGGGCCAGGTGGATTCGGAAAGCAACGAAGAGCTGCGACCGGTGATCGCAGCCACATTTGCATGAATTTCCTCGGTCAAGTGAGGAGCAAAAGGATTCAGCAAGGTGAGGAAGTCGGTAAATTCCTTCAACGGCACGACCTCTGCCTGGGTGAAGGCATTGGTGCAAATCATCATCTGGGAAATCGCAGTGTTGAAACTGAGTTTCTCGATGTCTTCGCCGACTTTTTTGATCGTCTCATGGACGGTGCGGAGTAGTTCTTTATCCTCACAGGGAATGTCTTGGATCCTCGCGGAGACGCTCCATTTCTCCTCCCTCTCTTCCATGGCAACACGCCAGACGCGGGCGAGGAATCGGGAAACGCCTTCGACGCCTTTCATCTGCCACGGCTTCACTTGCTCTAGCGGGCCCATAAACATTTCATAAAGCCGCAACGCATCGGCTCCGTATTCGGAAACGACGTCGTCGGGGTTCACGACATTGCCGAGAGATTTCGACATTTTCTGGCCGTCTTCGCCGAGGATCAATCCTTGGTTCACAAGCTTTTTAAACGGCTCGTTAGAATTGAGATGGCCTAGGTCGTGCAAAACTTTGTGCCAGAAACGTGCATATAATAAATGCAAAACCGCGTGCTCGGTGCCGCCGACATAGAGATCGACGAAAGCGTCTTTCCCGCCCCAATACGCTTCGGCTTCTTTTGATACAAAACGATCCACATTGTTAGGATCGCAATAGCGCATGTAATACCAACACGAACCAGCCCATTGCGGCATGGTGTTAGTTTCGCGTTCGAGTTGATCGCTGTAGTTGATCCAGTCGGTGGCTTTGACGAGTGGCCCACGAGGATCACCCGTCGGCTTAAAGTCTTCCATATCTGGCTGCAGCAATGGTAACTCACATTCAGGAATCGCTGCGTGCTCGCCCGTTTGCTTGTTCCAGAGCAATGGAAACGGCTCGCCCCAGTAACGTTGGCGAGAGAAAAGCCAATCGCGGAGTTTGTAGTTAATCCGGCGTGAGCCTTTTTTGTTAGAGACAAGCCATTCGATCATCTTGGCTTTTGCCTCGGCGGTAGGCAGGCCGTCGAGGAAACCGGAGTTGATGGCGTATCCTGGGGCGGTAAGGAGTGTGGGCGTCTCGCCCACATCTCTCCTATAATAAATAAACTCCCCATTCTTCAGTCCTGCACGGACAGGGTTTTTCTCAATATAGCTGAACAAATTCTTCAAATGTTCTACACCGCGAACTATCCGATCCCAATAATCTCTCTGCCACACAATGCCTTCTAACTTGAGAGTGTTGTTAATCGCTTTGGCTGTGAAGCTTTTCCATTTTTGAATCACATCACTCAGCGATTCTTCGGGATTTAGCCTAAATAGCACGTGAACATGATTCGGCATCACCACAAACGACTCCATGGTATAAAGTTGCTCATCGAAATGCAGCAAGCCATCTGCCACGATCTTACCGAGTTCAGGCTGTTTCAAAATGCACTCCCCACTGCCAGCATCTAACCAATGATCGATATTACTAGAAAATTTCTGATGATATTCTTGCTCTGTGATTTCATTCCAAGGTTCCGGATTTGATGCAACCCACTCGTCGCGTATTTTTTTAAACTCTTCTAACTTTTCTTGAGGAAGGCTGTCGTTAAGTCTCCAAGTAACGAAATAGAGCTTCGCGTCCTGCTGCCAGTGGGGGAGGCTGTAAGTCTTATGAACGTTGGATTTTACTTCAGGATTGTAGTAAGGAGAGGATGTGGGCGAGACGCCCACACTCCGTGCCACCACCTGCTTAATCTCCAACCCAAACTTCTTCGCAAATTCATAATCCCGCTCATCGTGAGCAGGCACGGCCATGATGGCTCCGGTGCCGTAGCCCATCATCACGTAGTCGGCGATCCAGATTGGGATTTTCTCATCGTTGACGGGATTGATGGCGAAGGCACCGGTGAAGACGCCGGATTTATCTTTGTTTAAATCACCACGTTCGAGATCGGACTTGTTGACGCAGGCTTTCACATAAGTATCGACCGCAGATTTCTGCGCCGCTGTGGTGATTTCTGAAACCAATGGATGCTCGGGAGCAAGGACCATGTAAGTCGCGCCGAAAAGTGTATCTGGGCGCGTGGTGAAGACGGTGATTTGGTGCCCTTCCACATCGAAATCCACCTCGGCACCTTCACTGCGACCGATCCAGTTTTTCTGCAACAACTTGATGCCTTCTGGCCAATCCAGTGGATCAAGATCGTCGATCAGCCGTTGAGCATATTTCGTGATCCGCAGCATCCACTGGCGCAATGGACGGCGTTCGACGATGTGGCCTTTCGCCTTCCATTCATCGACTTCTTCATTCGCTAAAACCGTGCCGAGATCGGGAGACCAATTCACTGGCGCTTCATGGATAAACGCCAAGCGCACTTCATCGATTTGCTCGCGGGTCCAGCCTTTTTCTTCTAACGATTTAACAGGCTTTGCCTTCTGTGATTCTTCACAGTAATACGAATGATATAACTGTAGGAAAATCCACTGCGTCCAGCGGACGTAGTTTGTGTCTGTGGTGGCGATTTCCCGATCCCAATCATACGCAAAGCCTAGAGCTTTTAGCTGCTTACGGAAATTTTCGATATTCGCTGCGGTGGTGATGGCCGGATGTTGCCCGGTTTTAATCGCATATTGTTCCGCAGGCAGGCCGAATGAATCCCAACCCATCGGGTGCAGGACATTGAAACCATTCATCCGCTTGTAGCGCCCGATGATATCCGTGGCCGTGTAGCCTTCTGGATGGCCGACATGCAGGCCCGCGCCGCTGGGATACGGGAACATATCTAACACATAGTATTTCGGCTTTTTTGGGTCGAAATCTGCATCTCCTGGACCAGGCGTGCGGAAGGTTTTTCCCGCCTCCCAGCGGGCCTGCCATTTAGGTTCAAATTCGAGAAAAGGAAATGGTTTGCGGAGATCAGACATAGGCGGAAAGGAGCGGGAACTTGGGAGAAGCCGCGGCAAATGAAAAGCAAAACAGCGCGGAGATCCCTCCCGTTCATAAAAATCCCGCTGGAATTCAGGAAAATGAGGAAACGAGGCCGGGCTTTGGCGCTTGATCGATTCCGGTGACGCGGAGCATGGTCTTTTCAACGACATGAAGGAACTAATCGAAGAGCTCGAACGCTGGGGAGCAGATGTGATCTTCGGTCGTGCCAAGGGCTTTCGCGCCACGATGATGCGCTTCTTCATGCGAGCACTTTCTGGAATTTTCCGGGGAATCGTACAGTTGCGGATCTGGCGGTATCGCAGCGGCTGGCGGGAGCAGCAATATCTGGGAGCGCAGGTCATCGCGATCGGGAATATCACCGTCGGAGGAACGGGAAAAACTCCGGTGGTGGAGCTGTTAGCACGCTCCCTGCGAGATCGTGGGCGTAAGGTGGCAATTCTCTCCCGCGGCTACAAAAGCAAGAAACTGGATCATCCGCAAAAGTGGAAGAACCGAAAAGACCAAGCCATTCCCGGGGAGAAAATGCCGAAAGTCGTTTCTACAGGGAGCGCGCTTTTGTTAGACTCAAAATACGCGGGAGATGAGCCATTCATGCTCGCACGGAATCTGGATGGCGTGTCGGTGGTGGTGGATAAAAATCGGGTGAAAGGAGGGCTTTTCGCGGTGGGACAGCTAGATGCAGATACGCTCTTATTAGACGATGGGATGCAGTACTTAGACTTAGCTCATTCGCTGGACATCGTGCTGGTGGATTCCGGCGCGCCATTTGGCACGGAGGCACTATTGCCACGTGGCACGCTGCGTGAACCGCCAGGAAATCTCCATCGCGCCAGCTATATCATGATTACCAAGTGCAGTGGCAGCTCGAACGAGGCACTCATTTCCCGCATCAGAAAATACAATCGCGTCGCAGAAATCATCGAATGCACCCACGGGCCGATCTATCTGGAAGATGTCTTCACCCGCGAACGAAAACCGTTAGATTTCCTGAAAGACAAATGGGTCGGAGCAATCAGCGCCATCGCCGTGCCGGAAGCGTTTGAAAGCTCCTTGGAAAAACTCGGCGCACGTGTGGAGATCAAACGCCGCTTCTCAGACCACTATCGTTTTTCTAAAAAGGAGGTGGAGAAATTCATGCAGCGCTGTGTGGAGCGAGATATGGAAATCATCGTGACGACGGAAAAAGATGCCGTTCGTTTCCCGAGACCCGAATCGATTGATGTTCCCGTCTATTTCCTGCGCATCGAGGTAGAGATTTTAAAAGGCCAGGAAGTCTGGGACAGCCTCGTCGAGAGAATCTGTCATCCCCCGGCAGTGTTTGAGCCCACATTGAGAAACCGCCACGTTTATCGAATTTGAGAGCGGGAATCACGAATCAGCACAAACAGATCGGGCTTGAATGTTCTCTCCACAGCCACTAGTTCCTGCGCAGCACATGCATCCTTACAAGCTCCTACCACTTTTCACCACTGGCTTGGTGCTTTCTATTTGGCTGATCGCCGTCCACGCGCTGATGCTCGCGAAGCCAAAGCTGGTGCAAGATTTTCTGAAAAAATTTCCCCGCAATCATCAACTCGGCCAGATCTTGTTGGGCATAGGCCTTTTTTGGTTTTTGGCTGCTCATCGCTCCTAGCGGCATGGGAAAACTCAGCTCGTTGGCGATGGACTTGGGAGAATTCAATAACGCCAAAAAACTCCTCCAACTG
>JAAURL010000171.1 GCA_012032235.1 Akkermansiaceae bacterium | reverse complement strand
ATCGTCGGGCCGAACGGCTGCGGAAAGTCAAAACGTCGTCGATGCGATCCGCTGGGTGTTAGGCGAAACCTCCGCGAAAGCCCTGCGCGGCGGGGAAATGGCAGACGTCATTTTCAATGGCACCGAAAAACGCAAGCCGCTGGGCATGGCGGAAGTCACGCTCACAATGGCGGATTGCGAAGGACCGCTGAAAGTGGATTTCAACGAAGTCGCGCTGACCCGCCGGGTTTTCCGCGATGGTCGCTCAGAATATCGGATCAATGGCACGCTTTGCCGATTGAAAGACATCCACGATCTCCTGATGGACACGGGAATCGGTCGCACGGCGTATTCCATCATGGCTCAGGGCCAGATCGACCAGATCCTTTCCTCAAAGCCGGAGGAGCGCCGCGCCGTTTTCGAGGAAGCTGCTGGAATCACGAAATTTAAACGGGAGAAAAAAGAAGCTCTGCGGAAACTGGAGTTTACCGAGGCGAATCTCCTGCGCGTTTCAGACGTTCTCGCAGAGCAGGAGCGCCGGATGAATTCCCTGCGACGTCAAGTGGCGAAAGCACGCCGCTATCAAGCCCTAGCCGCTGATACCCGGGTGTTAGACACGCATTTAGGCCATCGCAAATTCGTAGAACTCACCGCTGAGCGCGACGAGCTCGTCGTTTCCATCCGTGGACTAGAGGTCCGCGACACCGAGCTAGCAATGCAACTCCCCGCGAAGGAAGAAGCTGTTACCGAAGCGCGCACCGCCGCACGCGTCTTCGAAGGAGAATTGGCCGAGCTACGCCAACGCCTCAACGAGCACCGTAATGCGCTCAACTCTGCCGCAGGCCGCATCGCTTTCAATGAGGAGCGAAAGGCGGAGCTGGAATCCCGCATCCGCCAAAACCACGAAGACATCGCGGAAACCCGGGAGAAACTCGCGCAGCAAGAATTCGAATTCACCGCCGCGAATGAGTCTCTCGATCAGCTCAGCCGCATCATCGCCGAGAAGGAAATCCAACTTTCTGAGCAGGAGGATCGCACCAAAGGAACCCGCGAGGAGCGGGAGCGAATCGAAACCTCTCTGCGGGAAACCCGTGGCGAAGCGAACCGCGCGCAAACGATCATCGCCTCCATGCAGGCGAAAATCGAGAGCTCCCTGGCCCAGTTAGAGGGAAATCGGGAGCGCTCCCGCCAACTGGGCGACGAGGAGCAACGCCTAACGCTGGAGCTGGAGGAATTCCGCGCCGAACAATCGCGCATTTCCCAGGAAGTCGAATCCACCGGATCGCAGCTCGGCCAGTTAGAAGAGACCTTCCAAATCGCGGAGCGCACCTATCAGCACACTCGTGGAGATCTGGATGCAGCCCGCGTCGCCGCGACGGAATCGAATAAAATTCTCGCTCAACGCTCCGCCCGTTTCGACGCCGTCCGCCAGCTCGTCGAGAGCGGTGAAGGATTTGAAAAAGGCACGCAAAATGTTTTAAAAGGCCTCAATAAGCCAGATGAGTTTAAGCCTGGGATTCATGGCGTGCTCGCTTCCTTTATCGAAGCAGAAAACAGCTGCGCCCGCGCCATCGAGGCGGTGTTAGGAAATCACCTTCAAGCCGTTTTAGTGCAAGATCAGGCGATGGCGGAATCGATCATTGAGCGCCTCACCGAAAAACAATTAGGAATCGCCGCGGTTCTCCCTGAGTCATTTGTGCAGCAATCTGTCGGCACGCAGATGGAAGCACTGCCCGAAGGAGCGACGGCATGGGCTCTGGACCGGGTGAAATCTGACAAACGCATTTCCGCAGTGATTGAGCGGTTGTTAGAAAACGTGCTCATCGTCCCCAATATGGCGACGGCGCTGCGGTTGCGACCGAACCACATCGGCATCACCTTCGTGACTCTCGCCGGCGTGATTTTATCGGGAGAAGGCATGTTGCGCGGTGGCTGCACCACAGAGGGCAGCACTTCAGTTCTCGAACTTCAAAATGAAGTCCGCACCATCGCAGCAGAAGTTTCCTCCCTCGCCGCTGCCGATGAGGCCGCCCGCCAGCGAGTGACGGATTTGGAAAATCGCCTCGAACAACTCCGCGAAGAAGTCGAAGTTTCCCGGGAGCGGCTCCAACGCCAAAAAGTCGATCTTTCCACGCTGCAAGGCCAGCTCAGCCTGGCATCTCGGGAAGTCGAAAATTTCGAGACCAAGCTCGAAAACGTCAAATGGGAACGCGGAGAACTCGAAAATCGGGAGCGCACCGCAGCGGAAGGCCGTGAGCACATGGAATCCGAGCTCGCCAGCGCCCGGGAGCGGCTCGAAGCTCTCGAAAACGAATCCCGCCGCTTGCAATCGGAATCAGAAGCCGTCGTCCGTAGGGAGCAAGACATCGTCGAAGCGCTCAACTCCCTCCGCACGGAACTGGCCGTCGAAAGACGCGCCAAACAGTCTGCCGAGGAGCAGCAAAAACCGATGGAGGCACGCCTTTCCGAGCTCCGCGAACTCGCGATTCGCCGTGAAACGGAAATCAGCTCCTTTGACCAACGAATCGAAGCAGCGCACGCCGAAAACGCACGCCTTTCCGAAGAATCAGAAACACACCGTGCAGAAGTGGAAGACCTGCAAGTGGAAATCAATACCCGCTCCGAAGGCCGCGCCATTTTGTTAGAAGCCATCGAAACGGCGGAATCCCTCCTCGCCGCCGTGCGCCGTGATCACTCGAAGGTCAACGAGCAAAAAGGCCGCGAAGAAGTCGCCTGCACCAAGCTGGATCTGCGTATCGAAAATCTCTCGACCACCATTCAAGAGCGCCACCAAGTGGATCTCTCCACCTTTGAGCCAGATGCCCACGCGCTCTTGGCGAGCATCGCTTCTCAAAAATCCCTGCAAGGACGCGGCGGTCGCCAATCCATCGTGACAAACGAAGACACCGACGATGCGGAGGAAGATGAAATGCCAACCGTCGTCGTCGATGGCACCAGCGATGACATGGAAATCCCGGGAGAAATGACCGGCGAGCCAGATTGGCAATTCGTCGAATCCATCGTCAGCGACATCAAACGCCGCCTCGACGCGATGGGTCCAGTCAATCTCGATGCGATCGAAGAATACGATGAACTCGAAGAGCGCTTCAATTTCCTCAAAAACCAACACGACGATCTCGTCAATTCCAAGACCGAATTGTTAGAAGTCATCGAGCGCATCAACTCGGAAACGCAGCGCCTATTTGCGGAAACTTTTGCTCAGGTGAAAATCAATTTCCGCGAGATGTTCAAAGAACTTTTCGGCGAGAAAGGAGAGGCCGATCTCACATTGTTAGACGAGAGCGATCCGCTGGAATCCGGCATCGAAGTCACCGCCAAACCTCCCGGGAAAAAGCTCCAGTCCATCACGCTGCTATCCGGTGGAGAACGCTCCATGACAGCTGTTGCGCTGCTATTTTCGATCTACATGATTAAGCCTAGCCCATTCTGCGTGCTGGATGAGCTGGATGCTCCACTCGACGAGTCGAACATCAACCGCTTCGTCAAAGTGTTAGATCGCTTCATCGACCGCAGCCAATTCATCATCGTCACCCACTCCAAACGCACCATGGCCCGTGCGGATGTGATGTATGGCGTGACGATGGAGGAATTCGGCGTTTCCAAACCCGTAGGAATGCGCCTCACCCAAGACAACGGTGCCACTGGGAACAAAACCGAGGCGAAAAGCGCGGCGCAAAAAGCCGCCCTCCGGCTCGATGCGTAGCGGCGATCATTGATCGCTGTGTGAAAAAATTCTCCAGACAGGAGAGGGAAAACGGGAGCGGAGCAAGCGGTCTGAGGGGGCCACTCTCCGCTCCCAATTTCTCAAACTCTTACTTTTTGTGAATTTTGTGCCTTTTTGCGGCTAAATCCATTTTCCGTTTTAGGACTAAAAATCAGGAATATCCAAAAAATGCGATTTTCTCGAGTCGTTATAAAAACAATTCCTCATTTCACCACTTTTCCGCCCAGAGAAAGGATTCGCGCATTACCTTTCGCTGCTTCGGCTTCGGGGATATTGCCATCCCTAACATACATTTGCGAGAGGCTAGTCCAAGCAAGGAGGTCGTTGGGTTGAAGCATGACGGATTGCAAGCCGCAGCCGATGGCTTCTTTCACTTCTCCTAATTTCAAAAGTGCCATTCCGAGAGCATGCCAACCGTCGAAAAAATCAGGATCGATGGCAACGCAGCGGCGGTAGAGGGAAACGGCCTCGTCTAGCTCGCCGATGGCTAGGTGGCCATTGGCGTCATCGAACAGATCTTGGAGATCATTGGCGAGTGACATTGATATAAAAGATGAAGGCGGCGACCGATGATCGCCGCCAAAGAAATCGCCACGACTTAACGTTTGTCAGCCAGCTCTACTTTGGCGTCTTTGATCCGCTGGGTAATCCAAGAATTGAATGCGTAAATTTCGTTTCCGTTCGTGCGAGCAGAAACTTCCGAGTCGATTCGGGCATCCGCGCTGGCGTCTTTTTCTACTTCGCGTTTGGTGACGAAGAGGATGAAGCTGCGGTCAGATTCGATGATCACCTCTGCAAGATTACCGGGATCAATATCGCGGGCGGCGGCGAAAAGATTGGCAGGCTCATTGGCACTATCTGGGCTGTAAGTATTGGTGATCGCATTAAATGCTTTGGTTTGATTGATTCCAGCTTCCTTGGCGGCTTCGGCAAAAGTTTTCCCTGCGGAAAGCAACGTTTTGATTTTGGCTGCGGCTTCGTCAGCGGCGGCTTTCAACTCTTTGGTCGCTTTCTCAGAAATGAATGCAGCGCGGGCATCGCCACGGGCCTCTTCGTAGGTTTTGGCGCGAGATTTTTCCTCACCGTCTAATCGCGCGACAAGCCATTGATTTTCGCCAATTGGAATCGCAGTGGAAAATTTCGAGAGCGGATCTTTGGTTTCTTGGATTTTAAAAAGCTCCTCCACGGCTTTACCGCCACGGCTGGAAGCACGCTGCGTCACATCCAGGTCTTGGGGCGGAGTGCTGAGGGCAAAAAGCTCGGAGGTTTTCACTTCCCACTGATTCGCCTTGGCCAGCTCTTCAAAGCCAGCGCCTTTTTGATCGTCCAGCTTATCAATGAAGTCAGCGACAAGCGAATCTGTTTCCAACTGTTTCTTGCGACGCTCTTCGGCAAATTCTGCCGCGCGTTTGGCTTTCTCTTCCTCCTTTTTCTTAGCGATTTCCTTCTTTGCCTCTTCGCTAGTAGCGGCCGCTTCTTCGATAGATGGCGCATTGTCTTCCGCTTTTGGCTCAGCAGGGAGATTTGGGGTGACGATGACGTAGGTGAATTTACGACGTGGTTCGGTGGTAAATGTATCGGAAGTGTTTTCCCAATGCTTTTTGATTTCCTCTTCGGATGGCTCGATTTTGTCTTGGAATGCGGCGATGTCTAACTTCGCGACTTCACCCGTGATTTTTTGATTTTGCAGGGCCAGATCTTTGGCGACTGCATCGCGATCCACCACCAGACCTCCTCCGATGATGGAATTGATTTTTTTGTAAGAAAGCGCATCAGAAATGAGCTCTCGCAGATCCGCTTCTCTCAAACCAATTGAAATCAAACGGCCGTTGTTAGGATCTACAAACTTATTGTAGGTTTGCGGGCTGAACTGGCCATCAGCTCCGGCAAAGACGCGCAATGTCTTTATATAGGCGGTGACTTCATCCTCGCCAGGATAAACGCCGAACTCTTCTTTCGCATCGCGCAGGACCATCCGCCCGATGAAAAATTTCTCCACGGAGTCTTCCCCGCCAAGTCCACTTGCGCCCGGTGACAGGCCCAAAAGAAACTGGTAAAGATCAAAGCTACCAGACTGGGCAAGACCGGAAACCAGCTCCAAGCCGCCTTTCCCAAGTTTATTCAATTCCTTATCACTGTAGCTGCGGCCTGCCATTTTCATCACGGTTTGCCCGCCAGAAATTCTTCCTGTCCCGCCATTATAGCCAGTAATGATGAATGCGATAATAGCGATCGCGAAAATGACGATCGATAAGCCTGTGTATTTGCGAAGATGCTCAATCATGAAATGTTAGGTCTGCCGTTGCTGAAGGCGTGTGAGTTAAATAGGTGATGCGATGGGCTTCAATGGTAAATCTCAGTGGAAAAGTGAGTCTCTCCATCCTTTCTCCCGCCTCAAGGCCAATTTTTTGGTCTCTATTCTCTCATCCATCCCTCAAAGCTCCAGATCCACTCGGCGCTCCCTTTTCAAAAACTTTCAGTAGGTGCTTTCCAAGGCGTGGTAGAATGAACTCACAAATGTAACGATTCAGGTATTCGAGTTCTTTCTTCATTCGGGGGGAGCACGCTTCCAGCGTGCAATTCCCGGCATCCTGCCGGGAATTCTCAGAATCTCGGATTCAATGAGCACATCACGGAGGGGCTTGGAGTTTTGATGATTTGATTTTCCTAGGGCTGCGTTGCACTTGCTCTGGGCCATCACATTTCGCCACGTTGGGGTTGAAGATCAGTCCTACATCGCGCCAAACCGAAAAAAGGGAAAAAGTTCCTCGGATGGTTTGAGAATAAAAAAAGTATTTCCAAGAACAAGAAACTCGTGATCACCAATCTCACGGCGAATCGTTCTCTAGTGGCGAAGTTTCAATAAAAGATGCGGAAGGGTCTAGAAAATCTCCCGCG
>JAAURL010000170.1 GCA_012032235.1 Akkermansiaceae bacterium | reverse complement strand
TCCTAGCAATGCTCGCAAACGGCCACTTTCTACTTTCGCCCGTCGCGACATCTGGGCGTGTTCCTCAGCCACGTATTGATCAATACTTTTTCGGTTCAATACATGAAAGGCCAATCGGGTCACTTTGCGATTTGAATTAAAGCGAAACGCCAGATAGATATTTCCGTTTCCTTCATAGGATTGTTGGTCAAAGTCGATTGCCCGGACCCGATACTGCACTTCCTCAAAATCCGGAGTGATATCGACGACATAGTTCACACTACGCATATCACCTAGGAGACGTATGAAGCTCCTTTCCGTGAACTTGGTGAACTCTTTGGCAATACGCACTTTATTCAGTCCTGGTTGCGTCAAATAATCCCGAAGAAACACATCTCCTGGCACACCTGCAATATGCTCTTCGATTAAAGTATTACCGTTGACCAAGTAGTTCATCCGATTTGGGGAAAGGATATGCTCTAACTCTAATCCATAGATTCGTGAAGCATCGGCTTGCTTCACATAAAAATAATCCGAGTTATCATTGAACAGATTTGTCACTCGCACACGAAAGGGCTTGGAGTTCCCGAAATCCCCGAAGTCGATCCGATCCACCACCAAGTGATCATGCTCCCCACTGCGATGTCCGATTTTTAGTTCCGTATAAATACTCGTGAGCCGTGGGCGCAATTCTGCATAAACTTCCGGCGGATACATTACCGTCAGCCACAGTGTTTCCCGTCCTTTGGGATCTTCATATGGTACTGCCCCACTAAAGCGGCACATTTCTTCATAGACTTTCGGGATACCCCGCTGTCTATCATAGTGATAGAGATATTGCCGCAATGATTGCGACACTGTATATTTGATTTTTTGCTTAGCAATCACGGAGTCTGATATCAGCCAGCAAATGCATTAGCAGGCAGGCCGCGAACGCCCAAGCCGCGAATCACAAACAAGCGTCCAGCGTGTTCTTCGACCACAGATCGATGGATGCCGGTGGTAACGTAGAGATCTGTTAGGTCAGCGCCGCCGAAAGCGCACGCCGTCGTTTCTAAACATGGCAGTTCGACGCGGCGTAACTCCTCCCCCGTTTCTGGACTGAAACAAATCACACAGGCTCCATGGCAAAATGCGATCCACAGATTTCCATCTGCGTCCATTGCCAATCCGTCTGGTGATGATTCGATATGTGCAGTGGAAATACAGCCCCGCATGTTCCGCAGATGCCCGCCTTCGTAGTCGAAAACTAGGACTTCCTTGCGCGGCGTATCGATATAAAAAACGCGACTACCGTCCGCAGACCATGCGATGCCATTTGAATTGGTGACTGGGCCAAAAGCTTCGTGCAGAGATAAATCCGGATCTAACCGATAAAGTCGGGCATCACCATTTTTTTTAACGAGACTGATTGTCCCTGCAAAAAACCGACCATCCGGTGAGCATTTGCCGTCGTTAAAACGATTGTCAGGCTTGTCAGATTCGGGATCCGCAATCGGGCTGAGCGCTCCCGTTTCTTCGTCGAGAAAGAACAACCCATGATCGCCTGCGATGACAAGCCCACCGCTTTCTCGTGGAACGACGGTGCCAACCCGCTGACCGATTTCCCACGAACGTTCCGCGCCGTTTGCGGGATCGAAGCGATGAACGTGGTGTCCTTCAATATCGACATAATAGATCGCTCCTTGCCACCAGATTGGGCCTTCGCCCCATCGACTGCGAATCGTGCCAACCGCTTCAATTTGAATCATGGTCGGAGTGTAGAATCGTCGATCAATCCTTACCAAGGTAAAATCGTATGATTCCCACTCAGTAATGATTCGGGCAGTGTAAAAATTCAGGACCGCTGAGATGCCTCATCGAGACAAAAGAGGGCAATGATTCTGCCTCGTCTTCAGCCACAACGTGGCGAAATGAGATAGCCCAGGGCAGAGCGAAGCGGCAGCCCTGGGATTGGAATTGGAAAATTTCCCGAGTCCTGAAAGGGCGGAATGAAGTCGTTGAGGTTGTAGATCAGTGCTGAATCGTCACCAGGTAGTTAAGAAAATTAATTAAATCATTTCATCTTCGATGCTTCTGCAGAGTCGTCTGACCACGCCACAGCTCTTCGCCCGATGATCCAAACCGCCCTCAACAGTTTCGCGGTAAATCATGAAATAAATCTGAAATCATGTGATCCAAAATCCTCTGCATGTCGGATTCAGAGTAGAGTCGCTTTCATCCTAGCGGCCGCAATCACTATGAAACCAACAATCCTCCTTGCCGGCCTTTTGGCCTTGCCCTTCAGTCATTTAGCGACTGCCCAATCCACCCGATCCATTCCTAATTTCGCTAACGCAAATCTTGTCCTTGGCGATGCGGATTTCCGTGGTGGCGGTCCTCCAGCGCCAGCTGCCAGCAGCTTTTCATTTGCTAACGATGTCGCTGTAGATCCCGTGACTCGCAAAGTATTCGTGGCAGATGTTTTTCGCGTTTTACGGTTTGCTTCTGCAGACGCTCTCGCCAATGGGGCGGCGGCAGAGGCGGTATTTGGTCAAGGGAATTTCGACACGCAGACGTCACCTTCTACACCCAATGAAAGTCGATTTGCTGCGCTGGGCATCTGCCTGGATCGCAACGGCCGCTTGTGGGTCGCAGATCCCAATAACAGACGGGTTCTGAGATTTGATGGCGCAAATACAGCGGGAAATTTCCCAGCGGCTACGAGAGTCTATGGCCAGCCAAATTTCACCGATAATAGCTTTAGAGTCACGAGTGCAACATCAATAGCAGGGCCTACTGATGTCCTGGTAGATAGTAATGATCGTCTCTGGGTGGTGGATTCTGGTGTGAATCGGATACTGAGATTTGATGATATATCGAATAAACCAAATGGTGCAGCTGCAGACGGAGTATTGGGGCAAACTTCATTCACAGGAGTTTCCTCTGGTTTGAGCCAGTCTAAAATGGAATCGCCTAGGGCGATCGATATTTCTGCAAACGGAACTTTGTTTGTATCTGATTCCTTAAACAACCGCGTCTTGCGTTTTGACAATGCAGCGGGCCTCGCCAACGGGGCGAATGCATCTGCGGTATTGGGCCAACCCGATTTCGTATCAAGAACGATTGATGTGACTGCTTCGAGAATGCATAATCCTAGGGGGCTTTCTATCGCAGCGGACGATACGCTATGGATCACAGATTTTCAGAACGCTCGTGCTTTACGTTTTGATAATGCATCTGCCAAGGCAAACGGTGCTGCTGCGGATGGAGTGCTGGGGCAGCCAGATTTTTTCACAGATCGGCAAGACAATAACAACCAAGGAACATTCTTAAAAAATAGCCAGGGCTTTCTCTTCCCTGAATACATCTTTGTAGACAATCCTAGAGGGAGCGTCTGGGTCAGCGATGGCCAAAACGGCAGAGTGCTCCGCTTCGGTGGAGCATCTGGCGGCACAAATCCACCTCCTGCTGGAGGAGATAACGTTCAACCCGCTCTCGCGTTATCCGGGAAAGTCCCGAAATCCACTAAAGCAAAAGCATCACCATCAAGGGAACCGCGAGCGACAATGTCGGTGTCACAAGAGTGCAATACCGCATTGGCTCTGGTCCTCTGAAAAGCGCAACTGGCACTACGGCTTGGACATTCAAAACCAAGCTCAAAAAAGGTGCTAATAGCATCACGATCATTGTGGCAGACGCCGCAGGTAACTCGGTTTCACGAACCGTCAAAATCAGGCGTAAGTAAGCAGACGATTCGCTAGTTTTTTCATGAGCCGATCTCACATGAGATCGGCTTTTTTATGATAGTTGGAGTTCTTGCTCCTCTCCATTTTTTACGCACGGAAATTTTCTAAAAAATTAGCAACGAGAGATCCAGTGTTTCCGAAATGGCGGATCTGTCATGTATGACTAGCCTTAAACTAACTCTTGGTGGTTTGAAAACCATCCCATTCGTCACAGCTGCTTTTATTGGCAGTATGCAGAGCATCCATGCACAAGCGAACGACTCATTTGCTAATGCGATATCAATTGCCAATAACTCATCTGTTACCGGCAATGCTACAACCGCGACGACCGAACCAGGTGAGCGGACCACGGCTGTATCTGGTGTAACTCTTCAAAGAACCTTATGGTATCGCTATGTAGCTCCAGCGCGTGGAGTTGTTAGAATTAATTCGCCGAGACCTGTACCATTTGCTCAAGCGATTCAGGTATTCCGTGGTAATTCGCTGACTGCGCTGAACTTAGTCGCTGCTGACAGCGCTGGCTCTGGATTCGGGCCCGTCGATGTGGAATTTCCTG
Organism: Akkermansiaceae bacterium; assembly: GCA_012032235.1. GTDB lineage: Bacteria > Verrucomicrobiota > Verrucomicrobiia > Verrucomicrobiales > Akkermansiaceae > Luteolibacter. Next base: position 2,379 of record JAAURL010000170.1, on the reverse strand, counting down.
CCGAAGCAGGGATGGAATTTCGCATCGTTTTTTCGCAACGATCTACAGGTTCTGGTAATCCTGATTTCAGCTTTACCGTCCAACAAGAGGCCTGGCCTTACGGCAGCACGACGACTCCGCTAACCTTGCCAGATGTCCCAACGACGGCTCGCCCAGTAAATGATAACATCGAGCAAGCTCAAGTGATCCAATCATCGCCCAATCCGGTCGCAGTTTTAGGATATAACTATGATGCCACGCAAAACAACCTTGGGCCTGAGCCAGGTGTTACAGGTCATCAGACTTTATGGTATAGCTGGACCGCTCCGCAACGTGGCATTGCCGTTCTAACAACTCCGTCTTCGCCGGTGCTTTCATTTAACCCTGTATTGGCAGTATTCCGTGGCAATGGATTAACAGCATTGAATCTTGTCGCTCAAGGAAGAGGCATTCGTGGTTTTAATCGCCCGATCACCATTTCATTTCCCGTGGAGGCAGGCATGGAATATAAAATTTCGATGGCGGGTGATGCGATAGCTCAATCTGGCCCATTTGTATTTAACCTCAGAACCGATCCATGGCCGTATGGTGGATTTCCTGTCGTCGCACCAGGTGTGCCGACTGCTTCGGTGCCATTGAATGACCAATTTGAAGGAGCGACCACGATCCCATCGGCATTGGGGAAATATACGATCTTTGATTACAACCAAAGCGCGACGACTGCTTCATCCGGCTTCGAGCCTTCTGTGGTTGGCTTCAAAAGTCTTTGGTATAAATGGACAGCTCCAGAAAATGCGACGGTCATTCTGCAAACACCGACTGCACCCGCCATTGGCTTTGGCCACGCATTGACCACTCACACTGGGCCTAGCTTTGATCGATTGGCGCAGCTACCAGTCGGCGCGGGTTCTATTCGTGTGACCACTTCTACGGGAGCTGGAAGCACGCAGTTCAGCGCGGTGAAGGGCACGACTTACTACTTCAGCATTTCTGCTACGAGTAATAGCGCTGAGGGCTCAGTTGCATTTTCTCTGGAAGCGCTCAAAGATATAGAAAAACCTGCGATCACTTCGGTTAAAAAGGTGCCGAAGAAAACCTTTTCAAAAAGCATCGTGATTTCAGGAACTGCAAGTGATAACATCGGCGTCGCAAGTGTGCAATACCGCGTCGGCAAGGCCAAACCAAAAACCGCAACCGGCACCACCTCCTGGAGCCTAACAGCAAAGCTAAAGAAGGGTGCTAATACCATCACGATCATCGCCACTGACGCCGCTGGAAACGCCACGACACGATCGATCAAGATTCGAAGAAGTTAGCAGCCAAGTTTCCCGCGACCTCTGCGGGCTATAGTTGCTTTTCCTCTCTACTGCGGTGATCGCGGATCATCGCAGTTTTTTGTTTTGAAGCCGCCTTTTCGCTTTGTTCTTCCCTCTGGGAGTGGAATTGGGTAGTCCCAATTACGCAATGAAAGCACCCATCCTCCTCGCCGCAATCGCGTTAAATTGCACCCTCATTTCCCAGGCTGCTGAGCCGGGGAAATCTCAGAAACTCACCTCACCCGACCAAGTGCCGGAAGGTCTTGAAAATCTGATTGGCAGAGCATCCGTCAGGCTTACCAAGCCAACCAGCTCCGCAGCGCGTTGAATGCCGGACTCACGACTCAGCAAGCCTACTTGAAGGCCAGCAACGCGGGAGAGGATGACCTATTCGGCAGTTCCGTGGCGGTTTCTGGCGACACGGTGGTCGTGGGGGCAGAGGGTGAAGACAGTAGCACGACGGGAGTGAACAGCACGCCGGATGAGTTGGCCAGTGATGCAGGAGCAGCTTATGTCTTCGTGCGCAGTGGCGGGGCTTGGAGCCAGCAGGCCTATCTAAAGGCTTTGAACGCCGAAGCAACTGACAACTTTGGCTTCTCGGTGGCGATCTCTGGCGACACGGTGGTCGTGGGAGCTTTTTTAGAAGACAGTAGCACGACAGGAGCCAACAGCACGCCAAACGAATTGACTGCTAATTCAGGAGCGGCCTATGTCTTCGCAAGGAGTGGCACAACGTGGAGCCAGCAGGCTTATCTGAAGGCCTCCAATCCCGGCGTTAATGACTTTTTTGGCTGGTCCGTGGCGGTTTCCGGCGACACGGTGGTCGTGGGGGCTCAGAATGAAGACAGCAGCACCACGGGAGTGAACAGCACGCCAAACGAATCGGCTCTGAATGCAGGAGCTGCCTATGTCTTTGCCCGCAGTGGCACTATCTGGAGTCAGCAGGCTTATCTGAAGGCCTCAAATACTGGTGCAAATGACAACTTTGGCTCCTCGGTGGCGATCTCTGGCGACACGGTGGTCGTGGGGGCAGAGAGTGAAGACAGTAGCACGACGGGAGTGAACAGCACTCCAAACGAATCGG
>JAAURL010000169.1 GCA_012032235.1 Akkermansiaceae bacterium | reverse complement strand
AAAACGATGACGACAACGATACTTCATCTGCAACGGTAGAAACACGGTGCTTTGGACTACGCTTACTTTACCCTAACCACTCGTTTTTTCTAACAGATCATCAGATGTCCATGATTTGCGGTCTGGTCCTGCGGAGCGGATCTCCCACATTTTTCCGCCTAACGAGTGGAAATGAAGCGGTGTTCCCCAGCGATCGACGAGACGTCCTTGGGAATCGATTGCTGGGCATTGGTTGGAGATCCACGGCTCAGTGCCGGGCTTTTTTCCGCTGAGGGCGGCGGCCCATTCTTCATTCGCGGAAAGTGGGAGCTGGCTGGCTTGTTTGTTAATGACGAAAAACGTAGAGATGGCGCGGGCCATGAGCTGGATGTCATTTTGCGGTGGAAGTCCTGGATCGGCGTAACCGGCTAGCAGCTTGTCTCCCGTGTTGGTGGGGCTGTTAGCTTGGAAAGGCTGCGATGCAGAAGCGCTGTTGGATTCTGTGACGATAATTCCCGGAGGGATCACATCTTCTTTGGCCTTTTCGGCAATGGGCCGCGTTGCTGACGTAGAAGATGAATCCAAAGAGAGTAGGAGCTTCCATGCTAACAGACAGAAGAGTATGGCGAAACCTGCCAGCAACAGTGCCTTTTGATGGGAGCGCTTCGTCATGGTTTAATGAATCCCAGCGGTGCTGTGCCCGAAAGTGGATTCCAGAAATTGGCGATATTTGGAAGAACGGACGCCATATTTGTGTTTGAAACACCAAACCAGCGCAGCATTTCTGCAAAGTAGACATCGATGGAAACAGTCGGGATCAAACGTCCACCATAACCGACATCTTGTGGGCCATCTAGAGTCAGATCCGGGAAAGTGCCAAAGATTTTCCCCCCATCGACAGGGCCGCCCATGACGAAGGCATTTCCACTCCACGCATGATCGGTGCCACTGCCATTTGAGCGTAACGTGCGCCCAAAGTCAGAGGCAGTAAAAGTGACGACATCGTTGGCGAGGCCTAACAGCTCTAGGCCTTTCTGAAACGCGGTGAGCGCAGCGTCCAGTTGTGATAGCTCATTTGCCTGCGGTACTAGCAAATCACCATGCATATCCCAGTTGCCCCAATTCACGAAAAACGTTTGACGGCGTAGACCCAAGGAAGTGCGGATTTTAATCGACTGCAGGACGGCCTTCATCGTTTGGATGAGATAATTGTTAGAGGTAAATAAAGGAGCCGCCGCGCCTAGATTCGCTCCTGCGGAATTGAACTGCGCTTGGAAGTTTAACTGCGCGTCGTCACTACTTTTTGTAAGATTCGCAAAACCTTGATTGAGCAGATTTGCATACTGCTGCTGTAGAGTGCTCCGCAATGCGACGTTTTTCCTCTGATGAGTCGCACTGTAATCATCAAAAGTGAGTGAGCCATATGGCGTAATGACAAACTGGCTGGAATTACGACCGACTTGGAGAGTGTTATTTCCTGCTAGAGAAATCCCCATGGAAGTGGCTCCCGTATTGTAGGCGGAATTGAGAATGTCAGCGGCACGGCCTGCCCAACCTGTTAGTTCAGTGGCACCTTGTGGAATGGCAGTTTGCCATTGTTCCGTTTGGTCGCTGTGGGAGAAAAGCGCCCGCGGAATAGGCAATGAACTATTCGATCCATTTTCCCATGCTAGGTATTGCGCCTTCGTGGTGGGGGCGACGAGCGTGCCGATATTAGTAACGGTAGCTAAACGTCTTTTCCCCGCAAAGTCACCCGTGCCAGTCGCCATTTGATGCATGCCGACCATGGATGGATGGAATCCGAAATCAGCAGAAGCGCCATCTAGCCGTAACAATGTATCACGCCCGAGAGCCACCCCACCTTCCACGCCGATGGTGCCACGCGTCGCAGCGTAGGTGTTATATTTTGTTTGCTCCCATGGGACTAACATCTGGAAAGAATCGCAGCCACCACCTAGGAAAATGCAAACGAGAGCTTTGCAATCAGGGCCAGTGCCGAGGTCATTTGCGGCAGCGCTATTGGCGAGCTTTAAATTCAACAGCGTATTGAGAAGAGCGGATGTAGACATCGCACCGCAGCCGAGCTGCTGGATGAAACTACGGCGTGAAGTTGTTTTTAGTGACATGGGGGTTGTTGGGTTTAGCGTTGAACTGCGCCTTCAGGGCAGGCTGAGGCGATATAAACTGCTAGCTGGACGCGCTGCAGTAGATCGGTAGCTGGAGCTTGTGTTAGAGCTGTAATCATCGTGCTACGGGTGGACGCACTCATCATGCCGCCGCAGAAAAGAAGATTAGATCGGTCAGCTAGAGCGGCTGGATCATTCGCGACTTCTACTAGTTCTCTGTAATCTGGCTGGTAACTATATCGATCATACAGTCTAAATCCGTAGAGTGTATTTTCCCAGATCCTGCGCGCATAGGAAATCGCCGAATAACTATTCACGATCTGGAAAGCTCCACTGGAAAGTTGATTACTGGTAATCACTCCCGGAGCGCGGTAGTCTGGGCGATAAAAATTAAAAACACTGGGGGCGAAGCTAGGTGCTTGCAGCGCGGAATCATAAAAATCTCCGTAGTCCCACCAGCTAATTTTAGGAAAGCGTGCAAGGTTACCGGCACGAGCAATACCGATTGTGCGCAGGACTGGATCCTTTAATCTACCAAATGAAGGTGAACCATGCGACCAGCTGACTTGGCGTGCTTCTGGATCTATGAGAATTGTGCGAATTACAGCTGCCAGATCTCCTCGTTTGCCGCTGCCATTGTTGGCAAAACTATTTGCAACGCGCTCCACGTAGCCTGGGCTCGGATTGCTGGTGACGAGATATTGAATCAATTGTCGTGAAACAAATGGTGGAGTATTCGGATGATTAAATAGGAAATCCAGAGCATCATTTACATTTCGTCTCGCGCTGTCTTCCGTGGCGGGACGCTTCGGAATTGTTAGGCTTTGTAGCATCTGCTTTTCCTCAAAGTCGTGTTTTTCGACCCAAAGTGTCATTGGGACGATGTAATTTTCATCTGTGCCGATTCCACGGCCCCATTCTTGCCCACCTAACCAGAAGCCAGTGAAGATGCGTGCCATTTCAGTAATATCACCATTTGTATAGGTAGGGATTGGTTCGCTGCTGCTATTGAGCTTACGAGTGCCATTTTGATTTAGCTCCCAGAGGCCGATCGTGAAAAGTTGCATCACTTCACGTGCATAGTTTTCATCAGGAAACTGATTGATTTCCGGGCGTGCTTTTTGATTTCCCAAATGGCTCAAATAATGCCCCATCACTGGGTGGAAGGAAACTTTCCCGATGATGTCCCGGTAGTTTCCAAATGCATTGTGGATGAAAATATCCTGATAGTTCGTCATGCCGAAGGCTAGCTCTGAGAGATTAGCATCACGGCGTGAAGTGACGAGGATTTGGCTAAGAGCGAAAGCAACACGTTGACGGAGCTGATCTGGTCCTTTAATCGCTCCTTGGGCAAATGCAGTCATCGTATTATTGCCTGATACACGAGTTTCCCCAGATGTGAGATAGCTAGTATCTAGCTTAGGTCCACGCACATCACGGGTGATTTCTGCGATGTATGAACTTTGAGTCGTGACTGGTTGATTGGAAATCTGATCATCGATCCAGTTGTTAATTCCCATTGTCTGAACACGCTCGATGTCTTGCATCGTCGGACCAAATGTGGCTTGCTGGAGAAAGCGTGCGGCTCGTTCGCGGGAGATCTGGCCACTGGGGGCACCGGGTAAGGAATTTTTAAAGTGGCTGGAAAATGCTGCATAGTCGCCAGAAACATTTCCTGTAACACTTCCTGAACTATTGAGAACTACCGAGCTATTTCGCAGGCTGTTGGGTGATGTAGAGCTACTATTTAATATAAAAACTTCATCCCAATCTGATACACCATCACTATCCGTATCTTTATCATGTGTATCGACATTGAAAAATGCAGAAGAGGCGGCGGTGAGCTGGCCATTGACTCTAGCGGAGTCATTTGGATTTCCCGGTGTAACGGGGAGAACCAAATTTTCCCATGATGTTAGATTGCTGGAACGAGAAATTCTTTGGTTTTTTTGCAAACCTTTTGTCCACGATAAAACGATATCGTTTCCAGATGGTTGTAGGCTGATCGCAATTTTAGAATTCCCGTCAAAAGGGTCTGTCCCCCAAGCGGCTTCTTTTGCATTACTGGCACCATCGTTATCGCTGTCTGTGCTGGAGGAAATGCCTGAAAACTTGTAGCGAGCCTCCCAAGCGTCTGGTAATCCATTGTTGTTGAAATCAGTTCCTGAAGTCGCACCCCCGTTAGCAAATGGAGGTTTGATACTTGCCACTAGCGGATTCGATCCTTCCGTTGATTCGATCTTGTCATTGACTCCATCGCCATCTGTGTCTGGAGCTTTTGGATTGGTGCCTGCGAGAAATTCTTCACGGTTTTTTAGACCATCGTTATCCGCATCTAGCAGCGCATCTGTATTGGAATTTTTGTTGAATAGATGAGTATCCTCCCACTGGTTTGGCATTCCATCCTCATCTGTATCAGCAAATGCTACGAATGCAGGCAGTGTGTCTAGGGCTGTGTTCGTCATGAAAAGGCGGCAACTTTGGCTTAACTCCAGACTGGGAATATTCGCAGGTTCATCGTCCGGCTTTTTATTGTTGCTCCACACCATGGTGCCATCGTCTAAATTTGGCGCGGCTGTGGATGTAGCGACAGTTTTAGAGACGAGAGTTGTGCCACGGGTGATATTTTCGATTTTAAAATTCACGTTCCAAGAGTTTGTGGTTCCACGTGTGGCGAACATTCGGAACCGTAACTTATCAGATAGATCTGCCGGTCCAAATCCACTGAATCCGAGTGCGCTCGTCAGATCTGACTGCGGGTTATTATAATCATAAAAATAGATATCATCGTTCGGATTCGTATTGCTAAATACTACAGAATTATCTGACCAAAAATTATAGCTCACTCTGCCTTCACGATATTGTAGCTGCATCCGCAGACTTTGTGAGTATGATGGAGTTCCTACTTGTCTGAGGTGAAAATTGAGTAATGTCTCATCACCCTCGTAGTTGCGACCACCTGCACTGGGACGGTGATCCCACACGAGTTGGATAGGCTCCAATTTCCATTCCCATGTCTTGGCGGGCGTTCCCGTATAGACTGGCATCAAGCTGGGTGTTGCCACGTTAGAGTCTGATCCAATCTCAGATTCTTCCTTGTCGGTTAGGCCATCGCTATCGGTATTGTCAGAATTTGGATTACTCGCTAACGGAGAATTCACTTCAACAAAATCACTGATACCATCGCCATCGCTATCGATCGTTAGTGCATTTGCTGCTGATTCTGTATTATCTTTTAGCCCGTCGCCATCGGTATCAGAGTTTTTTAGGATTTGAGCCGCGGGTGTATTCTTGGGAATTCGTTAATCCATCAGCGTCAGGATCAGCGGTGGCGGTAGCTGCAGAGGCTGGTTGTAATCCGTACTGCATTTCATACCAATCGGGAATTCCTGATGTATCTGAATCCAGATTTGCATCGATCAACTGAATGGCATGCATTCCGATATCATAGCCATCAATATAGTTTAAATTAATCGTTAGCGCGGAGCCTGTCCGGTTCGTATAGCGGACATAGTTGCCAACGGGCGAAGGAGTTTTTAAGGTAGGTCGGATTTCTTCCCAGCGGCCACGTGCTGCTGAAGATGATGTGGTAAATTGGCGAATCGTAGCGGGTTCATTATTTAAATCTATAGAAGCACGATAACCATCATAGCTAGATCCGATATAAACAATAACATGGTAGTTTGTGAACGGAATCCCTGTGAGGTTTAATTTAGCTGGAGTAGCTCCACTACTTGGGACACGGATCATTCCATTCATCAATTTTTGATCCCCGCTGCCATCATTCGATACCGAACCGACCCCATCCGATGTCCATGAGAAAGTCATCCCTGATACAGCTGCTCCATTGGAACGAGACATCGCCCCAGCATTTGGTGAAACGATGACCGCAGTGTTTCCGCTATCGCGGGCGTATGTGCGAAGGGAATGGTGTTGTTCCAATTTAGCTGTGGCACGACACCAGCTGGTATGAACCATGGCACGGTGCCTTCTGGTGAGCTGGATGAAACGAAGTTCAGACCAATCGCTCCAGGAAATGCAACTGGTGTGTTAGAAGTCAGATTTGGATTTGCTCCTACGCGTTTCTCCCAAGCATCTGGAAACGTGTCGGAGTCGGTATCAATCAGGGTGGGTGATGATGTTGGGGCGATGGAAAGTTCGTCTCCGTCGCGTAGTCCATCACCGTCAGTATCTGCTAGATTAGGGTCGCTATTGGCAGTGCGTTCAGCGGCATCACTGGCTCCGTCATCATCAGTATCTGCGCTGTTTGCATCACTGGATTTTACTCCGCCGTTGTATTCTTGCAGTGCGGTGAGGCCATCGTTGTCTTGATCTGTTGTTGCGTCGCTGGTGTTGCTATCGCTCAGACGATTGTCTCTTTCCCACCAGCGTGGGAGGCCATCGCTGTCGCCGTCAGCCAGAGCATCGGTATCGACTTCCATTTTCAAGAAATCAAAACCGACGTAGACGTCGGTGTTTGCAGCAGGAGCTGGTCCTGTTCTTGTGATCTTTACGGTATTTGCTCCAGCCACTGCGCTGACACTGGCT
>JAAURL010000168.1 GCA_012032235.1 Akkermansiaceae bacterium | reverse complement strand
TCGACACTTGAAAATAGCGTATAAACTCTGATTTTACGCTATTTTCAAATGTAGATGCCCTGATAACCAGAGAGTGAATGACGTCTGTCCTCCTGACTCGCATTTTAATGTTTGGCTCGGTGAATTCACCGCCAGCCAGTTTTAGTGCTAACTTTTTGGCATCAATAACTTCGATACTCTTTTTCGTTTAGAGTTTAGTGCTTATGATTTAATGCTTTCCTCATGGAAGTTAGCTGTGATCGTTTTATTCGTTATCTAGCGACGGAGCGCGGGCTTTCAGATGCCTATCAACTTTCGGTACGGCAGACATTAGATGCGTTGGCGGCCTGGATGAAAAAAGTGAATCAGCCTTTGCGTGATCTCGGCACGGATGATCTGGCAACTTTTCTGAATCAAAGGAAATCCGATGGACTGAATGCAGCGTCACTGCGGATTACAACGGTGCATTTAAAAATTTTCTTCCGCTGGCTGGTGCTGAAGGAAACGCTTGAGATGGATCCGGCTGAGCCATTGTTAGCTCCGCGACCGGATCAGACGTTACCGGAAACATTGCATGCGGTGGAGATCCGTAAACTGTTGGAATCGATCGATCCCGCACAGCCATTGGGGCGGCGTGATTTGGCGATTTTGGAATTGTTTTACTCCTCCGGCTTGCGGCTTTCTGAGCTGTGCAAAGCGCGGTTGGAAACAATGGATTTTGAGGAAGGATTCCTCCGAATCACGGGAAAAGGCGGGAAAACGCGAATCGTCCGGGTGGGAAATAAAGCGCGGGAGGCAATTTCTAACTACTTGGGTCATGAGCGCCCGAATTTGGTAGGGAAGAAAACTTCATCACACATTTTTCTGAGTATTCGTGGCACGGCATTATCGCCAGATCGCGTGCGCCAAATTGTGAAGGAGCGAGCGAAATTCGCGGGCATCGATCAAAATGTATATCCTCATTTGCTGCGACATTCCTTTGCGACGCATTTGTTAGAAGGCGGTGCAGACCTGCGAGTGATTCAGGAATTGTTAGGCCATGCAGATATTTCCACCACGCAGATTTATACTCACGTTGATCGGCAGCGTTTGAAATCAGTTCACAAGCAGTTTCACCCGCGTGGGTGAATCTCGTCCAAGAAAAGGTTAGCTTGGCGACTTGACTTCCAGCGGAGCATTTTCCGGTTTTGGAGCTTCTGCTGGGGGCGTCTCCTTTGCTTTTTCAGGCGCTTTGGGCGGTTCTGAAGCGGTCGGCTTGTTCCACGGCAGCTCTGGTGTGGGCGCGGCTTCTACGCGGATGGCTTGGTAAAGTTTGTTGTAATTGTGGCGGAGAACTGCGGGGAAGGAAACGCGCCCTGCTTCGACGATTTTTTCGCGGAGTAATTTTTTCTGATAGGTTGGCGATTAAATCCGTCCCCACTTGTACGGCGGCTTCTGGAGCGAGGAGTGCTTTGCCCGCTTCATTTCCACTGAGGATGACATCGCTGGTGATCGACTTTCCCTGGATCGCGATATTGGACTGGGCGGAACTGATTTTCCCTTGCGGGTTAACGGTGATTTCTAACACGGCGTGGTCGTCCGATGATAGCCAGCCACGGACGTGATCAATTCGCACGGAAACGAAAATCCCACCTTCCGGTGTCGTGCTGATTTCCGGCTTGTAAGTGCGGTAGGTGGCCCCGGAAATTGGATATTCGGCGGTAGCTTTGTCACGCTTGGCCCAGCCGCCTAGGCTTTTGCCGAAGGCTTCTTCATCTACTTTCACTTCGCCGAAGGAATGCAGCACAGACGCGGAAAGCAGGCTGAAAATGAGGGCTATTCGTTTCATGATGTCGCGGACTTAACGGAAGAAAGAGGAAGATTATTCGGAGAATTCTGGGGGGGTTACGACTTTTCCGGGACCCAGTAGGCGGGTGACTTGGGCGGCGGCTTTTGCTTTATGTTCGTCCTTGATGTAAGCAGCTACGGTGCCGAGCGCAGCGACGAGCGCTCCCCAGTCATCGCCGTAGCCGATGCCAGGGAGAATGTCGGGAATCGCATCGGCAGGTAAAACCAAGTAACCTAACGCGCCGACGATGACTCCTTTGCCCACGTCGGCGTGTCTTTATCTTTCAGGCAGTAAAATAAAGTGAGCGCGGTGAGGAGCGTTTTGCGGCCCGCGCTGTTCGCGGCTTTTTTCAGAGTTTTCCAAAGCCTAGGAGCAGAATACCAACGCGGCGCGCTGTAAGGAACGGGGAGCTGTGGTGGGATTTCTGACATGGAAAAATGGCAACGAAGCCGGGTGAGATGCCAAGAATCTGGACCAAATCGGCGCGTGCGGCAAGCAGAAGGAAATGCCACAAATCCAACGGTTGCGTCACGTCCGGCAAATCGCTAGCTTCACCGCGTGATCCGCCCAGTTGACGCCATTTTAGAATTTCTTTCAATCGAGCAAGCTCGTGGCGTGACCCATGTGCATCTGGATGAAGGAGCACGCGATACTCTGCGCAGCTTGTTTCTATTGTCGAAAAAAGGAGGAACCGCACCTGTATCCCCCTCCTCGCAATCACTCCCCTCTCCCGCTAAAGCTGCCGCTCCCGCTTCTGTTAGTTCGCTGATGATCGAGGGAGAAACCCGAGCACAGCAGTTAGATTCTCTACGCCGCCAAGCGGAAAACTGGGCTCCCGCGCGCGCTCTCGGTTCGCTGCGGGAGACGATGGTCTTTTCGACAGGAAATCCCGATGCCCGGGTCATGTTAGTCGGTGAAGCTCCTGGCTATCAGGAGGAAAAAGAGCGCGAGCCTTTCGTGGGTCCAGCCGGGCAAAAGTTGAACGATATTTTAAAAGCCATGGGTCTCCCCCGGGAGGAAGTCTACATTTCTAACATCGTTAAATTTCGCCCAGCCACCGCACGTCAAACGACGAATAACCGGAAACCGACGCCGGAGGAAATGGCAGCATGCATGCCATTTGTTCGGGCGGAAATCGGGATCGTGAAGCCCGAATGCATCATCGCTCTGGGTGGCACGGCAGCAGAAGGTTTATTGAATCTCGCGGGAACGGTAACAGCGATGCGCGGCGACTGGCATGACTTTGAAGGCACGCCTGTGCGCGTCACCTATCATCCCAGCTACCTGCTACAGAGTGGCGGGAGCAATCCAGTGAAGCGCCAAGTCTGGGAAGATATGTTAGCCGTGATGGAGAAAATAGATCTGCCGATTTCAGAAAAGCAAAGGGGCTATTTTCTCCAGAAGTAAACCGGGAGTGCGGAAATGTTAGCCTCCAGTCTTGGGCGTGCGCGGCTTTTTCTTCGCCTCTGGAGTGACATCGCGCATGTTGCCGCCTTGTTTCTGGCGCTTTTGCATCTCGGCTTGTTGCTCGGCCATCCGCTGCATCCAGGATTTCTTCGTGCTCACTGGGCGGGCGACTAGCTCGGGCTCTGGAACCTTACTCATCAGCCAGGTCTGGCCGATGGAGAAAATGTTCTGCGTCGTCCAGTAGAGAGCGAGAGCAGAGGCGAAGTTATAACAGAAAAAGAAGAACATGAATGGCATGAGCATGATGATCTTCTGCTGCATCGCGTCGCCAGTCTTCGGCGTCATGCGGATTTGCAGGAAGCTGCTGATCGCCATGACCACGGGCAAAATATTGATAGGAATGCCAGCGATGTGCATGAGCGTGTCGGGCTGGGAGAGGTCATTCACCCAGAGGAAGCCTTGGCCGCGGAGCTCGACAGCGTATTCTAACATCCGGTAAAATCCGAAGAAAATCGGGATCTGGATCAGCATCGGGAGACAGCCCCCCAGCGGATTGATGCCAAATTTTTTATAAAGCCCCATCGTCTCCATTTGGACTTTCTGTGGATCGTCAGGATATTTTTCCTTAATTTTTGCCATCTCTGGTTGGAGCTTGGCCATGCGTTTCATCGTATGAGTGGACTTGGCATGGAGCGGCCAGATCAAGGTGCGGACCGTGACGGTTAGTAAAATGATCGCTAGTCCCCATGACCAATTTGGGGACAGGCCCGCGATGAGATTATGATAGAGATTCAGCAGGAAATTCAGCGGGCGAGAGACGAACCAAAACCAGCCGTATTGCATGACATCAGCCCAGCCATCGCCGCGGGCATTGTCCATTTTACGGAGCAGTGTGTTGTGCTTTGGTCCTATAAAAATGAGATACTTCAGCGTTTTAAATTCATTGGGATTGAGCGTGGCGGCTGGGAGCTGGAGCCCAGCATTTACGGAACTCAAGGGCTTTGTATCAGTTGAAAGTTTCACATCGCTGTGCTTGGACCAGACGCTGGAGACGGCAGGTTCTGCGGGATGAATCACCGTCGTGAAAAACTGATTGGTCACACCGGCGGCATCGATTGGCTTTTCACTCGTGCCTTTGAGCAAGTCAGTAGGTTGCCCCCAGAACATTCCGCCTTTGAACTTGGAACTATCTTTGAAATGCATTTCGCCATTGGTCTGCCAGTAGAAGCCTGTTTGGTGACCGACTTCTGCCTGATAGAGCGGCGATGCTTCGCCCAGGAAAATGCTCCATTGGCTGAGATTGAGCGCAACGGTCGAGGCGTTTTCTAATTTCAGTTCAAAATCTAACAAATGATCAGCTCCCGGCTTGCCGTCAGCCACGAGGGAAAAAACTTTCTTTGCCTTCAGACCTGATGGCAGCTGAGCGACATAAACAGCTTTTTTGTTAGGAATCGATTCCTCTACACTATAAGCGTAGGGAGCATTTTCGAGAGCTTCCCCAGCTCCTGCTAGCCCGGCGATGGGGCCTTTGCCAAAACGGTTGATCTGAACGCGTGCAGTCTTGCTGCCGACTTGAAATTGCTTTTTAAACTCCGCATGTTTGATACCGCCACCGATATTGGTGAGGGTAAAAATGACTTCGTTACTCTCCAGAGTGACGGTTTCCTCCTTAGCAGAAGGAGCAGGCGTCGGGGTGCTTGACTCCGGAGTTTTTACCTCAGCGGTGACTTCTGGCTTGGGAGCGAGTTTTTTCTGAAGCTCCTCTTGTTTCTTCTTCTCCGCTTCCAGCTTCGCCTGTTGGCCGGAAAAGTAGACATTGGTGGCGAGCAGTGCGCCGCAGATGGCGAGGACTACCCATGTTTTTCGATCGTACATAAATGCTTATTTGAGAAAGGATCAGTGATGCGCCTTGCTATGGCAGGTGCAGGATTTCGTGGAAATGTCCTCAACCTGCGGCGGAGGAACTGGGTCATAACCGGAGCCACCCCACGGATGACAGCGGAAAATCCGACAAATTCCATACCACGAACCACGGAGTGGGCCGTAAGCCTCCACCGCGCCGAGATAATAGTGCGAACATGTCGGTGAAAAGCGGCAGCCCGTGCCCGGACCAGCGACGACTTTCAGCATGGGATTGAGAATCCGTTGGTAAAAGCGGATTAGAATGCGGATCAAAAAAGTGAGGAATCGCGGAATCACGGTTTTGAATCGGGGCGTGGCACCAGCAAACCCAGTCGACGGGCTTGCTTTACCCAATCGGCTTCTAGTTCGGCAAAGGTAGCCGTCGCGGCTCCTTGCCGTGCGATCGTGACGAGGTAGCGGCGGATTTCCGGGAAATCAGGAGCGTATTTTTGCACGAGAGATCGGAATCTACGGCGTAGAAGCACGCGGTCATGCGCTTTTTTTGCGGCGCGCTTGGTGGTGATGAATCCGGTGCGGATCGTCGGCAGTTCCAAATCAGGCAGCGTGCTCAAAATGACAAACCGGCCAGCTTTTGACTGACCGGAATTTTTCACCCGCGCAAAAACTGCGCGGTGGTTGATGCTGCATGTCCGTGGGAGCCTCATGACAGGGATGCAAACCGACTCCCGTAGCCGGGCTGAGGTTGTGAAACCTTAGACTCCGTGCTGGGTGGTGTGACGGCTGTATTGCAGCTCGACGCCCTTAGGAATCAGGCGCTTACGGCCTTTTTGGCGGCGGCGGCGGATAATATCGCGGCCAGACTTCGTGGCCATGCGTGCCCGGAAGCCGAATTGGTTTTTCCGTGTGCGCTTGGATGGCTGATAGGTGCGTTTGCTCATGGCTGGTGCCTTAAAGTAAAGGTTCGTGTCCGTCCGGTTTTTCGGCTCGGGGGGCGCACTCTAGGTTTCGGCAGCGGCTTGTCAACCCGGCAATCACAGGAAAATGCACTTTTTCCGCGATTGTATTATTTTCCCGGCTGCACGATATCCCTAGCAGCCAATTTTATTTCACCAGATGATCCCGACGCCGACTCAGATTTTCGCCAGTTTTGAACGTGGAGAAATCGAGCGCGAGGAAATGCAGGCCCTGATGGCACTGCATGCCCGCGAGCTGATTCAGGAAATGGAAGAGGATTATCAAAATCCTGCCGCTGCATTGATCGAGACGCTTTTGGCACGTCGGGCAGCCGGGAAATTGATCCGCCGGCACGGAGCGCGAATGATCCGGGAGATCCTCGTCGCACTCAGTGAAATTCCCGATTTCCCACCCGCACGGAATCTCTGGAATGCCAGCCACCCCGATGTGCCGCTGCATTGTTTCTTACGAATCCGCCGGGAGCCCGTATTTCGGATTCTCAGCATTGAGCCGAAAAATGGCGGCATTCAAGTGGTGACGGAGCACGGTTCAGCAGCGAAAGGAAAAGCCACGCAGCGGACGTTTTTGCTAAACCTGCTGAATCGGGTTTCTTGAACTATTCAGCAGGACGATCAAGCATCTGGCAGGGACCGTTCTCCGAACGGTCTTGAACCAAAGGCAGGGACCGTT
>JAAURL010000167.1 GCA_012032235.1 Akkermansiaceae bacterium | reverse complement strand
GATTTTCCCTAGGTTGTTGACCGCGCTGGCTGCCGCCGCCTTTGCGCTGCTTTTGCATCGCTGCGGCTGCTCCCACCGCCCGATTAGTCCGGGCTAGAACTTGCTTCGCATTTTGCCTAGCCGCGTTGGCAGCAGCAGGCGTCTTGCCACCGGCAGCTGGCGTGGCGGGAGTGCCAGAACTTCTTCCTGAAGGACCGGCACCGTAGATCGCAGCCTCACTATTTAGCCCCGTTAATAAAACCGTGAAACCTACGAAAACAGGTGCTCCGTAGCGCAGCGGAATGCTAAACAGCGGAGTGCCACGGAAGTAAAAACGTTTTGGTTTCATGACGGGGAAATGTGAGCGTCTTAGGGCTTCTTCGCGCTGATGCGATTATCGAGAACTTTGTCTTTGTAACCTTGAACCATGTTCTCGACTTTAACGCGGGTGGTGCCGATGAACGGCTCCCGGGCAGCTAGCGATTTCCCGAGAGCGTAGTTTTCGTAACGCTCTAGGATCTCCATCGAAGTCCTGAACAAGGCGATGTTCTTGCGTTCCCGGTCAGCAATCGTTTGCCTCACCGAAATCACCTCAGCCGCAGCCGCAGCGCGTTCCGCCTCCTTGGTGCGCGCCACTTCCGCTGCTTTTTGATAGCCAGCTTTCCATTTATCGAGCGCTTCTTGGAATTCGACCAAACGCTTTTCCCGTGCCGCAGCCCGCGTCGAAAGTGTCGCGATTTCTTCTTCTAATCGCACCTTGTCCGTGTTGCTTTGCTTCACGGTTGCTTCATTGCTTTTTTTAAGTTTGGCGACTTCAGCAGTCAAATCCGCCGTCTTCTGCTCCTCCGCGGCCTTGGCAGCCTGGGCGTTCGCAGCATCCGTTTGTGCCGTGCGCAGCTGGAGCGTCACCGTGCGTAATTGCTCACGGAGTCTCGCCGACGGATCGGGAGCATCCTGTGCTTGGGCGATGCCTGATAACAAAAACAGTGAAATGAGCGTAGTGAGAGATTTCATAAAATGATTAGAATTTTGCATTAACATCGAACAAGAGCGTATCAGAGCTGAACGCAGGCCCATCCACCTCATCAGAACTCAACCAGCGCAGGCCCAGACGGACCGCCGGTGTAATCGCCATACTCCCGCTGAGAGTGAATCCTTGGACATTGGTGCCGCCGAAGTCAGAGTCGGTAAAACCGTCCACCACCGCATCAGATTCCACATAGCGGTAGCCAAAGGCAGCCTGCCAATCGCCAAATTTCTCCATCGCCGGTTTACCCACCTGGAAAGCCAGATTCCACGCTAGATCACCGCCTTCAAAATCACCTTTCTTATCAATCGTGCGACCAATCCGGCCATTACTGAAAGCGCGACTTGCGACATCTGATTGATCAAAGGCGATGTTCTTTGTCACCTCTCCCACGAGCGCCAGACGGACTGGCTCAAAACGATCATATTCCAACTTCCCGGTAACCGTTAGATTTCTAAACTCCGAGGCAAGACCGTAATACTGAAACTGATTGGTCGTGCCCAAGCCATTCGCTGCTGTCGGCCTGATATTCCGCAGCGGCATGTAGGTATTTCCCCGCTGGGAAAAACCCGGACGAGTGCTGTCCGTATCGCCCGCATCATTGGCAGAGATCGGCGTAAATGGCGAAGAAAGCTCACCGGAAATTTTATTGAAATCATAGTAAGCGACGGCAAATTTCGCTTTGAAATCATCATCGATTTTCCAGTCAATCCCTAGCTGCGCGCCAGTGAGCCACTTGTCAGTGCTTTTAAATTTCGATCCTTGGTTCGATGCAAAATTGAAATCCGTGTTAAAAATCGGGAAATAACCTGCGGTGAAAAACGTCGATACCTGATCGTTGAGCTTCACCTTCCCGCGCACCGCGAGTCCATCGAACCCAAGATCATCATCCCAATGAATATCGGTAGAGAAAAACGGATTGTCGTAGCGCCCGAGCAGAAACGTAAGCTCCTCTCCATCGCCAGGACCTGCATCATAACTCAGAAAGGCACGGTCTAACCAGATTGCATATTTAGAGAAATTTCCACCAGAACCACCCAATGTTTGGTTCGGCGAAACGGGAGAACTACTATCACCCGTCGCTAGGCGGATCCCGCCATTGAATCCATCGCCTAACATAATTTCCGTGCCCAGACGTGCCCGCAACCGTGTGCGGTGGCGGTCTCGATCCACATTGAAAGAGGGCGGCAAATTCTGATTCGCATTCGTGGGATCGAAAGGAGCGCCGTTGTTGATCGCGTTGTAGTTAGTGAAAAAGCTGCGGTTTTCATTTCCTTCCACCAGCACCTGTTCACCCGTGGTAGGATCTCTCTCAAACCGAGACTCTGGGAAAAACGTTCCTTCATAGCGGAAGCGCAAGTCGCCGAATGGGCGAAATTTTGAAGTCCAATCGGGAGCATTGTTCTCATTCCATTTCTCCTCGCGAGCTTGAGCCATGAGTTCCTGCTTGATCTCATCGCGCATGTTATTTTTCACCACTTCTGGAATGTAGGTGACGCGTGTATCCTCTGGCTCCAGCGGTGGTGCCATCGCAGCGATTTCTGCCCTTGCAGCGTTCTGCACCGCCCTCGCATCAGCTTCTGCATCGCGGATCATTTCCTCTGCTTCTTCCTGAGTCAGAACGCCTTTTTTCACCAAACGTTTGATGAGATTCAGAGTCACGCTACTAGAGGGAGATTCTTCTTTAGCAGGCGCTGGTTCAGCGGGCAGATCCGTGGCAAGCGGAACATCCATCGTAGGATCGGACGTTTCGACAGATGGGGCTGGAGTATCAGCTTCCTGCGCATGAAGGAGCTGGGCAGTGCTCAAGAGAGAGGCAACGAGAAATGGACGAGTAAACGACATGGAGAAAAAGTGATAGCTTAAGATGATTTACGAGCTGAAATGCGGAGATTAATCGGCATCGGCATGTCAGCAGGTGGCGGTTCGGGAAGTTGTAATCCCACGAGAACTTGATTTCTAATCGCTTGATCGACCGCTGGATTTCCCGAGCTCCCGACGAGGCTGGCACGTGTGATACGGCCATTCGCATCAGCCCAGACGCGGACTTGCATGGAAAATGACGCGCTCCTCGTGCTAGAATTCTGAGATAACGCGCTCTTGATCGTTTGCTGAATTTTAAAGGCGTAGCCGCCGTATTTACTACCACGGCGGCCGTCACCACCGATGGAATTCCGGTTCCCGCCACCATTTCCACCACCACTGCTCAACCCTGACATCCCAGGACCGTCGCCTTTGATATTCGTGCCGATCGTTTCCGCAGGCGGAGCCTCAGGCGGCGCTTCCGGCGGTGTCTCCTCCGCAGCGACTTCCTCGATCATTTCTTCCTCCTTCGGCTCCTCCTCCTTGGGCTTCGGCGGCTCAATCTTCGGTGGCGGCGGCGGTGGTGGTGGCGGCGGGATATTGATCTGGACGAGATTGTCGTTTTTCCTCGTCGCTTTTTTAGGCTCCTTCGGCCCAGCAGTGAGGAAGGAAATAATTCCACCGCCCAAAACCAGCGCGAGCATACCCGCAATGATGAACTTATGTTTGTTAGACTTTGCTGGAGGATTCATAGCCTTCGGCGTTTATTTTTTGGCCTCTTGAGTGGCCAGGGAAATTTGGGTGATGCCGACACGGCCCAGAGCATCCAGCACGCTCATGATCCCCTGATACTGATTCTGACCATCACCGCGAACGATGACTGGCAGCTCAGGATTTGCCGATTTCAGCTGGGCCAGTTTGCTTTCTAACTCAGGGAGAGTCACCGAAACGGTGTTCAGCTTGATGTTGCCAGCAGGATCAATCGTGACCGCTTGGATTTTCGGTTCTTCGATCTTCGCAGAAGACTTCGAACTGGCACTTGGCAAATTCACTTTTACGCCTTGGACACCAGCCGTGGTCATGATGATGAAAATCAGCAAGAGAACCAGATAAAGGTCCACCATCGGGGTCACGTTGATGTCGTCGTATTTATCTTCTGCGGAGGCCATGAGGTGAAAATTAGTTAGTTTTCAGAAACAAAACTGAATCAGTGGGCTTTGCTGCCGCTGCCTGTGCTGTCTGGCTCCGTGCCAGCAGGCGGACGGTAAAACTCAGCCATTTTGGCGACAAACTCATCGATGAAAACCTGCATCAGACCTAGGGAGTTTTTAATGCGAGTATTCAGGTAGCTGTAAATGAAGAGCGCTGGGATCGCGACGACGAGGCCGACAACCGTCGCGAGCAGCGCGGAGGCGATACCAGGAGCGATGGAGTTGACGTTCACTTCACCCGATTTCGCAATGATGGCGAAGGTGATCATCACGCCCATCACCGTTCCTAACAGACCGACGTATGGACCACCGGCGATGCTCATCGTGAGATAAACGAGGCCGTCCGAAAGGCGATGAGTTTCATGAACGAGTCCAGAATCGAGACTGGCGCGAATGGCTTGGATCGATCGACCGGAGAGGCCTTGGACGCGATTGTTATCTTTGTCGAGGCGGTGGCGGATCTCATCGGCACCGATCTGATAAATGTGGAACAGCGGGGATTTTTCAATCGACGCTTGTTGGGAGCTTTCGATCTGGCCGCCTAGAGTGGATACGCTGGATTTATTTTCGGTATCGAGGGCGGTTAGATCGGTGGACAGCTCTTTCCATTTTTTGAGGAAGAGCTTGGAACCTTTTTCGATGGAGTTGAGGTAGAGGAATTTTTTCACCGCTACAGTCCAACCGATAGCCATCATGATGATGCAAACGCCGATGGCGATCCAGCCGTCAAACATCATATTCTTAGCGATGTCGCCGAAGAGCATCACGTGCTCCATCGCGCCACCACTTTCAGCTTTCGCCTCGCCACCTTCTGACTCACCGAGCGATACGGCGCGTTGGGCAGCATCTGAACTGCCTTGATTGATCGCTGCCAATTTGACCCAGCCGTTCGAGCGAGCGGTTTTTGAAAGAGTGAACTCATCCATTTCGCCAGCGAATCCAGCAGTGCCCGTAGCAGCTGGCCCGCCAATGACAAGTGGACTATTGAGCGCAGGCAGAGAGCCAGCCACATTTCCGTAGGGCATTCCATTGACGAAAAGCTGTAGGCTTTTCCCATCGGCCACCACGGCGAGATGGGTCCATATCGCCGCAGCAATAGGCGCTCCATTTCCGCTGCGCGTGCCTGCCAAATTGATCATTGGCACTCCTTGATCTAACAATAAACTGAACGATGCATTTCCCTCACTGCGGCTGAAAATGACTGCGTCTTTTTGGAGAGACGTCGGCTTAATCCATGTAGATAAAGTGAAGGTTTGGCCTTGTTGCCACTGGAGTGTTGGCTTAGCCGGGATGGTGATAGGAGCAACTCCTGACAAGAGCAGTCCATTGCCGATCATGCCTGCTAGCGAGGTCGCTCCTACAGTTTCAGCATTGTTTCCGTTCGCACTGGAATCGACTGGAGCTACACCCGTTTCTGCAAAATGATAGACGAGTGAAAAATTTTCATCAAATGCTTCGGTTGGCTTTTCAGCAGCGGCCATTTCCTTTCCTGAAAATCCATAGTAGACGTAGAATGACTCCTTGGTTGCAGGCTTTGCGTCAGGCAGTTTCACCCACATCAGCGCTTCATAGAGCATGCCATCGTATTTCTCGATTTGATGCGGCAGCAGAGTTTTGCCATCCGCAGCGACGAAGCGAATATCACTGCCGTCCTCTTTCGCGGCACCAAAGCCTGCTTGAAAATTCCCGCTCAGCCTAACCAATACCGCAGCACTGCCAGCTGGATCCGCCAAACCCGCACCGTCTCCACTGGTGTCGAAAGTAATTTTTGCACGTTCTGACCAGTCAGGATTCCACCATGGATCTTTATTTTCTTTCGCATCTTCAGCATAAGCTGGAGCTGAGAAAATCAGCGAAAAACAAAGACCAGAAATAGTGCGGAGTGATGTCATAATCGAGTGCTTCATTGAGAAAAAAGGTCAGTAACTAAAATTAAAAATCTGCCCAGCCACGGAATGTGACACGAATGTCACCTGCTTGAGACTTTCCGCCTTGGCCGACGAGTGGGACACCTAGATCTAAGGAGCCATTGTAGTGTTCACGAACTTTGAACCGAGTTCCGACGCCGACGCTGGCCAAGCCCGTGCGTTTCTTTTGATCAGGCAGCGGGTCGTAAATGCCGAGTATTCCCGCATCGCTGAAGGCATGAAAGCGCCACTCGTCAGACTTAGGATCATTCTTATCACCAGAGCCAATCAGTGACGGAGTGCGGTATTCTATCGTGCTGAAAATGCCATTGTCTCCCGTGGATTGAGATTCGAGATAGCCACGTACCGTGCCTAGACCACCCCCAGAAATTTGCTCACCACTCACCAACGGCTGGCTGGATATCTGACTTTGAATTTTACCAAAGAGCTGCGAACCGCACTTCAAATCATGAGTGTGGGTGAGATCACTACGAAGATAGACAAAACTCCCGTCTGCGTTGAATCGTTTTTCAGAATAGTCAGACTCGTCACTCCCCAGGCCGCGCAGATGGAAATTGAGCGACGTGCTGAACTCGGTGAAGCTCTTTTCCTCTGTCCAACTCGCATCATAACTTGCGCTGACCGGATAATACTCGATGGGAGAAGCTACCGTATCTTTACCGATCAATATATCTTCTGATAGGTTTTTATAATCGATGCCGAAACTAAAGGTTTGATAAAATTTTTCCGCTGATGGCAGATCGAAAAGCGCCCTCAACCCAAGCGTGTGCCCACGACCAACGACATTGGCACCGCCTGAAGTAGAAATATC
>JAAURL010000013.1 GCA_012032235.1 Akkermansiaceae bacterium | reverse complement strand
GCCTTGATTGCAGCAGCTGTCGGGTTTCATGATTCGGTGGATACCGTCGCGCTATTTCCCATTTTCGCGATCATTATCACGCCAGCGATTATCACGGCATTGACGGAACCTGCGATTTTGCTCCCGCCTATTTGTAAGCCTTTTGTGAAGCGAGGATTGATTGGTAAGCTCGCTAGTTACGCTTTACTTCCCGGTTGGCCGACAGGCGTTTTCTACACCGTCATTCTCTCTGCCATTACACTTTGTGGTATATCTATCTCCCACAATTTCCATAGCTCTTCCAGCTATCGCTCTCCCGTAGATGAAAAGGTCATCATTACGACGTTTGCCTGTTTCACTAGCGTCATTTTTTGCGCCCTGCTTTCAGCTCACTTTAGTAAATCCGAGGATAAGAGACTGACGAATTTCCTGATTTTTTTCATGCTATCTATCGCACTAACAATCATTCCCAACATTCTTTTGAGCATCAATCATTCTCAAAGCTTGCTATGGATATTCGCGTGGAATCCTCCGATATGGATTGCGATGATGAATGAAAGTTTCTTTAAAACGAATTTCGTCCTAACCACTGCACTCACGGTGAGCGCCATCTATCTAGCCCTATTGATCATCTCGGCAATGTTCGCCCTGCGGCGCTATCGGGAAGTCATGCAGGAAACGGAAGATCAGCTCTCACAACCTGCCAAATGAATTTAGCTTCCCTGCAACAGGCACACTCCCGGGCGCTTGCAGCAGCCAGTAGACTGCGCCTGCCGCTGCGCTCAAAAGTTTGGCGCGGCCAAGCGGGAGAATTTTCCGGTGGCGGCACGGGCTCCTCCATGGATTTCCAAGATCACCGCGCTTATTCTCCCGGCGACGATCCACGCCACATCAATTGGCAAGCCTACGCCCGCACCGGTAGCTACACGATGAAGCTTTTCCGGGAGGAAGTGCGCCCCGTGGTGGACTTGATCCTAGATGCCTCAGAGTCGATGTTCTTTGACGAGAGAAAATCCGCACGCACCGCTGAGCTTTTTTATTTCATCGCAGAAAGCTCCCAAGCCGCCGGAGCCGCGCTCTCGATCCATGCCGTGAGAGGCGACGCCACCATCACCCTAGATCCAGCCACGCTCCGCAGTCATCAATGGCTGGGAACTGCGCGCTCGCTCCCTGCTACGGATTCTGCCAAAGCTCCCGACCTCAGCCGCCTCCAGCTCCGTGCCAATGCGATTCGCGTTTTCCTATCAGATCTGCTCTTCACCGCAGATCCCGATCCGCTCCTCCGCCAGCTAGGGCAGCGCCACGGCAGCATCGTCATTTTCTCTCCCTTTTTAGAAAGTGAAGCTCGTCCCGCTTGGTCGGGAAACTACGAGTTCATCGATCCCGAGCGCAATACCCATCACCCCCATCGTATCGAGCCCGCCACTCTCCGTCGCTACGAAGAAGCCTATGCGAATCACTTCACTCTCTGGAAACAAAACTCCCGCCGCCACCAAGCCGCCTTCGCCCGAATCCCGGCAGAAGAAGATCTAACCGCCGCGCTCTTTCGCGAAGCGGTCCCCGCTGGCGCACTGGAAGCAGCGAGGTAAATACTGTGTGAAAAACAGCCTGAGCTTCTATAGAACTCTTTCTTGATTCACTGGGGGGCGCACGCTTCCAGCGTGCCATTCCCGGCATCCTGCTGGGAATTCTTCGAATCTCGGATTTGGTTTGCGCTGCGCGGAAGCTTTTCAAAACCCTTCCGCAGGATGCGGAAGGGAGCACGCTAGAAGCGTGCGCCCCCCTTCAAGCAATATCATCAATTCGCTTTAATCCGCATTCTTATTCTAACAGATCAATGACTTGCAACATGTCAGTCACGCTTTCATTATTTCTGTAAAATTCTTTCACTGCAGCACGTGGTGTAGCGAGTTGTTCGAAATCGATTTTATCGGCTAGTGGCCCGCCACGCAGTTTCTCTGCTGCTAGAATTGAAAGCCCGGCGAGTTGCATGGATGGAGTAGCGCGATCAAATGACGGTGTTTTCTCCCCGTGCGAAATCGGCCATGATCGCTCCACGATTTCCCCACTGGCGACGTCACGAAAGCGCATGCTGACTTCTCCGATTTCTCCCGAACCTTGTGGCAATGTCACCATCTGATAGATCATAACGCCTGCGGATCCATCGTGAAAATCTTCAGTCTTTTGCGCATCTTTCTCGAAGCCGATGCGTCTGTAATTTCCCACACGCTGGGGATTGAAAGTGACTCGGACTTTCACCTTTTCCGCCACGCCAACTTTGAGCGCAACACGCACTAAATTTCCTGAAGCAGCGACGGGATGCGCGCATTGCTCGATCGTCACCGCGACTGGCTCCGCCTTGCCGGGTGCCGGATCTCCGTAGTCCACGACATTGTAGAATTGCTCCACTTTGATGTCAGCAGGATTAGGTCGCTCACCTTTTTCTAACAATGATTTCGCCCGTTGGAGGGAGCTTTCATCGATATTCAGAGAAACGGCAGAGTTGGGAGGATCTGCCAGAGCCGTTGCAGTTAGAGATTCATCTTTGGATTCGAGTTTCCTCATGGCTCTGGACCTTATATCGCGATCGGAACTGGCGCTTCCTGCGGGAGCGCTGCTCATCAACATGCCGGGCGGCTCTGCCGGTGGAGAGACCGGGGCAGGTATGATTTCCATAGCCCCCTTAGCGGCTTGAAATTCCGCAGCGAGGCTCTTGCTCGGTTTGGGTAATGCATCATCTATCTCCGCGTTTGCAAAAGGTGTATCCAATGAAAAATCAGAGATTGATCCTGCTTCATTCACTTTTTTGGGCTGTTGCTTGGCGATCAAATCTCGGCTTTTCGACTCTCTGAGGTCTGCATCTCCACCAACCGGAGGCGAGGAAACCTGCATCTTAAAATTGCTGGGATTCGCGGGAGCGGGAGCATTTTGTCTAACTTCACTGATCCTTGAGGTCTCTCCTTTGGCACTTGCTGTAGCTGAGTGAAAATCGGCATTTCCTATTTCCTCACTGACTTTTTTCCGTGGGAGATCGATCAATTTCCAAACCACTGCTGTCAGCGTGAGACAGGCGGCAATTGCCCAGATCGCTCGGCGGCTGGTGCGATGATTTTGTTTCTCCGGTTGCTCTTTGTCCGGAAATTGGGTGTTTCCCGCAATGATTTCATCAATGGCCTTGCGTTTGGAAGGAGGGAGCTTCCAAGAATGATCTGCACTCACATTTTCCGCCTCGATCATGAGCCCGTGCAGACCTAACATTTTCCGGCGAAATGCCTCCAGTTCCGGGCGTTTTTGACAAAGTCGCTCTAGCTCCGCGCTTTCAAAGGCGGAGGCCTCTCCCAGCACCCAGGCGGTGATGTGAGCTTCGACTGACTCATCATCGAGAGAATCGATTGGAGGATGGTGGTTCATTGCAGGTGAAAATTTGAATTTTATCCTTCTGCGGATTCCACGCCCAAAAGGCGCAGAGAATCTGCTAGAGATTTCAAGACGTGGTGAAGTTTGTAGCCGACGTTGCTGACGCTCAGTCCAGTGCGTTGGCTGATCTGGTCATATTTCAGGCCATCTTGATATTTTAGGGAAATGAGTCCGCGGTCATCATCGTGGAGTTGGGAAATGACAAGCTGCAGGGCCCCGATCGCTTCGAGTTTCCCGAGAGCTTTTTCAGGATTCGGCGTGGTTCCTTCCCATTCAGTGTCTGGCTCCATGAGTATTTCCCGTCGGTGATCGCGGATGTGGCTGAGGGCTAAATTCCGCGTGCAGCGGAAAAGCCAAGCACGCGGGTGCGTCACTTCTTCCCAATGGGCGTGAAGTTTCAAAAACGCATCTTGGACGATGTCTTCTGCGGTTTCCCGCTGACCGACAAAGCTCTGAGCGAAGCGCAAAAGCGGCGATTCTTCCGCCGCGAAGACTTGCCCAAAGGAGGGTTTTTCCTCTTGCGGCAAGTCTTCGCGGCGGAGCGACACCACCGGAGTTGCGACGATATCAGGCATCAGGAAAGTACTGGCAGTTCGAGTCATCATGAATCAGCGGGCGGGTGGTCATGCAGTTCATGAAGGGAGACACGAGTAGGAGAAATTTCTTAGAAAATTTTTACCGCAGCTGCATAGAAAAGTCTTTCAGAGATTCAGCGCATCTACATTTGACGGAGTCCGATAATGGATTGGGGCAGACTTGTGGAAGTGTCCCGTGAATCGTTAAAATAGGTTGGTGGCTGGTTGGCCTTACGCGGGAGCATGGGGGCACTAAAACCGAAACCAATCAACCACCGTGATCCACGAAAAATTGAAAGAGGCCTTCTTGCAAGGCGAAGAACGAAAAGCGGCGAATTTGTTTCGCTAAGTGTTGCGCCAAGCTGTCCGGACCGGGCTGTATGAGGCGATGACGGACGAAGTGGAGGCGCTTTGTGGGCCTCGCTATCGTCCGGATCATCAGAGTGATTTCCACCGGGCTGGCTCGGAAAAGGGTATCGCTTATCTGGACGGGGGTAAGGAAGAGACAAGGCGGCCTCGGGTGCGCCGATGAGGGTGCGGATCTTTTCGCCCTGTAGACTGCAGGGTTGCTCGACCGAGAAGTCGCCTTCATTGATTGTTTAGAATTTGCAATATTTTGTCTTGTTTGGGGTCTTGGCAGACACGGGCTTACAGATCTCACGCACGCCCTTCAGTGAAGCCGATCAGGGTAAGGGTCTTGTCGAGCTTCCGGTAGAAGGTGCTAGCAGTGGCTTTAGGCAGGCGCTTGGTCTCCGCCAAGAACTGAGGCTGAGTGTCTGCGGCGGTGTCTCGGGGCTTCAACACACTCAATTGATTGTGTAGCAGAACCCGGACTTGTTTTTCAACAGGCTGCTAAAGGCCCTTTACGAGCCATTATCCTCACTAAGGCGGGGATGAAATCATGTAGCTTTTGAACACCGATGAGCGATCACATCCGGGACAGGAAATAGCCCTAACATGGTAAGTCTATTTTTTCTTAGCGTTTTGTAATGCATGGGAAAACCAATCGTTGTTCTGAGCTGGTTTAGAACCGATGTTCTGGCCTTGTGGACGTGGGCGATTTTGTTGCGGACCGCGATCTCCCGCTTCGGAGCGACGATGATCTAGATCCACTTTTGATTTCATGGAAAGAGCGATGCGGTTCCGCTTCAAATCCACTTCCACCACGGTAACTTGGACTTTCTGACCGACTTTCACCACTTCCGAAGCATCACGTATAAAGTGATCTGCCAGCTGACTGACGTGAACGAGTCCGTCTTGGTGCACACCGACATCGACGAAGGCACCAAAAGCCGTGACGTTTGTGACAATGCCGGGGAGCTTCATTCCGATTTGTAAATCCGCTGGCTTATCCACTCCTTCCACGAAGGAAAATAGCTCAAATTTTTTCCGAGGATCGCGACCTGGTTTCGCAAGTTCGGCGACGATGTCCTTCAGCGTAGGGAGACCGACTTGATCGTTCACATATCTCTGTAAATCGATTTTCTTACGCGCCGTTTCATTATTTAAAAGTTCCTCCACCTTGCAGCCCACATCAGTCGCCATTTTTTCAACTAACTGATAGCGCTCTGGATGCACCGCAGAGGAATCCAAAGGATTCTCCCCACCACGCACACGGAGAAATCCCGCCGCCTGCTCAAACGCTTTTTCTCCCAAACGCGGGACTTTTTTCAACTGCTCTCGCGAGGTGAAAGCACCATTTCATTGCGCCAAGCAACGATATTTTCCGCCAAAGAAGCATTGAGCCCGGAAACGTAAGAAAGCAATTGCTTCGACGCCGTATTGATTTCCACACCCACAGAGTTCACGCAACTGATGACCGTATCATCGAGACTATTTTTTAAAGCACGCTGATCCACATCGTGTTGATACTGACCTACGCCGATGGCTTTGGCATCGATTTTCACCAGCTCCGCCAAAGGATCCATCAAGCGGCGGCCAATACTCACAGCGCCGCGCACCGTGACGTCTTCATTCGGGAATTCTTCGCGAGCAACATCGGATGCAGAGTAAATCGACGCTCCGCTTTCATTGACCATGACGACTGGAATGGAGGAAGGAAGTTTGAGTTTTTTAATGAAAGCTTCGGTCTCCCGGCTAGCTGTGCCGTTCCCGATGGCTATGGCTTCGATATCGTATTTTTTGACCAATGTGGTGACTTCCACTGCCGCTTCGTAAGCCTGATTTTGCGATCCCGCGGTGGCGTGGAGAACGGTGTGATGTAGGAGTTTTCCAGAGCGATCTAACACTACAGTTTTGCATCCCGTGCGAAAGCCCGGATCGATTGCTAACAGACGTTTTTCTCCCAGTGGTGAGGCTAACAAAAGCTCACGGAAATTATCGGCGAAAACCGTGATCGCCGTTTCATCCGCACGTTTTTTAGCAAGCAGCCGCGCTTCCGTTTCCATCGATGGCATGAGCAATCGCTTGCAACCATCTTCTACTGCTTGGGCAACGTGCCTCCCTGCCCCGCCGCTTGACTTCACCCAATCTGCTAAGGCGACAGCCGTGACTTTTTCTAACGGAACCTCTACCCGCATCAGCAAGAAACCTTCCTTTTCACCGCGGCGGATTGCCAGCATCCGGTGTGATGGGATCGTGGTAAATGGCTCGCTCCATTCGAAGTAATCGCGAAATTTCTGTGCATCGGCTTCCTCCTCTTTGCCATACATGATCTTCGAAGAAACAGTTGCTCCTTCCTCGTAAATTTTTCTGATATGGCCGCGCAATGTTGCGTCGTCAGCGACACGTTCCGCGATGATGTCACGCGCTCCGGCTAGCGCATCCACAGTCGTTAGAACTTCTTTTCCGTGTCGATAAATTTGGCCGCTTCCTCGTCAGCATCCGCGTTTTGATTTTCAAAAATCCAATCGGCCAGAGGTGTGAGTCCACGCTCGATCGCCTTTGTCGCACGGGTTTGGCGCTTCGGACGAAATGGCGCGAAAATATCTTCCACCGCAGCCAGCGTGATTGCGGCTTCCAGCTTTTTCTTTAGCTCCGGAGTCAGCAGGGAGCGCTCTTCTAACGATTTCAAAACGGCGCTGCGGCG
This sequence comes from Akkermansiaceae bacterium, assembly GCA_012032235.1. Lineage (GTDB taxonomy): Bacteria > Verrucomicrobiota > Verrucomicrobiia > Verrucomicrobiales > Akkermansiaceae > Luteolibacter. The sequence continues at coordinate 20,510 of JAAURL010000013.1, read as the reverse complement.
TGAATCCAGCTCCGCAAGTTGAAGCATCCGATCACGGATCGTCGTGATTTGCACCTCGTCCAGGGAGCCAGTTTGCTCCTTCCGATAGCGGGAAATAAAGGGAACCGTGCCGCCCTCAGCGAGAAGCTTGGCAGTGGAAGTAACAGAAGAAAGAGAAATGCCGGTTTCCCGGGAGATAGCTTCGAGGTGAGTCATGCGGACGGCCAGCTTGGCGCTCACCCACGTCCCGGGCAAGAATTTGAAGCCAATCAGGTCAATTTTTCCTGAGGATAAATCGCAAAATTTTCCCTTCTTCGAGGCGGGCTGAAAGATCCAGATTCAGTTTCTCTGCACAGGATTTAGCCAATGTCAGCCCCAATCCGCTATGTGAATAATCGGTTCGAGATTCTTCTTTTCTCCAAAATCGCTCGAAGAGTTTTTCTAAATCCGCCTCGCTAAAATGATCGACGGCGTTCGCAATTGAGAAAATTTCCGATGGATCGCCTGCATTTGAGGAAATGGAAATTCGGGATCCTTTCGGTGCGTAGTGGATTGCATTTTCGATTAGATTTTTCATGACGATACGGAGCATATCTGGCTCTGAATGAATTCTCCCTTCGCTCAGCAAATTCAAATCTAACAAAAGCTCGTTTCTGTCTAGTTCCGCTTGACGCCCGGAAAGCTCCGTATTGATCAAATCCTTCACACATACTTCCTCCGCAGCTGCATGGATCGCTCCCGCTTCTAGCCGGGAAAGTGTTAGCAAACTTTGCGTGATGGCCTCCATGCGTTGCGCCGAGGCAAGGACCGTTTGATAGTCTCCTTCCGCACGGTGCTGTGGCCATTTGATCCCCACTTCGGCGAGTGACTTCATCTCCGAAATCGGCGTCCGCAGCTCATGAGCCAGGTCGGCACCGAATCTCCTTTCCCTTTGAAAGCTCTTTTCCAATCTCTCTAGCAGTCCATTAAATCTTTCTGTAATCGGTGAAATTTCGCTGGGGAGGCCGTCCATCTCGAACCGCGTTTCCAATTTATCCTCCGTGATTCCTTCCATCCGGCGCGACAAGCTCGTCAATGGTTTCAAGCCATAAGAAAGAACAAAATGCACGATCCCTGTGGTGATTAGCAGCGCCAAAACCCCAACACCGATAATCCCTGTGAACACATACGCTAGAGAGCTTTCGAGCGAGTTTCTATCTTTGCCCACGGCGATCATGAAATTTGATTTTAATAGGAAGCGACCTGCCCGGTCTCGCTCATCACGCATCCCTCCACCCGGATCGATTTTTGGGCCACCACGTGGAGGGAGCGACATCACGCGCACTTTACGTCCGTCTTCTAACAAATGATTGGTGAATGCTGGCTTGTTGATTTCTTCACTGGGTGGTTTCAGAGAATTTTCGCCTAGGCTTTTCGATTTACGCACTCCCTTCCCGGTCCAGATTTGGAAAAAATAATCTCCTCCTTCATCAAAGAGATAGGACTGCTCAGAACCGGGCCGGAAAATAGCGTTTTGCCGATTTCCCGCCAGCAGTCCACGCAGTCCTTCATCAAAATCTGCATAGAGAGATTTTCTAACTGAATAGTAAATCACTGCTCCCGCCACGATCCAGAGCAAGCTGAGCCAAACCAACAACCAGACAATCAAGCGCGTGCGAATCGACTTCATTCGTTGAGTTAAATTTTACTCTCCATCACGTAGCCCTGTCCTCTCTTAGTCTGAATCAAAGCAGGCTCGCCCAGTGCTTTTCTCAATACATAAATCGCAGCATCCACGACATTACTCATCGGAGAAACCAAATCATCGTAGATATGTTCTTCGATCTCACTGCGGGAGACAAGTTCACCTTTGCGCATCGCAAGATACTCTAACAAATTATACTCACGTGCCCGTAGATCGATCAATCTCCCTCCGCGTTGGACACGCTTCGCCACAGTATCAATTTCTAAATCTTCTATCGTGATGGAGCTCTGTGTTTTTCCATATTTTCTCCGACACAACACTGCAACACGCGCTAGCAACTCCTCTAAATCAAACGGTTTCACTAAATAGTCATCTGCTCCTTGGCGCAAACCGTGCACTTTATCTTCCACACGATCTTTCGCAGTTAGGAAAAGAATCTTCGTCTCATTCCCCTCTTCGCGCAGTTTTTTCAAAACAGAAAAACCATCCAGGCCAGGCATCATCACATCCAGCACGACAGCATCATACGGATGATTCAGAATCATCCATAGTGCATCCTCTCCGTTCGCTGCCGCATCGACCGCATATCCCGTTTCCTGGAGGGCAATCACGATAGCTTTTTGAATAGGCACCGAATCTTCAGCAACAAGTAAGCGCATAAGCGGGCATTAGATGGAGGAACATGATGCGAAGATGATCGATCACTGAAAAATTTCTTAAAGAAAAATCCCACCCATCATCTTCAGGTCATTTTCACTGGTGCATATTGATGCCGTTACCAACTAACACCACATGAAAAATACCATCATTCAAACAATCGGAATCACCATTGCTCTCACTTTCAGCGGTCATGCTGAAGAAAACAAAGTGACCAAAGAAAAAGTTAAAGCTCCGGTGACTCGGGAGGAATTCCTCACGAAAGCAGCGGAGAGATTTGATAAACAAGATACAAATAAAGACGGCCAAATCACTGCCGAAGAGAAAAAAGCTCTCATCGCTGAAATTAAAAATAAGGCTGGCAAGAAACAACAAGGACCAATCCTACAAGACACGAACGGAGACGGTGCCATCACTGTCGAAGACCTTCCAGAAAGAGCAAAGGCCCATTTCGATAAAATCGACACCAATGCCGACAAGCAAATTTCTGAAGAGGAAAAAGCCGCAGCCATTGAAAAATGAAAGCGCGTCGCGATGCAAGAGGTGGCCCAAAAGACACCAACGGCGATGGAAAAATCACGATCCAGGATCTCCCGGAGAAAAGACAAAAACACTTTGCGAAGATCGATACCAACGCCAACGGCGAATTGGATCAAGCAGAGCTAGATGCGGCTCGTGCCGCTCGCAAGCCACACCCAGAAATCGATAAGCAATAAAAACACCTTTGGTGCGAAGCAGTTAAAAATAATCAAAAATTTAGACCCACCTCGTTCGTATGGCAAACGAGGTGGGTTTTTCTAAATTTAGCGACTACCCAGCGTAGTATTCAGCGACGACGTCCCAGTTCACCACATTCCAGAATGCAGTAATGTAGTCAGGGCGGCGGTTCTGATAGTTCAGGTAGTAAGCATGCTCCCAGACATCTAGGCCCAGAATCGGCGTATTTCCACAGCCACCAAAGTCAGGCCCCATCACTGGATTATCTTGATTGGCGGTAGAGCAAACTGTTAGCGAGCCATCCTCTTTTTTGCAAAGCCATGCCCAGCCGGAGCCGAACCGGGTTGCTCCCGCTTTAGCGAAAGCTTCTTTAAATGCATCGAACGAACCAAATGCCTTGTCGATCGCCGCAGCGAGATCTCCAGAGGGAGCTTTCGCGCCACCGGGGGCGATGACTTTCCAGAAAAACGAGTGATTCGCGTGACCGCCAGCGTTGTTGCGAACTGCTCCACGAATCTCCTCAGGCACTGCGCCTAGGTTTTGCACTAATTCGCAGATCGACTTCGCTTCAAGATCAGCTTTTCCAGCGATGGCGTTATTAAGATTGGTGATGTATGCATTGTGATGCTTCGAGTGGTGAATTTCCATCGTGCGGGCATCGATGGTGGGCTCCAATGCGTCGTAAGCATATCCGAGATCAGGAAGTGTATGTGCCATGGTATTTATGGGAGTTTAGTTTGCCTATCGCCAGACCGTCAGATACGACGGAGGAAATTGGCAGTGCCCTACGAAACCGAGCCAGCCGACTCCCGCAAGCCTTAAAATACGATGCCTCCAGAACTAAATGCTCATCTCACCGAAATCATCACCGCCATTGTTGGAATTTTCCTCGGCTGGCTCATCACTTATCTAATCGAAAAAGGAAAATTTAACTCCATCGCAGAGCGGTTAAAGTCCGAGGAACGCCGTGCAGCCGAGATTGAAGCACGCCTCGCCCGCGCCACTTCAGATTCCGGCCACAACGAGAAAGAAGCACAGACGTATCGCAACCAGCTCACAGAAATCAATGCCCGGCTCGATGCAGAAGTCAAAGCTGCCAAAGAAAAAGAAGCACTCTTAGCACGCGCCGAGAACAAACTTTCCGATACGTTTAAGGCTCTCTCTGCGGATGCTCTCCGCTCATCGTCTGAACAATTTCTACAGCTCGCAAAATCCTCACTTTCCACCCAAGCGGAAGAAGCCAGAGGCGATATCGAAAAACGCAAGGTCGCCATCGAGACACTCGTCAAGCCAGTCGCCGATTCATTAGGGAAATTCGAACAACGCATCGGGGAAATCGAGAAAGCCCGCGAAGGAGCGTATTCGGAATTGAAGGAGCAAGTCCGCGCCCTTGGCGAAGGCCAGCTGGGCTTGCAAAAGGAAACCGCCTCGCTCGTCAAAGCACTGCGCCAACCAATAGGGCGTGGCCAATGGGGAGAAATCCAGCTCCGCCGCGTGGTAGAACTCGCCGGAATGCAGGAGCACTGCGATTTCGAAACACAGCACACGTCTACAACGGATGAAGGCAAAAAACTCCGTCCCGATCTAATCGTTAGATTACCGGGAGGAAAAACCCATCGTGGTCGATTCTAAAACCCCGATGGATGCCTATCTCGATGCGCTAGAAGCCCCGGACGACGCGCGCCGCGAAGAAGCTTTACACCGCCACGCCCGCCAAGTCCGCACACACATCCAACAACTTTCATCGAAAAACTACACCGCACAATTCGCTGAAACGCCTGAATTTACCGTGCTATTTCTGCCCAGCGAATCCTTCTTTTCCGCCGCCCTCCAAAGCGATCCCGGCCTCATCGAACGCGGCGTGGACCAAGGCGTCATCCTCGCCACACCGACGACGCTCATCGCCTTATTACGTGCAGTTTCCTACGGCTGGCGCCAAGAATCGATCGCGGAAAATGCTCGTGAAATTTCCGAGCTGGGCCGCACTTTACACGAGCGTCTCAGCAAGCTCACCGACCATTTTTCAAAGCTCGGACGCTCACTCAGTAGCGCAGTCGAAAACTATAACAGCGCGATTGGCTCCTTCGAAACTCGAGTTCTCACCACCGCTCGAAAATTTGAAGACCTCAAAGCCGCTCCAGAATCCGCCACCATCGATCACCTCGAGCAAATCGATAAAACCCCGCGCAGTCTTCAGCCCGCCACGACCATTTCCCCCACCCCGCTGAGCCTAAACACCGATGCCAAAAATCTACTAGATCCCACCGGCGATGACGATTTCGGCTTCGTTCCAGATCCCCCGCTCGGCGCAAAAAATGCTGCCGAAGATCTGAGATCTGCGATGAATCAGCTTTCCTAAAGGCTCTGATTTCACAAAAGGTTTAAAGTTCCTTTGCCTGACCATCCAAAGATTCTGGACTTGTCACCTTTTAATGGAGTGTTTTTTGGAGCGATTGATTTTGTTTAGTTTGTTGTTCAAGCGCCCAATTAGGCAGCAGTGGCTAATTTCTATCAGCCAGAGTAAAATCAGTTTCACTGAACGGGCCCTTGCGCGGGTCGTCTACCGGCCCATGTTGCGTCCAATCAATGACAATTCACACTCTGGAGCAAGAGCAACGCCTCCCTATCACGCTGGAAGAAGCTTGGAACTTTTTTCATCACCGAGGAATCTCGATGAAATCACCCCGCGCGATCTGGGTTTTAAAATCATTAGTCTCTCTGGTGAAAAAATGCATGAAGGACAAATCATCACTTACAAAGTCATGATTTTTCCAGGGATCTGGGTGCCATGGGTGACTGAAATCAAAGCCGTGGATATGGGGAAATCTTTCGTCGATGAGCAGCGCTTCGGGCCATACAAGTTTTGGCATCATCGCCATACATTTGAGGAAATCCCCGGCGGGATCTTGATGCGGGATTTAGTCCATTATGGCCTCGGATTTGGTCCCTTCGGCGCAATTGCTCATGGGGTTTTCGTCAAAGCGAAATTAAAGATGATCTTTGATTTCCGGAAAGAAACTCTGGCGAAGAGATTTGGGAATTTCTGATTTTTCAGACCAAAATAGAAAATGGGTACCGCAAATCTGGCGAATGCTGCGAATCTTTTCTGATCAACGCCCACTGATCGCTCGGTACTTTCTTTGGGTAAAATCCGTTTTCCTTTTCGGTTCGCAGCATCCCACTCTTTACAAGTGGAACGATCCCTGCCAGACACCTCGAAATTTAGCTGCCTGACAGCTGGAAATCAATTTTCACGACCATGCCCAAAGACACTTCGATCCGCAAAATTCTCGTCATCGGCTCCGGCCCCATCGTCATCGGCCAAGGCTGCGAATTCGACTATTCTGGAGTCCAAGCATGCAAGGCACTGAAAGAAGAAGGCTACGAAGTGATTTTGGTGAACTCCAATCCGGCGACGATCATGACCGATCCGGAATTCGCCCATCGCACTTACATCGAGCCGATCACCCCGGAAGTAGTCGAAAAAATCATCATTCGGGAGAAACCAGATGCACTTCTCCCGACTCTGGGCGGACAGACTGCACTAAACACATCGATGTCGCTTTTTAAATCCGGCACACTGGCGAAGCATCACGTCAAAATGATCGGCGCGAATGCTGCCGCGATCGACAAAGGAGAAGATCGTCATCTTTTCAAGGAGGCGATGATGAAAATCGGCCTCGACATGCCACGCTCCGGGATCGCCCATACGATGGAGGAAGCCCGTAAAGTCGCTGAGGAAATCGGCACATTTCCCCTTATCATCCGCCCCGCATTTACACTCGGTGGTCAAGGTGGCGGGATCGCTTACAATCGGGAAGAATACGAAAAAATCATCACACGCGGTCTCGACCTTTCTCCCGTTTCTGAAGTCTTGATCGACGAATCACTCCTCGGCTGGAAGGAGTTTGAAATGGAAGTGATGCGTGATTGCGCCGATAATTGCGTGGTCATTTGCTCCATTGAAAACCTCGATCCGATGGGCGTCCACACGGGAGATTCCATCACCGTTGCTCCGATCCAGACGCTAACAGATCGGGAATATCAGATCATGCGGGATGCCTCCTTCGCCGTCATTCGTGAAATCGGCGTTGAAACGGGCGGCTCTAATATCCAGTTCGCCACCGATCCGAAAACCGGGAGAATGATCGTCATCGAGATGAACCCGCGTGTTTCCCGCTCCTCTGCGCTGGCCTCCAAAGCGACCGGTTTCCCGATCGCGAAAATCGCGGCAAAGCTCGCCGTCGGCTACACGCTGGATGAGCTTCCTAACGACATCACGCGGGAAACTCCGGCATCGTTTGAGCCGACCATCGATTACGTCGTCACGAAAATCCCACGTTTCACTTTCGAGAAATTCCCGACTGCAAATTCAATCCTAACCACTTCGATGAAATCCGTCGGCGAGGCAATGTCGATTGGTCGCACCTTTAAAGAATCGATGCAAAAATGCCTCCGCTCCCTAGAGACGGGCCGCTGGGGATTTGGTTTCGATCAAAAAGACCCACAAGCACCGACCCGCGACGAGATCACCCGCAAACTCCAAATCCCAAATGCCGAGCGCATTTTCTGGCTGCAAACCGCCTTCGTCAATGGCTGGACGCTTGATGAAGTGAATGCCGCCACCGCGATCGATCCATGGTTTCTCCGCCATCTCCAACAGATCGCTGAGGAAGGTGGGAAGATGGGCGTCTCGCCTGTCACGGCGGACAACCGTCTCGGTTGTCCTGACGACGCGTTCGTTCCCTACAAGGAAAACTCCGAAACAGACAAATCCCAAAGACATTTGCCGCACTGGCATCAAGAAGGCTGCACTTACTTCGTCACGTTCCGGCTTGGAGATTCCATTCCTACATCTCAACTAAAGATTTGGGAGGAAGAGCTGGAAGCTTGGCACAAGCACAATCCACAGCCCTGGGGCTATAAAACATTTCGCGAACATGAACTCCGCTTCCGCGAAGGTCCGGAAAAATGGTTAGATCAAGGCAGCGGTGAATGCCTCCTCGCCAAACCAGAGTGCTGCGAAATTGTTTCCAAAGCTCTCCAACATTTTAATGGCGATCGTTACGTTTTAGATTCCTTCGTCGTCATGCCAAATCACGTGCATGTTTTGGTAAAGCCGCTTGGTGATCATTCACTCAGCACGATTCTCCATTCTTGGAAGTCGTTCACTGCTCACGAGATCAATAAGGCTCTCAAGCGCAGTGGAAAAGTGTGGATGGATGAGAGCCATGATCGCTTGATTCGCAGTTGGGAAAATCTGATCGATTGCCGAAGCTATATTTCTAACAATCCTGCCAATCTGCCGCCGGGAAGCTATCAGGTCGCGCGATTTGATGCGCTGACTCAGCCCGACTATGACACCCTTCCTGCTACCAAACAGGCGGGACGCCCGTCTGCCGTAACAGTCGAGACGACTGTTCTACGTCGCCTGAAAAAGCTCGGCTTTTCCGACCGCCAAATCGCCATGGCGTGGGGCACTTCGGAAGATGAAGTCCGCGCTCAGCGCAAATCGCTCGGCATCATCCCCACCTATCGCCTAGTCGATACCTGCGCCGCGGAATTCGAGGCCTACACGCCTTATTTCTATTCCACTTACGGCGATGAAAATGAAGCGCGGCAGTCGGACAAAAAGAAAATCATCATCCTCGGCGGTGGGCCTAACAGAATCGGTCAAGGTATCGAGTTCGATTACTGCTGCGTCCACGCTGCCTTCGCTTTGAAAGAACTGGGTTATGAAACGATCATGGTGAACTCGAACCCCGAGACCGTTTCCACCGACTACGATACTTCAGACAAACTTTTCTTCGAGCCACTCACACTGGAAGACGTGCTGAACATTTGTGATCAGGAAAAACCACACGGTGTCATCGTCCAATTTGGCGGACAAACTCCGCTCAATTTGGCAGCAGACTTAGAGCGCCACGGCGTGCCGATCATCGGAACTTCGCCAAAATCGATCGAGCAAGCCGAAGACCGGAAATTTTTCTCCAGCCTGTTAGACAAGCTCGGCCTGCGACAAGCCGAAGCTGGAACTGCAACAAATGAAGAAGAAGCACTCATCATCGCTAACAAAATTTCTTATCCCGTCCTCGTTCGCCCGTCCTTCGTTCTCGGTGGCCGCGCGATGATGATTGTCTACAACGACATGGAACTTTCCCGTTACATGCGTGAGGCCGTCACTGCCTCCCCAGAGCGCCCGGTACTAGTGGATCGCTTCCTCGATAACGCTACCGAAGTCGATGTAGACTGCATCAGCGATGGCGAGACTTCCGTGGTCGGCGCGATCATGGAGCACATCGAGCAAGCTGGCATCCACTCCGGGGATTCCGCCTGCGTCATCCCGGCATTTTCCCTATCAGATTCGATTAAGGAGGAAATCACTCGTGCCGCCATCGACTTGGCTCGCGAGCTAAATGTGAAAGGCTTGATGAACATCCAGTTCGCTGTGAAGGATGAGCAACTCTACGTCATCGAGGTCAATCCGCGCGCTTCACGGACCGTGCCATTTGTTAGCAAAGCCACTGGAGTTTCCCTGGCAAAGCTTGCCGCCAAAGTCATGGTCGGTGAAAAGCTTAAAGACATGGGCTACACCCAAACGATCGTCCCACCACATTTCTCAGTGAAAGAAGCGGTCTTCCCATGGAACCGTTTCCCTGGAATCGATATCGTTCTGGGCCCGGAAATGAAATCCACAGGAGAAGTCATGGGCATCGATGCCGACTGGGGGATGGCCTACGCGAAGTCTCAAATCAGCGCTTTCAATCCACTGCCCACCGAAGGAAATGTTTTCCTCTCCGTCGCAGACTTGGATAAAAATCGCGCCGTGGCTGTGGCCCGGAATCTAGTAGATTTAGGATTCAAAATTTATTCGACCGGCGGCACACACGCCCGCCTAACCGAAGAAGGCATCCCGAGCAATCGCGTTTACAAGGTTCTCGAACAGGCGCGCCCCAATGTGATCGACATGATGAAAAACAACGAAATCCATTTCATCATCAACACCCCGAGCACCCACGAGTCGCGCGCCGACGAGATCCTCATCCGCGCCACCGCCATCGCCCAGAAAATCTCCCATGCCACCAATCTCTCCGCTGCGGAAGCCTCGGTAAAAGCAATGCGCTCGCTGAAAAACAACGAGCTCACCGTGAAGAGCATTCAGGAGTATCACGCTTGATCTTCATTATTCCTGCGGGAGATCGCAAAATGGAATTACTAAATGCCAAGCGGCAAATTAACATTCATTACGCATCCGTTATGGTGTCGCTATGAGTGGAGTGACTATTAAACTGAAAAACGTGCCGCTCGAACTGCACCGTCTGAGAAGAAAAAGCCTGCTCGATACGCTGATCGCCGCTACCTAGTGCTCGGCGAGTATTTGTGAAGTCTTTACCCTGAATCGTAATGATTTCAAAATTTTAGACGCATCCAAAAAATAGAAAAAATCAAACAAGCCGAGGCGCTTGAGCAGACCGAGGAGGCGGGTTTTGGCGATACGGCGGATGATGCGATCTAAGGCGATTTGGGTGGTAGCCACCTCGCCGTGGTGGCGAACTTCGCCGCGAGTCCCTGGATCGGCGATCGCAATGGAGGTTTTTTCTTTATGCACACCGAGTCCGATGTAGAGTGCAGGTGTCGTATCTGAGTTCGTTTTCATAACTTATAATCGATTGAATGTGGATTCTAGAAAATTTGATGTAGCAGGCAGAGAAATCATTATCGACTATCAAACATGATTTTATTGCGCTTAAAGTCATGGTGCGGGTGGCTATTTTCTAAGTTTATTTTTACAGCCTCGACCTCTTGGTGATCGCAACCTAGAATTTCCTCGTTCTCGTCGATTCATGCTTCCGTCTCTCACTGGCTTCACTCCAGAAAACTCGCCGCCTGGCTCAAGGAGACGGGTGAACCAGCTTTCCGTGCCGATCAAATTCTCGAATGGATTTGGAAAAAAAAGGTCACCTCCATCGATGCGATGACGAATCTCCCGGCGTCGCTCCGCATGAAATTAGCCGAATCATTTCGGCTAACTGCTCTGGAACACAGCACCACGCAGGGCTCCGCTGATACAACCCGGAAATTTCTCTTTCGTCTGCACGATGGCCGCTATGTAGAAAGCGTGCTGATCCCCGCAAATCCAGCTTTGTATGGCGAAAAGTCCGACCGCCGCACGCTCTGTGTTTCCTCCCAAGTCGGCTGTGCGTATGGCTGTAAATTTTGCGCATCAGGTCTCGCAGGATTCACCCGGAATCTCGATGCCTCAGAAATCGCCGGGCAAGTGTTAGCTGCGGAGCAACTTTCCGGAGAGCGGGTCGATTCACTTGTCTTCATGGGCATGGGCGAGCCGATGGCAAATCTCGATAATTTGTTAGAAGCGATTACCCTCATCACAGGACCGAAAACGCTGCATCTGGGTTCGCGGCATCTGACGATTTCCACTTCTGGGCTGGTTCCGCAAATCAAGAAACTCGCGGAGCATCCACAGCAAATCCGCCTCGCTATTTCCCTGCACGGCGCCACCGATGATGTCCGCCAGCAAATCATGCCAGTGAATAAAAAATGGCCTGTCGCCGAACTATTTGAAGCGCTAGAATACTGGAATACGAAAAAAACGCAGAAGCTGACGCTGGAGTATATCCTCATCAACGGCGTGAATGATTCGCTGGAACAAGCAAAAATTCTGGCTCGTCAGGCAAAAAAAGTTAGCGCCAAAGTGAACCTCATTCCTTACAACACTGTCGAAGGCTTGGAATGGAAACGTCCACCCAACAATCACTGCCGCGCCTTTCAAGAAGTTTTAAAAAGCGCAGGAGTCACCGCGAATCTTCGCCTCGAAAAAGGCCACGACATCGATGCCGCCTGCGGCCAACTCCGCCTGAAGCAGGAAACGGAAGAAGGGATTATCGAAGCACCTGTAAAACGCTAATCGCCTCATGGCACAAGGCAGCTTAAAATTTCGCCGCTTCTCTCCCCGCCGCTTGTCCCGTAGCAAAGCAGGTGCCCATCACCCGGATAGATGCCTGTGCGTCGTGATCCACGGAAATGCAGCGCCCGGCGACGAATAATTTCCCGATCCCTGCCGGGCGGAGACAGCGTAAAGGAATCCCAGTTGGTAGATCTCCTTCCGGAAAACGTAACTTGGGACCACGCGCTGTTTCGCGAAATTCCATCGGCCATGTTGCTAAGGCGATTTCGTCTTCAAATCGATTTCCTGCCAGTATATCATCACCTGTTAGGACATATTCTCCGATCCAGCGGCGGCTCTCACGAACTCCCGCCCGCACCGGCCAATGGCTAATGTAAGCCTCTTTCCAAAACTGCGATTTTCTCGCGAGCCAAGTGACCACTTTGGAACCAACATCACGACCATGAATTTCTAAGCGGGAGAGACACGCAGCGTCTAAAGGATCATAGTTTTCTACTTTTTCTCCACCTGTTAGATCCAGTGTGCCAAAAATCTCCCCCGCCCTTCCTGATGGCCTAAATGAAAGCCCCAGTGCATCATTTGGTAAATCTCCCGCGCGGATTCCTTCTACGATCCATCCCGCCGTTTGCAGGCGGAGCTCGTCATTCATCGGGAGCATCCCGCGCACGCCGAAGATGTATGCTGGGCGCTGTAACCTGGGGGAATCGACCATCGATGAATCTGCGCCTAACAGAGTCGCGACCATCGCATCTCCCGATGCGTCCACTAGGGATTGCGCGGTGATCGATTCTGCACCGCCGCGTCCGGCGATCTGGATTTCCCAATTCTCCTGCTGGGAAATGGCTGTGACTTCCGAATGGAACCGCACCTCTAATTGCTGCTCCGCAGAGACAAGTTCATCGGCAATGCGGACGAACTCTACCGGATGCTGAGGGAGCACATCGACGCGTCCCATACGCTGTGGACCCAGCCCTGTCGCAGCGATCATTCGCCTCGCCATTTCCGCAGGGAAACCTTCATTCGCCAGCACGGCACCTAGCTCATCTCGTATGAGATAAAGCCCGCAAAATGTGTGCACTAGCGCTGCTGTGCCCATGCCACCGAGGTAGCCGTGGCGTTCTAGCAGAATGGTCCGCGCTCCTTGTCGTGCAGCAGTGACGGCAGCCGCTAAGCCAGCGCTACCCCCGCCAATCACTGCGACATCGAAAGAATCGCGGGAGCGGTTCATGAAATCCTCGCAGCAATCAATGCTGCCAAGGTGGTCGGAGTGGCCAAATGATCTTTTGTTAGATCTTCAGGGCCTAGCTCGACTTCATAACGGTCTTCCACTGCTACGACTAATTGCATCACTGCCATTGAGTCTAATCCAGCAGCAAACAAGTCGCCATCTTCAGGGAAATCCCAATCGAGTTCAAGGACGCCTTCGTCATTTAACCAATCGATTAGTTCTGTCGGGGTGGGTGGTTTTTGCTTCTTCGAAACTGCCATGCGGGGAAACGGTGCGATGACATTTTCACCTCATCAAGCGGAAAGGTTGAGAAAATTTTACATCTCCATCGCTACGCGGAAAATTAGAACTCCACGGTATGTCCCAGCTCGGCGACTTCGACTAAGCCGCTGTGGATTTGCGTAAGCGCAGCCTGTAAATTTTGAGCGCTCTCTGCCTCGCCATGGACCAACCAGACGCGCTCCTTTTTCCCAGTCATTCTCCCGAAATAATCGAGCAGTTCGGAGTGATCTGCATGACCAGAAAATGAATCGATGATCTCGATTTTCGCTCTTACTTTGCTACGACCACCTAGGATGGGCACGTCTTTTCACCATCGCGAATACGGCGACCTAGTGTGTTGTCAGCACAATAGCCTACGAAAATCACGGTCGTCTTTGGATCACCGATGTTGTTCTTTAAGTGATGCAGAATCCGCCCTGCTTCACACATCCCAGAGGCGGAAATAATCAGGGCTACGCCGTCGAGATCATTGAGCGCTTTCGAGCCATTCACAGAACGGACTAAAGTTAGATTTTCAAAGCCAAATGGATTTTGCTTATCAAAGAGTGATTCGTAAACTTCCTGATTAAACGCGTCAGGATGCAGTCGATAAATCTCCGTGGCACTCACCGCCAGCGGACTGTCCACATAGACTGGGATTTCGGGAATTTCCCCACGCTCGAAAAGCTCATGGAGCATATAAAGGATCTGCTGTGTCCGCTCCACCGCAAAGGCAGGGATTAAAATCTTCCCTCCACGCTTCACGGCCTGACGGATGATTTCACCAAAATGATCGCCGTAGCCGGGAGGCGCTTCGTGCTCCCTCCCGCCGTAGGTGCTTTCCATCAAAAGGAAATCCACGTTCTCCACCACTACTGGATCGCGCAAAACTTCGTTGGAACCGCGCCCCACATCGCCGGAAAACAAAAATCGCTTCTTTTTCCCATCCGCCTGATCCTGAATTTCTAACAGAACCTGTGCGCTACCAAGGATGTGCCCTGCATCCAGAAAAGTCACTGCAACACCATCCACCACAGGGATCGGGCGATTGTAGCTGACCGTGACAAACTGCCGCAAACACATCTCAGCATCCTGTTCATCATACAGCGGCGAAACTGGCTCAAGACCTTCCTTTTTTCGATGCTTATTCAGCCAGTCGATATCACTTTCCTGAATCCGCGCACAATCTGCCAGCATCACTTGGCAAAGATCCCGCGTCGCATGAGTGGCAAAGATATTTCCAGTGAAACCCTTCTTTGTTAGATTTGGTAAATTCCCACTGTGGTCAATGTGCGCATGGGAAAGAATCACTGCATCAATCGACTTCGGGTCAAAGTGGGGAAAACAGCAGTTGATTTCATAAGCATGCTTCCTAGATCCCTGATAAAGACCGCAATCTAACAAGATGCGCTTACCATTAATTTCTAACAAATGCTGAGAACCAGTTGTCGTGCCTGCCGCACCGCAAAATTTGAGTTTCATGAAGTTTCTAAGTAGGATCTATCAATACCAATTAGCTCCCTTTGCGGATGAAAGAAAGGAGGAAGTTTCCTCAAAACTACTCTAGCTGGAGCGTGAACACCAAGGAGTCCCGCCCACTGGCTTCATATTGTGCGCGGCGCTCTCTAGGTAAATCATCAACACTCGCTAATTGATAGCCGAGTTTCCCGGTGAAAAAATCCGCCGCGCGATTGCTTAGCGCAAAGACACGGGAAATCCCACGCTCTCTCGCCAAATTCTCCGCGTGCCTTACGAGCTCAATCCCGTATCCCCTGCCTTCGTGGGCTTGTTTCACATAGAGACACGCGACTTCCGCGCAGTCCTCTTCACGATATTCATGCCAAAAGCCACACAACCCACGACGTTATCATCAATCGCTAACACCCGATAGTCTTCAATCCGCGATTGAATATCTTCGTAGTTCCGCGCGACAAGCTTCGTCCGCCGCACTGAGCGACCAATCATCCCTAACAGCTCTGGAATATCCTCTTCCCGTAATTTCCGGATCACCCGATAACTATCAGCGTGCACCATCGTGCCGACTCCCTCGTTCGAGAAAAGTTCATCCACCAACACGCCTTGCTGGCGACCATTTAAAACATGTACCCGTGGCACACCGCGATCACATGCCGCCGCCGCAGCTCTTAGCAAAGTGGCACCAACCGCGTTTGTCCGGGCAGAAAGCGCTTCCGCATCTGCTGATCGTATCGCGTGGGCAGGTGCTCCATCGATGAGAATTGCCTCTTCTAATAACGCGATGATTTTAGCAACGCCGATCCCGCGAGCAAAGTCCACCACAGGCAAATCCAACGGCCCTGTCGCAGACGCATCAATAATCGCCGATTGGCCGCGCCCTAGGATTCCCAAAACCTCAACTGACTGCCGATGGATCCGTGATCGGGCGCGAAACCCGCGCCGCCATGATCTCACATTCCAGCGTCCAGTCGTAGAGATCTTTTAAATCCCCACCTAACACGCCCAGCACCAATTTCACGCCCAGATCTTCCAAAACAGCAAGATCCAGCAGCGTCTCAGCGACGGCAGGCTCGGGCAAAAGTCCTGCCTCGATAAGCACGAAGAATATCTTTCCCCGGAACTGTGGAATATATTGGAGAACTTCCCGAACGTCATTTTGCTGCGGCACAACCGCTTCCTAGCAAACTCACGTCACCTCGCAAGCGCGGGTTTTTCCCAATATCAAATCTCCAACCGATCGCCCACGGAACCACGGATCATTAGGCCTCTTTCAAAATTGGTGGGAATGCCTTGATGGAAAGAGCGCTTCCTAGCGTGCTCCCTGCCCCATTCCTGCGGAAGGGGGCTGAAAAGCCCCTCCGCGATGCGCTCATTGAATCCGAGGCTCCAAGAATTCCCGGCAGGATGCCGGAAATAGCACGCTGGAAGCGTGCGCCCCCCGAATTAAGAAATTACTCTATTCTGTCTCATCGATCCATCAGTGCGAATTTTAGCTCCGCCTCGGAAACGACTTCACCGTTGACGAGGCAGCGGCAGCGGGTTTGGCCGATGGAGCCGCGGACTTTGATGATTTCCGTTTCGATAAAAATCGTATCTCCAGGGAGGACTGGACGGCGCCATTTGACGTTATCGGCACTCATGAAATAACCGATTTTACCGACGTTTTCAGGTTTCCTTAGCATCAGAACGGATGAGACCTGCGCCATCGCTTCTAGTTGGAGAACGCCAGGCATGATCGGGTGGCCAGGGAAATGGCCTTGGAAATACGGCTCGTTGATCGTGACGTTTTTCATCCCAGTGCATTTATTATCTCCTAGGCAATCGACGATGCGATCTACCATCAGGAACGGATAGCGGTGCGGTAAAATTTTCAACACCTCATTAATATCTAGCACGCTCTCCCCATCTGGAATCCGCACTGCATCTGGGACCATGGAGCGCATTTTTGCGTATTCAGCCTTGAGCGTAGCCGCCATTTTGGTGTTTGGACCGTGGCCGGGTTTCACGGCGATGACGTGACCAGAAAATTTAATTCCTGCGAGCATCAGGTCACCAATCAGGTCTAGTGCTTTATGCCGGGCAAATTCGTTAGGATAACGCAGCGCCTCCTTTGACATGATTTCTTCACCCCGAATCACGACAGCGCTCTCCAGGGAACCGCCTTTAATAAGACCTTTTTCTAACAGTGGCTTTACATCCTCATAATAGACAAAGGTCCGTGCGGCGCAGACTTCCTTTTCGTAAGTCTCTGGCGTGATTTCGCTAGAGAAATACTGGGTGAAACGTCCGTCCGGACCGACGTTCGTGACAGAGACTTTGAAGGTCTTGCTGGGAACGATGGTAATGAGCGTGCCGTCGCCAGTTTCCAGATGGATCGGCTCGCGAATTTCCCAGATTTTACGGATCGCATTTTGTGGGACAATTCCGACTTTCTTGATCATTTCCACAAAGGGACGCGAAGAACCATCGCCGATCGGCGGCTCATTGGCGTCCATTTCGATCAAGGCGTTATCCACACCCATCCCAGTGAGAGCAGAAATGACGTGCTCCACGGTGTGAACTTTCACGGAGCCTTCTGCCAGAGTGGTGGCGCGCTCTACGGTCTGGACCTTGTCGACATCGGCGGCGATGAATGGTTGATCAGGCAAATCAATGCGGCGGAACTTGAATCCGTGGCCTTCTGGAGCAGGATTGAGAGTGAGTGTGACCTTTTCTCCAGTGTGGAGAGAAGTGCCTTCGAGAGTGGCTGAAGCGGCGAGAGTGTGTTGAACAGCAGCGGACATGGACGCGCAGCGTTGATTTTTCCCGCGTGGGGATCAAGCCAGAATCTGAGGCAGAAATGGGTTTCTAGTGATCGGCGGTTTCGAGAAAATGCTTTCAGATCGAAATCCACCACCTGACACTTTCTGCCTCTGCACGATGGCTTGCTGAATGAGCTCCATACCTTTTGGAAGCTCCCCGTTTCCTAGGTCTCCCTTTGATGCGAAGCTTGCACAAAAGCAATTTGTTGGCGTGCTTACGTTCCCATCCGGTGATCTCGATGAATTCGTCGAGTCATTTGCTACGAGCCTTTCGGCCCGTGAGGCGCGCATACCTGCCGCGCATCTTCTTGGTGTATTCTTCTATGCTTGTTTCACTTATCCTCATGGCTGGCGCCATATTGTCTCTTTTGATGAGGCAATATGCATGCTACGCATATACAATCGTAAATTTATTCCAAATATTTTAGTTTGTGTCTAAACAAAATAAAATATTGGTTGTTTATTCCATCATAAATCGTTAATTGCCTGTTTGTTACACTCAAACACCTACAGATCATGAAATCCAAGAAAAATTTAACGCGATTTACTTACGAAAGCGCAGCCTTTGAAGGGTGGCGGCTATCGATTAGCAGAGCTGGTACGACATTCACCAAATACTTTCCAGACAAGAAATACGGTGGTGGTAAAAAAAGTTTAGCCATCGCAGAAGGTATCTTGGCTGAGGTCAAGGCAGTGATCGAAGGAGCTAAACGCGTCGATGGTAAGCTCTCGCCAGCAACGATAAAGAAAGTGGAAAAGTTGCTAGCAGATGCGGGATAAGAGATGCCCGCCTGACGCTTTTCAAAAATCCATCTGCTTTCTGGGCTTGCGAAATTCACCATGAGCAACACTTTGTCGTGAATGTTGAACAAGCAACCTTCCGTGATTCATTGGTTCCGGCGTGATCTGCGAATCGTAGATAACACCGGGCTTTTTCTCGCTTCAGAATCAGGGCTACCTGTTATTCCTGTCTATATTCTTAGTGACTGGCGTGGCGCACATCACTGGACGGGACCGAATCGCCAGCATTTCCTATGTGGTGCACTTGAATCTCTCGCGAGAAATTTAGAAACGATCGATGGCTGCCTGATTGTCCGGCAAGGATCGGCTGTCACGGAGCTGCGTAAATTGATCGTCGAGAGCGGCGCTGTGGAGCTGCATTTCAACTCCGATCCAGATCCCTTCGGAAAGTCTGTTGAGAATGAAATCCGCAATCTCTGCGCAGAACTGGGAGTAAAGTGCTGCGCCCATTTTGACGTGGCGCTGCATTCTCCCGATGAAGTTCTCACGCAAGGGGGATCTCCCTACCGCGTCTATACTCCCTATAGTAAAAATTGGCTGAATCTACCGAAGCCTTCTCCCCTTTCAAAACCGGGAGCTCTGCGCACCCCGAAAGACCTAAGCTCCCTACCACTTCCCACCGTCGTAACCTGGGGAATGGAGCCACCGACAGCCCAGCTTTTAGAGCCGGGAGAAAGAGCTGCGAGGGAGCGCCTCAAAAAAGCCATCTCAGGGAAAATCCAAAGCTATCAGGCACAGCGGGATTTCCCCGCAGCTGATGGCACTTCACGCATTTCCCAAGATTTACGCTACGGCCTGATTTCGATCCGCACGGTTTATGCGGAGGCATTGAAAGCACGGGCTGCTAGGGATTTTAAACAGCAGGGAGAAATCGATATCTACATCAAGGAGCTCGTTTGGCGGGAGTTTTACTTCGCGATTCTTCATCATTTCCCGAATGTGTTAGATGAAGAATTCAATCCCGATTGGCGTGGGCTGCCATGGGATGAACCGGGAGAATTATTCGAAAAATGGAAAAGCGGCCTCACCGGTTTCCCGATTGTCGACGCTGGGATGCGTGAACTCAAAGCCACCGGATTCATGCACAATCGGGTCCGCATGATCGTCGCCATGTTCTTAACAAAAGATCTACACATCGACTGGAAACAGGGAGAATCCTGGTTCATGCAAAATTTGCTAGACGGAGAAATCGCCTCGAACAACGGCGGTTGGCAATGGTCTGCCGGAACGGGAGCTGACGCAGCTCCTTATTTCCGCATCCAAAATCCGTGGACACAGACCGCAAAGTTTGACCCGACTGGGATCTACATCAAACGCTGGATTCCTGAACTCGCCAAAGTCCACCCATCCCGCTTTCTCGAAGCTCCTAAAGACGGACGCCCACTGGCCCCGGATTATCCCCTGCCCTGCGTCGATCACAAAACGGAACGCGACCGCACCCTAGCGATTTTCAAAAAACATCGGGCCGGTTAGCAAATTTGCCGTTCTGGAGGAAAAAGAATTTCCAGCCGCAAAGAGGAGCAGAAATCCGCAAAAATAAGGCGGACCTTTGGTTCAGCTTTCAGGGACTAATTCGCGGTCATGGGACAGCTCTCTGCGGTTCGCTGGGCGATAGGAGCGCGGGAGCGATTGATGTTGCGACATCTGCCACGATGAAATCGCCGATTGTGGCCATGTGCCAAGGTCGTGGAAGTCATAGGTTTATATTTTTTCACAGGCACGGTTTGTTAGATGATACTCACCCGCGCTGTCGAGAGTGTTACAAAAGTAGCTGAGGCGTCTCGCCGCAGGCTGTGTGAGCTGCGTCTCGCAGCGTTCTTAAAAAAACGAAGTTTCTCGTAAGCTTACCGCGAAACACTGATCCCGCTCATTAAAATCCATCGAATCAAATCCTGACTCTCAAATCCCTAACAGACCACAAGATCCCAGCCGCTCCTTTAGCATCTCCTTTCAAGCGCCGCGCGCCGTCTTTGCGGTTTG
>JAAURL010000166.1 GCA_012032235.1 Akkermansiaceae bacterium | reverse complement strand
CAAAAAAGCCGCGAAGAAAGCACCAGCGAAAAAAGCGCCAGCTAAGAAGGCTGCTAAAAAAGCTGCGAAGAAAGTTGCAAAAGCGCACCAAAGGCCGCTGCTAAACCAGCGAAAAAGCCTGTCGCTAAAACCAACAAAAATAATTCAAACATCATCCATCGGGAAAGCTCGCTGCGTCTTGCCGATCCCGATGCCAGCTTGATCAAGGGCGAAAGATCTTCGGGTCTTTCGCCTTTTTCGTTAGCTCGCCAGACTTTTCTAACTTTTGCGTAGCTCTCAAGCCGCTTGCGTCGAAATACCAGTTTGATTCACCGGGGAGGATCGCGCTGAAGCTTTCAACCTTCGGCCTCTAGACTGGCTTTTCGTAAATATTCGCAAAGCACCGTGATCCGGTCGCCCACAGAATCCATTTCTAATAAATTTTGCCGCAGATCTGGATCGTGGATGAATTGCTGGCAAATGATGTCCGTCATCAATGCTGGCTCATCGGCACGATCCAACAGGGAAAAAACTCCGTCTTGCACTTCTTGCGGGAGAGGACTGATCGCATCTTCCACTGCGCCGCGCAGCGTCTTCATCGCTGCATTGGCTTGTTCTTCTGGTGAGAAAACAGAGATCAACGGCTCGATGCTGGCGAACGGATAATCGTAGCCAGTATGCCAATCCGTGAACCGCACACGCATCACACCATGGATTAACAACTGCGAAGTCCCATCGTTTTGTTCACGAGAGGCTCTCACCAAGCCAATCGTCCCTACAGGCGCAACGTAATCTGCTGGTTTTCCAATCTCATCTCCTAACCGCCGCGCAATCGCAAAAAAACAATCTCCTTCGAGCGCTTCTTCTAACATTTTTCGATACCGCGGCTCGAAAATAAACAGTGGCAAGCCACCATGAGGAAACAGCGTGCAGTCGGGTAAAATCATGACTCCGCAGCGATTAGGAAGGTGGATATTAGTCATATCGAACTTAGAAATAAACCAGCTTACTCACGATGCAAGCTCGATAGATTTTTGCATTAGCTCATCATGAGCGGATGTGCCGTCCCGTCTGGCGTGTGGTAGAAAACTTCTGCGTTCCCGCGCTTTACAAAGCCGAGCGCTT
This sequence comes from Akkermansiaceae bacterium, assembly GCA_012032235.1. Classification (GTDB taxonomy): domain Bacteria; phylum Verrucomicrobiota; class Verrucomicrobiia; order Verrucomicrobiales; family Akkermansiaceae; genus Luteolibacter. Next base: position 5,709 of record JAAURL010000166.1, on the reverse strand, counting down.
CACGTTTCTCGTCTTTGGCGATTGGGGAAATACTTGTGATTTCTCCAGCTTCTTTTCCTTCGCTATTTTTCAACAATCCGAGAGCAACGGGGATCGTAGAATCGAAAGTAAATCGTGTCAGGAGCTTGTTCACTTTTCCCGCCGACTTTATCCGTGAAATGATTTCCTGCCCGATGTAGCAGCCTTTATGATAGGAAATATCCGTTCCATCTAACAATGCCTCAGGCGGGAGAATTCCTTCGATCAGCTCGCTCCCCCAAGCTGGGGTTTTGTTGGAAATTCGCATGGCTTCCAAGGCATCTCCTTCCAAGACATCACCGGGATATTCCACTTGTAGGTCACACGGCACCCACCAATCCACTCCAGGAATCCCGTAGCGATTCGACTCGCGGACAATCACTCCCGGCGCAGCTGCTCCCGGCGAATCCGTGAAATGATGAAGGCTAAATTTTCCAGTTAGATCAGAAACCTCCACATCATCGGCAATGAGATAGCGTGTTAATCTCGTCTCCAGATTTTCCGCCCATTCCGGGAGTCCGCTAATCCATAGCCCGCCATCATCGTGTTCCAAAAGATTCACGCGGAATTGCAAGCGGCCTTTGGCATCAGTCACACAAGACGATAGAGAAATTTTCCCGCCGCTGACTCGCCGCACGTCTTGGGTGAGTTGCCCGTTGAGAAATCTAACGGCATCAGGCCCGCGAAATTGTAAAATAGACGGACGTCCCAAATCGATTCGATTGATTTCAATCACGACGAATGCAGATAGGGTTTTGCGACAACAGAGAAATCGAAATCTCCCAAGCCTGTAGCACTGAGTTCTTCCATCCGTTTTGAAACGGCAGCAATCGCAGGAACCTCCAAGCCCGCTGACCGAGCAAATTCTAACATGTAACGACTATCCTTCGCCATGTTTGAAAGAGAAAAATGCGGTTCAAAATCTCCAGTAATCATCATCGGCAGCTTCATCCCTGCCAGCACGGAGTTCGACGCATTTTCTCCCACAGCTTCCATCAGGCAATCTGGAGAAACTCCATGACTCGTCGCGATGGCCAGCGATTCCGCTAAAGCTTGCACCGTGCAGGCAGAAATTAAGTTAGTGGCCAGTTTAACGACTGTCGCAGAGCCAACGGCACCGCAGTAGAGTCGCTTTTTGCTCGTGACACTCAAATAAGATTCCAGCTGATCAGCCAATTTTGCATTACCGCCGATGTAATAAACTAGCTGGCCATTCGCCGATGCGACTTTACTACCCGTGAATGGAGCATCTAAAAATTGGCATCGATGAGCGGCGCATTTTTCTTCCAACCATTTTGTCGTTTCCAAATCCAAAGTCGCATGATTCAGAACGATCTGCCCTTGCTGCAAATGGCTTTCAATCTTCCCAATCACGTCCGTACGGCTGGGGAGTCTTTGAGATAAATGGAAATGATCGATGCGCCTTTGATCGCATCTTCGGGAGTTTGGCATTCACCTGTTAGATCTTTCGTAGTTCGGCTCCAGCAGGCAACATCATAACCCGCTTCTACCAAGCGGGCGCGTGCTCGCGAACCGATAATCCCTAAGCCGAGAACTGCGATTCGATTTTTTGAAAATTCGCTCATTCTTTACGCTGCAGTGCCAGTTCTACAAGCTTCGCGGCTTGCTTGCGAATTTCCGCCATCATTTCAGCAGTCGGCTCCTTGCCTTCTTCTAGGGTCATTTCCGTGCGTAATCCGGCCAACAAATCTCGCATCGCTAAATAGTTAGATCGCTCAGAAATTTTCGGCTCTAGGCCAGCTACTGACTCTGTATAGTAGTCCGCGATGTCTTCGCGCATCACTTTCCGTGCGCGCTCTGCGGAAAATTGCTTGTCCACAGCGACGGTGGACACTTCCAGCGCACGCACCCAGCCGCCCAGTGAAATCAAATGGGCTAAATCGGCATCGCGCAGCGAAACGAGCTCCGCTTCGACATCCCTTTGTGTGGAAGTCAGCTCTTTCTTTAACTGAGCGACATCCTTGTTTTTCGCGCTTTCTAGCAGGCTTGCCGCATGGCGATTCACCCGATCTCCTGCCCCGAGTGCTTTCCCATAACGTGTTAGGTCTTTCGCGAGTTCCTCCACTTGATCGAGCTGTTCTGCTTGCACGACTAAAAACCCATCCGCAATGAGAAATCCTAACTCCATCGCGAGATCGGCGCGATCTTGCGACATCCGCGCAGGCATTTTTCGCGCCAGCTCTGTGATCGGTAGCGGCATCAAAAACTGCAACGTGTCGAACAACTTGGAAATCGACGGAGCTGTAAACTCATTAACGCCGAGTTCCTCCCTCACGTGTGGATCATCCATCAAATCTTTTGGGATTTCGGCGAAGTTTTCAGCCGCCATTTCTACGGGCTTTTCTTCCACCTTCTGCTCTTGTGCAATCAGCGGTAGCGACAAGATCGTAAAAATTCCTAGTAAGGATTGATAATTCAATTTCACGAAGGAGAACCTGCCACTTCGTAAAGAATTCGGCAACTGACAAAATTTACACTTAAAATCAGTGTAATCCGCGTCATCTGGGGTTAAAAAATCTTCCATGAAAAGAAAACTATATGGACTCGTTTTAGCAGGCGGTCGCAGCTCCCGAATGGGCACGGACAAGGCGGCTTTGGTTCATTCCGATGGCCGGACTCTGGCGCGGCGATGCTACGATCTGTTAGGAGAAATCAATTGCGACGGAGTGATGCTTTCGCTCCGTGACGATCAGGAAATCCCCGTAGGTTTCTCCGATGTGTGCGATTTGCAAATCTCCCGTGATCCCGTAGGAGCTAGCGTCGGGCCTATCGCAGGGATCGTTGTGGCGATGGAAAATCAGCCAGATGCAGACTGGATCGTCGTCGCTTGCGATTTACCCAGACTGGATCGGGAAACGCTATTTCATCTCGTCACTTCGCTGCATCCCAGCGATTTATTTCTCGCTTATCGCAGTGAGTTTGATGGCTTGCCGGAACCGCTGTGCGCGATCTACTCTCCCGCGGCTTTGCCGATTTTAAAACAAGCACAAGCGGACGATTTCCGCTGTCCGCGAAAAATTCTCATCCGTAACGATTGCCGTTTGTTAGATCACGTCACGCCTCGCGCTTTGGATAATGCAAACTCGCCCGAGGACTGGGCAACCGCTCAATTACCATGACGATCACCGTGCATTATTTCGGCCTATTAGCCGAGCGCCGTCGCCTAACAGAAGAGCGCGTCGAAACGATTGCGGCAACTGCGGCGGAGCTTTATTCAAAGCTGGATGCAGATCACCATTTGGGCTTGGAGATTCGCGATTTCCGTGTCGCGGTGAATGATGAATTCGTCGCTTGGGATTATTTGCTCCAAGAGAATGATTCCGTCGCCTTGCTCCCACCGATGTCTGGTGGGTAGAAATTTTCAGACTATTCTTACAATCCGTGAAATCTTTGTCATCCGTGGTTAAAAATTTTTACAAATTCTCCCTCTCGAACGAACCCATTGATGTCTCTTCACTGGCGGCAGAGCTGCGTGATCCCGCTGCGGGAGCAGTCGTGACTTTTGATGGGCGAGTCCGAAATCATAACGAGGGGAAATCGGTGAGCCATTTGGAATATCAGTCCTATCCAGCTCTCGCGATTTCCACCGGGCAGCGGATTTTAGAAGAAGAAGCTGCGCGTTATGGTTTGCTCCGAGCCATCGCGACTCATCGCACGGGTTCTTTGCAGATTGGTGAAGCCACCGTTTGGTTAGGTGTGGCCTCAGCACATCGTGGGCCTGCTTTCGATGCCGCGCGGACCATCATGGAGCGTTTAAAATATGAGCTCCCGATTTGGAAAAAGGAAACCTACGCAGACGGTCAGACGGAATGGGTCGGGCCAGATCATAAATCCGCAGCAACTGGGAGGGAGAAAGAGGAACTTCCCGCGTGGGCGGGAGAATTGTTGGAAATTTGGATTTCTCCGGGAAATGATTTCCGTGGCCGCCACGAAAAAGGGAGACTGGATCACGGCATTATCGGAGTTTCAGAAATCGAATGCGTCGCCGGGATGGGCCTGCGGGGAGATCGCTATTTCGGCTACAAGCCAGACTTCAAAGGCCAAGTGACATTTTTCGATGCCGCCGCGGTGGAAGCTGTGCGGGAGAAATTTTCCCAGCCGGATTTATCCAGCTCAGTTTTCCGCAGAAATCTAATCGTTCGCGGGATCGACCTCAGCGCCTGGGCGGGAAAGCGATTCCGCTTCCAAGGAATCGACTTCGAAGCCAGCGAAGAATGCAAACCCTGCTACTGGATGGACGAAGCCGTCGCACCCGGAACCGAAGAATTTCTAAAAGCAAATTTCCGCGGCGGGCTAAGAGCTAGAATCCTAACCGATGGGATTTTAAAGATAGTTGCTTCAAAGCCCGCTGAATGATAGTCCTAATGGCCACCGACAGTTTCTAGAGAAGCTTTCTCCGTTCTGGTGGTTCGCCTGCTTTTTTCTTGGCCTTTTTTCTGGCTTCTAGGATGATCTCTTCAAGGCTTAAGCCAAGAGAATCTGCCCAGTCGATCCAAAAGCCAATAGAAGGCACTCTTTCGCAGGTCTCAGCACGTTTTAGCGCAGCACGATCAAGATCACTTGTTACCGAAAGCGCGCTCAAACTAGCATCAAGGGCATCACGACGCTTGCGTAAAAGTTCGGCCATATAGGTAACCATTTCTTCAGCTTTTTGACTAGGCACAAATAAACTATGCATTTTATACGATTCTCGAAAATGAGCGGATTAATAGTTGTTTAAACCATGCGAATTAATCTTTTTTTAATTTTCAAATTGACTCATTTCTATCCAAAAGGCATTTATTCCTAATAGGAAGCAAACTAGATTTTTCTTCAGCTCACTTCTAACAATAGAACATCAAATGAAAATTTCCCTTTTTCTTATTTTTAGTATTGGCATCCTAACACAATCCGCACTGGCCATCGTCGATGCCGATTCCGACGGAATGTCAGACATATGGGAAGCCGCCCATGGGCTTTCTACCACTGGCAGCTCCCTGCCCGGCCAGTCGCCCAGCGCTGATCCAGATGCAGATGGCTTTTCAAATTTATTAGAATCTGTTGCCGGAACTGATCCATTTAGCTCTGCTCCGTCTAATGGGATTTATCGGATTAGGGCAACTCCAAGTGCGGCGAACCCGCTGGCTTTGGATCTGCGCTGGCCGCAATTTATCGGCAAAAAATATCAACTTCAGTCTTCGACAGATCTAACGCCATCATCGTGGACTTCAATGGGCACGCCATTTATCTCGACTGGGACCGCTACGGTCATTACGACTCCTCCCAGTTCCGTAGCTACTCCTCGCAAATTTTTCCGTGCCACAGTAACTGATATCGATACGGATTCGGATGGACTTTCCAACAGCGAAGAAAATTCACTGAATACGGATCCAAACAACCCGGACACTGATGGCGATGGCACTCCAGATAAAACTGAGCTGACTCAAGGAAGTTCACCTACAGATCCTGCTGATGGTGGCCATGTTCCAACACCTCCTCCACTACTGCCGATCAAGTTAAAAATCTTCACTTATGCTTCGCTCGACTTTGATTATGGTAAACGGTGGCCTGAATGGCCTACTCACTCCATACACAGTGAAAATTTTCGAGCAAAACGTGACCAGTGGAGTAGAGACTCTCGTTTACACATCCGCCCAATATGGAGGAAATGCATTTTCATTAACGGAGTTT
>JAAURL010000165.1 GCA_012032235.1 Akkermansiaceae bacterium | reverse complement strand
CAGGTTGTCTCCTAGCGCTGATGAGCATTCCTACGATTTTCTCACTCGCGGAAGACGCGATCAACAACGTGCCATCGCTTATGCAGAAGCTTCCGAAGCACTCGGCGCATCGCGGATTCAAACAACATTCAAAGTCATCATCCCCGCCGCATTTTCCGGAATCCTCGCGGCAATCTTGCTGGGTCTGGGACGGGTCATTGGAGAAACGATGGTGGTGCTACTGGTGGCAGGAAATCGGATTAAAATTCCCGACTTTACCAGCGGCATCGGTGCCTTTTTCCAACCCAGCCACACTCTCACCGGCATCATCGCGCAAGAGCTGGGCGAAGTGCCATATGGCAGTGTTCATTACCGTGCGCTATTCGTCGTTGGCATCTTGCTTTTCGCCGTAGTCCTGATCATCAACGCCACCGCCCATCGTTTCGTAAGCAAGATGAAACATTAATTTTCTGAGACATGTTCAATCCGGAAAACCTCATTCGTAAAGGACTGCCGAAGGGTCATTTTAAAGACCTCACGGTGCGTATGCTCCTGGCTAGCATCACCTATTTGATCGTTCTGATCGCTGCATTGTTATTTGGAAAAATCATCATGGACGGTGCGCCAACGGTTTTCAAAGCCACCGCGCCATTTGTGGATTTTGAATTCCTAACAGCAAAGAACGAAACGCTCCATGTCTTCGATGATGCCCACGGAAATCGCCACCAGCTGCCTGCATCTGCCTACAGCGAATACATCGCCAAACAAGAAGGTGTGCCGGTCTATAATGAGCAAACCTACTCTTACTCCGGCGGCGGCATTGCCGGGCCGATTGCAGGTACCGCGCTACTGACGATTGGTTCGATGATCATGGCATTATTTTTCGGTGTCAGCGCAGCGATTTATCTATCAGAATATGCCAAGCAGAGCCCGTTCATTCATGCCATTCGCTTAGCGATTTTAAACCTCGCGGGAATTCCTTCGATTGTTTTCGGCTTATTTGGATTTTCAGTCTTCGTGCTGGTTGTTCCAGTCATTACAGCGACTCCATTAGACCGCTCCCTGTTAGTCGTTCCACTATTCATCGGCGATTATGTCATGAGTTTTCAGGGTTGGAACTCATCACTCATGGCGGGTTGTGCCACGCTAGCTTGCATGATTTTACCCGTCATCATTACCGCTTCAGAAGAATCACTGCGCGCTGTGCCGCAAGGATTTCGCGATGCATCATTGGCCATGGGAGCCACGCGCTGGCAAACGATCCGGAAATGCGTGCTGCCCTACTCACTACCGGGAATCCTAACCTCATCGCTACTGGCCATCGCCCGTGTTGCCGGTGAAACAGCGCCGATCATGTTCACCGCTGCTGTCGCCGCGAAGGACAACATGCCGTGGCAGGGACTGAAAAGCCCGCTTGATTTACTCTCCTCTCAAGTCCAAGCGCTGCCCTATCACATTTATACTCTCGCGGCCCGCATCCCGAACTCCGAATTCACTCAACGTGCCCAGTATGGTTCCGTCTTTGTTTTCCTATTACTGGTCGCACTTCTCTCCGTCACCTCCATGATTCTCCGCAGTAGACTAAGGGCGAAACTGAAATGGTAAATTCTCTAACAGCTACAGTGGATACCGCGATTCAAATTCAAAACGTTTGCTTTGCTTACGGAAGTAAGCAGGTCTTGCACAATGTCAGCTTGGACATTCCTAGGCACCAGATTACAGCCTTCATCGGCCCGTCTGGATGTGGGAAATCCACCCTGCTGCGCTGCGTGAATCGGATCAATGACCGTATCCCCGGAGCGAAAATCATCAGCGGATCTATCAAAGTCCACGACATTGATATCAATCGCCCCGACATTGACCTACAAGAACTCCGCCGTCGTATTGGCATGGTTTTCCAAAAGTATAATCCGTTCGCAAAGTCGATCTACGAAAACGTTGCCTTTAGCTTGCGAGTCGCGGGGCAAAACAAGCGCTCAGAGCTAGACGGCATCGTTGAAAACGCATTAAAAAGCGCCGCACTGTGGGATGAGGTAAAAGATCGCCTCCACGCTAGCGCCTTCGGCCTTTCTGGCGGACAGCAGCAGCGGCTTTGCATCGCCCGTGCTATTGCAAATCAGCCAGACATTTTATTGATGGATGAGCCCTGCGCCGCACTCGATCCACTCGCCACTTTGAAAATCGAAGAGCTCATTTCTGAACTCAAAAAACAATATACGATTATTATCGTCACTCACAACATGGCGCAGGCCACACGCTGCTCCGATAAAACAGCATTTATGTATCTCGGCAAACTCATCGAATACGGGAATACGATGCAGATATTCGAGGATCCAAAAGATCCTCAGACAGAAGCCTATATCACCGGCACCTTCGGCTGATTTCATTTCCAGCTATGCACGATTTACCTAACAGCACGCTAGAAAGCACTTCAGTTTCCATTCGGAAGCTGGATTTCAACTATGGCTCATCGAAAGCACTGAAGAATATCGAACTGGAAATCCCGGAGAAAACCGTCACCGCATTCATCGGCCCATCAGGTTGTGGAAAGTCCACTTTACTCCGCTGCATCAATCGGATGAACGATGAAATTCCGATTGCCAAAATCACCAGTGGCAGTATCCACATCGGTGGTATCGATATTTATGATCGTTCTGTCGATGTCGTAAAGCTCCGCCGTGATGTCGGTATGGTTTTCCAGAAATCCAATCCATTTCCCCGTAGCATTTATGAAAATGTAGCTTACGGACTTCGTCTACGTGGCGAACGTGATAAGGCCGTCCTTGATCAAGCTGTGGAAGGAGCTCTGAAATCTGCAGCCTTGTGGGACGAAGTGAAAGACCGCCTCCAAGAGTCCGGCCTAGGCCTTTCTGGCGGCCAGCAACAGCGGCTTTGCATCGCCCGAACCATCGCCGTGAATCCGAAAGTCGTCCTGATGGATGAGCCGTGCAGCGCTCTCGATCCTATCGCCACTGCAAAAGTCGAAGAACTCATTTGGAACTTAAAAGGTGAGTATACTTTTATCATCGTCACCCACAACATGCAGCAGGCTTCGCGCGTTTCTGATAAAACGGCTTTCTTCTATATGGGTGAGTTAATCGAATTTTCGGAGACTACTAAAATTTTCACCAACCCCCGAATTAAAAAAACTGAAGAATATATTACCGGACGCTTCGGTTAAACCCGTGTATATGTTATAAATTATTGCTATGAATAGTCAGCACATATTCCGTGATTTTGATAAAGCCATTGATGCGTTGAAACACGAAGTTCTCACCATGGCCAGCCTCGCTAGGCAGAATCTGGAACGTGCCATGCGTTCTTTGTTAGAGCGCGATATCGATCTAGCCCGCTCCGTCATTGCTGACGATTCCGATGTGGATGATCTAGAGCGGAAGATTGATCAAACTGGCATGGACATTCTGGTGCGCTTTCATCCCATGGCGTCAGATCTACGGTTAGTCGTCACGTCCATGAAAATGGCGCACAACCTAGAACGCATCTCAGACCACGCCGTCAATATCGCCAAGCGCTCTAAAAAGATGTGCAAGTCTCTACCGCTCGAAGAGTCCTCATTGGCGGAACCACTTTACTCTCTAGCAGATAAGCTTTTGCGTGAAGCGCTCATGGCCTACACTGATTCGAATGCAGAGCTCGGTGAAGGTCTCAAAGCCAAAGATAAAGAATTAGATAAACTTCACAAGCAGATGATCGCCTCCCTAAGTAGCCGTCTAGAAGCTGCTGACGGACGCTCTGAAAATCTCCTTCACCTCATCTTCGTAGCTCGCTCCATCGAGCGCATCGGCGACCTGGCGGTGAATATCGGAGAAGACGCAGTCTTCCTAGGCGAGGCTCGCGATATTCGCCATGAACACCGTAAAAACTCATCATCTAGTGAATCTTCAGTGTGATCAAAGTGGCCTCTCCTCGCTGAGCCGAAACAAAATCATGGCACCCGGAAAATTTTCTGATTCGAAGGATCACGCGCTAGCTGCCCGGATGTAAAGCCCTCCACATCAATCACATTGTATGGCTCGTATGGGCTACGCACTTGATTGGGATTAGCGGTGCGTTCCGCTACAGGATATTCTTTAGCATTTCTTCCTGGCCGCGCCGGGGGTTGGATCGGCGGATCTGGCTCTTGATCCTCCACCTCTTCCTCCGAACGGGCCTCCTCTCTAAATTCTGGCTGACGCTCCGTTTCCTCATTTTCTGAAAATTGGCGGCTTTCCCTTTCACTCTCTCGCTGGAAATCACCGTCCAGATAGCGACTCGGACGAGGTCGGCGATATTCACTCGGTTCTGGTAATTCCAGCGGCTCGCAAGCGGTTAGGAAAATGAAACCAGAAGCTGCAATGAAGAGTGAAAATTTCGGCATGGTCGTGGAACGGAGTTTAAGAGAGAGTATTCAATTTAAGAAGATCGCGTCAGAAGATACGTGGAAAAAATAGCAAGTTTTCTGGCTTTTGAAACGCTGTAGCGCTTCTCAAAAACTCTAAAGTTGTCCGCACTCATGATCTCCAAAAGGAATTGATAGACTTCGGCCATGATTCTAGCGGGTAGTAATCTCTCACGGTCTAATTCTGGAATCATCGCCGCCGCTTCGCGGAAATAACTTTGGGCACGCTGCTCCTCATAGGCCATCAACGCGAGAAAGCGCTCATCACGGATCTGAGCGATGAGATCTTTCTCTGTATATTGAAAGCGAGCGAGGTCTTCCAAAGGCAAATAAATCCGCTGGCCATTTAATAAATCTTCACGAATGTCGCGCAGAATATTCGTCAACTGCAAAGCATGGCCGAGTGTGACCGCATAGTTTTCTGAAACTGGATCCTGGCAACCAAAAATACGGATGGAGACGAGACCGACTGCACAGGAAACTTTCCAAATATAATTCGATAAATCCGCCCAAGTCTGGAAACGCTGCGGCTGCAAATCCATGCGACAACCATCGATAATTGCCACTAACAATTCATTGGGAATTTGTCGGCGATCACGCAGGGAAATCACTTCTCGTTGGAGTTCATTAGGCTCTGAAAAACCATTACAAATCCCAGCTTCCCAATCATCCAACCATTCCCTCCGCTGCTCTATCAGAGTGTTAGAGTCATCTGCTAGATCATCAATCGTGCGACAGAATGCATAAAAAATAATCATGTCGTCCCGGCGCTCACGCGGCAGAACTTTCAAGGCGAATGCTAGATTCGACTTCGCCTTGCGGGTGATTTCCGAGGCGTGAGACACAGAACTTTAGCGGATGAATCCCCAATGTCCGCTGGTGATCGGCCACAAGGAAAATAGTGCCGGTCCGACAACGTTGAATTCTTTCACAGAGCCCCAGTAGCGAGAATCTAGCGAGTTCCCACTGTTATCACCCAGCGCCGCGTATTCACGCATTCCTGGTGCTGCGTCGTCTTTTTTCAAAACCATTTGGTCTCCGGGTTTTACTAAAACTGGTGGGCCATTGCCTGAGCCAGGACTGGCAAATGAATAACCTTTCGCTCCACCACCATCATGGAGCGGCATTTGATAGACTTTTTCAAAACCTGGCTCGCGGGCGATTTTTCCATCGATCAAGATATGTGGTGGCGAAACGGATAGTGTATCACCTGGCACCGCAGCGAGACGCTTAATATAGTGAGTCGCATCTTCCTGATCTGCGATGTGACTGCGATTTTTCTCGACTCTTTTCCTGGTGCCTTCGATGTCGATAGTGTTGAAAACAAAGACTTCTCCACGCTTTGGCTTACGGAAATGATAGCTGAATTTGTCGACTAGAACTAAGTCTCCAGTATCAATAACTCCTTCACAAATCACGGTGCCTTTGCGAAGGACTCCGCCATTTCGGATTGCATTACCTAACGATTCGGACAGTCCGATGCTACTGCAAGGATTGAGCGGTGCAGGAAGGCGGAGTGGTGGTGCATCTGAAAACCGCAGCTCTGATCGGCTAAAAAAATGCATGTATTGAATGTCTCGGATGTCCGGGATCGAATTCCCTCTGCCGTCACGGTTAACAATTAGCTGACGATCTTGATCCGCCACTTCATAGACATAGCTCCTCCCTTTCAGGACAAAATCTAACATTCTTTTAGGAAAGCTCGGCCACTCCTCCCGCTTCAATGGGGTGCCGATGATCCCGTTCAGTGTCGGCTGCATCGAGCCAGTCGGGATGCGGAAAGGTTGCCAATATCAAGCCCGCAGTCCCAGCGCGATCACAATGGCCACGAACATCACTTCTACGTTCTCCTCAAACCAGCCGAGCGGCTTTTCATAAGGCAGCGCTTTCTCGCAAACGGCACGAATTTGTTTCGATGCTTCTTTGACTTTCTCCTGATCCTTGGAGCGAATCGCCGCTAATAAATCGGCACGGCGAGATTCGATTTCTGCTAAGCGCTCCGGCTTTAACAAGTCGCGTTTAAAATCGACGAACTTCTTCGCTCCGTTGAGCAGTTCCTTCGCATCTTTCTTCCACTTCGGCGTGAACATGGTTGCAGTCTCACGGGAGAATCACCTGACTGCAAGCGTGGAGAATGGAATAGAATTCGCAGGAACTGATGGAAAAGCAGGTTGTTGGCTGTGGAAATGGTGATTTGGCAGCCTGGCAGGGACCGTTCTCCGAACGGTCTCGAACCAATGGGCATGGACCGTTCTCCGAACGGTCCTTAGAATTCATTCGCAAGCTCATTCTCATATCTGGCTCTGGACCGCCCGGAGGTCGGTCCCTGCCACGCCCGGAGGTCGGTTCCTTGCCAGGTCGGTCCTGCCACGCCCGGAGGTCGGTTCCTTGCCAGGTCGGTCTCTGCCAGATACGAGACAGGTCCGCTGCCTCACCTAACT
>JAAURL010000012.1 GCA_012032235.1 Akkermansiaceae bacterium | reverse complement strand
GGCAAAGGCATCCATCCCGACGACGTGAGCGTGGACGAGATCCACTGGCTCCCAAGATTCGCGACGGCGTTTCGCGTCAAAGTTCAGTCCTCCCGTCGTGAAGCCACCCATTTTCATGAGGACTAACATCGTGTGAGTGGTGAGATAGAGATCTGTTGGGAATTGGTCGGTATCCCAGCCAACGTTCGGAGTGCCCATGTTCGCATCGATACTGCCAAGAGCACCGGCTTCGTAGGCGACCGTGAGTTCGTGCTCCATCGTATGGCCAGCGAGAGTCGCGTGGTTGGTCTCAATGTTGAGTTTGAAATGATCTAACAAATCATACTCGCGGAGGAAGTTGAGGCAGGCTGCGGAGTCAGAATCGTATTGATGAGTGGTCGGCTCTTGAGGTTTCGGCTCGATGTAGAACTGACCTTTGAAGCCGATTTCCTTCTTATAATCCACTGCCATGTGAAGGAAGCGCGCGAGGTGATCCAGCTCCCGCTTCATGTTCGTGTTGAGCAGTGTGGTGTATCCTTCGCGACCACCCCAGAACGTGTAGCCTTCCCCACCGAGCCGCTGGGTGACTTCCATGGCTTTTTTCACTTGGGCAGCGGCGTAAGCGTAAACTTGGGCATTCGGGCTAGTCGCTGCGCCTTGTTGATAACGCGGATGGACGAAAAGGCAGGCAGTGCCCCAAAGGAGCTTCTTACCTGTGCGCTTTTGCTCTTCTTCCAACACATCGGCAACGGCATCGAGAGCTTTGTTAGACTCAGCGAGAGTTGCCATTTCAGGAGCGACGTCGCGGTCGTGAAAGCAGTAGTAGTCGAGACCGACTTTTTCCATGAAATCGAAAAATACGCGGGCGCGGTTTTGGGCATTTGCGACGGAGTTTGTCCCGTCGTCCCAAGGATGTGCAGCAGTGCCTGCGCCGAATGGATCGGCTCCCGTGCCACGCATCGTGTGCCAATAAGCACAGCCAAAGCGAAACCACTCGGCCATTGTCTTCCCCGCGACGATTTCCTTCGCGTTGTAGTGCTTAAATGAGAGCGGATTTTTCGAGCTAGGGCCTTCGTAAGCGACGGAATCACAAGGGAATTTGTTCATGATTGATTAAATTTTGATTGGTTTCAGGGATCATACAGCACGCACAACCGCTCCGCTTTTTATTTGATAATTTACTCTGATGGCTACCACAAAATTCGGCAGCCAGGGCGGATTCATTAGGGATAGTTTGTGGGAAAATTTGACATTCATTTCTTTTTTCACCGCCAAGACGCCAAGCGCCCAATTTAAAAGAGGAATCTTTCCCCTGCGGAGTTACAGAATTTCGGGTTCAAAGCTCTAACCGGGTGATTTTTCTGAAATTTTCTTGGCGCTCTTCCTCGCTTGGCGGTGAAAATTCTTCGGGAAATCGATGTTTTCCCATGCGTTGTCCCTGATGTAGCCGCCCTGATTCAGCGGCCGATTAAACTCAATTCCAGCAATAATGCGCCAATTCACCTTATAAAAAACCGGGAAATCCAGAATCACTGGGAGGGCCGGGGAAATTTTTTGTTAGGAAATCTCGCCAAACTTCCCGGCTTTCTTCAGAGAGCGACGCTGTCATTTTCCCGATACAGGGCAGGCAGATGAGCAAGGGCAAAGGCCCAGTGACCAGCGCTCCGCTGGAATCAAAGAGCGCAGAAATCCCAAAGCCATCGAGTTGATCTCTCGGCATCGCGCAGGAAATGCATTGCTGAAATCGCGCAGTCACATCGTGCTCCAGCATGAACTCCTGAATACGCGTCTCCCAATCGATTTCGGTCTCCAAAAAATTTCTAACAGATTTTTTTGACTCTTCAGAAAGCTGATCCGTGACCCTATCCCGGCAGGGTTGGCAGATCGCATATTCCAAAACACATTCATCATGAATGATCTCCTTGTTTACCAACCAGGGAGCGTCGATCTCTACCAGCGGCACCTTGCAACAGAGGCAATGCGAAAATGGCTCACCAGTTTCCTCAGAATTCAGCCACTGATCCATCGTTCGCACGGGAGAAAATAAAACAGGATCACGGTGCTCCTGAAAACAAAAAGTGCCTCGCATTTCAAACACCTGCATCCTAAAACGCAGAGATTTCAGGTCATGGGTTGCGTATTTCCTTCACTTGCTTAATTTGGCGGCGATTCATCACTCCCACTCACCTTTCCCTATCGCATGTTCGGTCTCGCTCTCAAAATGCTCTTCGGCGATACCGCGAAGTATCTCATGCTCGTGTTTGGGATTTTCTTTGCGACTTTCCTCATCCTTCAGCAGCTCTCGATTTTCTGTGGTCTCATGCGCTGGACGACGGCAACTTTAAAAAACGTCAACGCTCCCATCTACATCGTAGATCCGCAGGTCACCCAAGTGAATGAAACCAGTCCGATGCGAGATACCGACGTCGCACGGGTCCGCTCAGTCTCCTCCGTGCGCTGGGCGATGCCGCTCTTCACGGGCATCCAGCGCGTGAAGCTGGACAGCGGCGCTTTCAAAATCATCCAGCTCGTCGGGATCGATTCCGCCTCGCTAGCGGGAGCGCCGAAGACGATCGTCTCGGGAAATCTCTCGGATCTCCGTCTCCCGAATACCGTCGTGATTGACGAGCTGGCCGTCAAGTTTCTCTCCAGTGATCCCAAAAAACCGATTGGCGTGGGAGATACCTTTGAGATCAATGATATCGAGGCACGCGTCGTGGGAGTTTGCAAGGCGATGCGCTCCTTCACTGGCGGTCCCTATGTCTGGACGACTTATGAACGCGCTCTGCAATACGCGCCTCCCCAGCGCAAAATGCTCTCTGCCGTGATCGCCGCTCCCGCCGATGGCGTTAGCCCAGAAGCAGCCGCCAGTGAAATCGAGAAACAAACCGGACTGCGTGCCTATGTAAATGATGAGTTTGATTTAAAAACTTTACTGCGTGCCTATGTAAACAATGAGTTCGATTTAAGTAAACCGAGAGATTTTAACACCACGACCGTTTTCTGGTTTGTGAAAAATACTTCGATCCCGATTTCCTTCGGCACGACTGTCATCGTCGGTTTGATCGTGGGCATCGCGATTTCCTGCCAGACATTCTATGCTTTTTTGTTAGACAATCTCAAATACCTTGGAGCGCTGAAAGCGATGGGCATGTCGAACTTCCGCCTCAGCATCATGCTCATCATCCAGTCGATGACTGTCGGCATCATCGGATTCGGGATCGGCCTGTTAGCCACAGCAGGATTTACATTTACAGCGATCAAGCAGGGAGCGCCATTTTTCATGCCCACGTTTATTCCCTTCGCGGTCTTTGGCGCGATCCAGCTAATCTGCCTGTTCGCTGCGGCGCTAGGGATCATCCGCCTCTCTCTCTATGAGCCAGCCGCTGTCTTCCGCACATGAGTTCTTTGGAAAAGTTATTGTTGATGTCAGCAAGGCCGAGAAAACCTTTGGCACGGGAGCAGACTCGATCCACGTTTTGAAAAACGTGAGCCTCACCGCATATTCGGGAGAGATTCTCATGCTAGTCGGTCCTTCTGGATGCGGGAAGACCACTTTACTCTCCGCCATCGCGGGAACGCTCAAAATCGGGTCGGGAAATATTACGGTTTTCGATCAGCTCCTGCGGGAAATGTCTAGCGCCGCGCTCACGCGCTTCCGCGCAAAAAACATCGGCTTCATTTTCCAACAGTTCAATCTCATCCCCACTTTGAACATCGCAGAAAATGTCTCCGTCCCGCTATTAATCCAGGGCCGCAGCAACAGCGCCGCCATGAAGGCCGCCCGTGCAGCATTAGACAGCGTGGGTCTAGCAGACCGCTGGCGGGAGCGCCCCACGAAACTCTCCGGCGGCCAGCAGCAGCGCGTCGCCATCGCGCGTGCTCTCGTCCACGAACCACCGCTTATCATTTGTGATGAACCTACCGCAGCGCTGGATTCCAAAAACGGGGAGATCGTGTTAGATCTCTTCAGCAATGTCGCCCGTACTCCAGGCCGGGCCGTCATCATTGTCACTCACGACAATCGTATTTTTCCCTACGCCGACCGCATTGCCCGCATGGACGACGGAGAAATCCTGAGCATCACCCAGCAAATTCACCACGGCCCGCCGAAGTTCATTCACGAGCACGCATGATTTCCCTCTCTCCTCTTTAGAGCATCCTAACCATTTTATGAAAACTCTATCCGCCATTTTCCGCTACGGCACGATCCTCGTCGCTTGTGCGGGCATTTTCCTGATGTCTCGTGCACTCCGTGCGCAGGCAGAAAATCAACCTATCGTCGGTGGGAATCCTCCCGTCATGCCGCCAGAAAAGCCCTACAAAGAAGCGGTCGCAGCCACAGGGATTCTGGAAGCTCTCAGCGAAAATGTTGCGATCGGCGTGCCCATTCCCACCCTAGTGACGGATGTTTTTGTCAAAGTGAATGACTCTGTGAAAAAGATCAGCCACTTTTAAAACTGGATGACCGGGATCTCCTTGCTGAGCAAATCACCACCCAATCACAGATCGAAGTTCACCGCGCACAAATCGCTGTGAGCCAAGCACAGCTCGCTAAACTTGAGACCCAACTCAAGCGTCTCAATTCCGTAAACGATCCCCGCGCTATCAGCCAAGATGACATTGAAAATCGGGAGCAAGACGTCGCCATCGCACAAGCCCAAGTTACCACGGCAAAGGCACAACTCATATCTGCTGAAGCTGCTCTCAAGCGCATTGGACTATTGATTGATCGCCTAACAGTTCGCGCTCCCCGCGATGGCACCATCATTCAGCTAAACATTCGCGCAGGAGAATACGGTGCGGTTTCTCCCAGGAATCCCGTCATTGTTTTGGGAGAAACCAATAAGCTCCAAGTGCGTGCCGACATCGATGAACAAAACGCCGTTCGCATCCGTGAAGGACAGCAAGCTTACGGATATCTGAAAGGAGATCCCAGTATTACTTTCCCTCTGGAGTTCGTCCGCATTGAGCCGTTTGTCATCCCTAAAGTCTCCCTCACAGGATCCAGCACCGAGCGCGTTGATACCCGGGTTTTACAAGTCATTTATTCACTCACGCGTCCCGCTGATCTCCCGCTTTACGTCGGTCAGCAAGTGGACGTATTCATTGAGGCACCGAATCGCATCAAGTAATCATGAAGCCGTATTTGTCTAAAGATCGTGGCTGGAGCCTCTCGCTCCAGTCCGTGCAAGGAGCGTCTCGCTCCTTTTCAGTTATCCTATTCAGCGCGCTTGCGACTTCGTGCACCGTGGGTCCAAATTTCCAAAAACCCGGAGCGACTGGCGGCACGAAATGGAAGGAGACATCAGCGGTCAGCAAAGCAAGTTTACCAGATAACTGGTGGCGGCTTTTCAATGACAACGAACTGAATCGATTAGTCAGTCGCGCTCTCGCTGCAAATAATGATCTGGCTGCGGGAAAAGCACGCGTTGAAACTGCACGTGCATTAGTCGGGCTGGACCGCGCTCGATTTTTCCCAAAACTGGATCTATCAGGTTCCGCTGGCATTTCCCGTAGCTCCAGCGATTCGATCGGCCAAAATCTCCCGCCGGGAGTTTCGATTGACCTAGAAAGACAGCGCTACCGCAGCACCTTCGATCTGACTTACGATCCTGATCTATGGGGACGGAATAAACGTCTGTTAGAAGCATCCTCCGCCCAAGCAGCGGCCAGTGAAGCCTTGTTAGATTCCCAGCGGCTGGGCATTGCCACTGAAGTCGTGCGCCAGTATTTTATCTTACGCGGATTAGACGCGCAGGAGGCAGTGGTCAACGAAACGTTGAAAAGCCGCCGCGAAGCACTCTCCATTCAAGCATCGAGAGCAGATGCCGGGCTAACTGATGGACTCTCCTCCAGCCGCGCCCGCACGGAGGTGGAACTAGCAGGAAACGATCTCGCCTCGGTGCAGCGCCAGCGCGGCTCCTCAGAACACGCGCTGGCTGTTCTCTGCGGCACGCGACCTGCCGATTTCTCGGTTTCCCGCCGTTCTGCGGACGGCTCCCTGCCATCGATCCGTGCTGGATTACCGGCTGCGGTTCTCCTTCGGCGCCCAGATGTCCGCGCAGCAGAACAAGAATTGCGTGCTGCATCTGCTCTCATCGGCGTGGCGGAAGCGGCATTTTATCCAAACTTCAGCCTCAGCACGGGAGCTGGATTTGAATCCATCGATGTGAAACGTTTTCTCAGCTGGGAAATCGTGTGCTCTCCTTGGGAGCCGGGATCACCGCGCCAATTTTTGACGCAGGAACAAACAGGTCAAACTACGCAGCAGCCCGCAGCCGCTACGATGAGGCTCTCGCAAAGTATCGACAAACGCTCCTCATCGCTCTGCGCGAAGTGGAAGACGCACTCGTGGATTTGAAAGGCCTCGCACAATCCCGCAGCGCCTTAGATAAAGCTCTCGCCAGCGCAAAGGACACCAAGCGCCTCTCTCAAGAGCGCTTCGATAAAGGACTAACAGCCTACCTAGAAGTCATCGATGCCGATCGCTCGATCTTACAAACTCGCCTAGCTCTCGCCCAAGTGGACGCCCAGCAACGCATCACTTTAGCGGCGCTAGCAAAAGCTCTGGGCGGCGGCTGGAGCGGGAAATAGAGCTGCGTGATTTTTCAAAAAAGAGAGATCCATTTTTGATCCAATCGCGGATTTACTAAAAGGCGACTTGGCATCAGCCGCGCTTTTCTCATGCTGCGCTCCCTATCAATGACTGAATCTGATTCGTCCAAGCTCCCGACATTTGCCTCCGGATTTGGCGACGATCGGAATGGCATGGCCGCGGCGTTAATCGCGAGAATGGCGAAACAAGACGGCTCTGCGTTGACAGAACTTTATGAAATGTGGAGCCCGACTTTACTAGGAATCGCCTGCCGGATGTTAGGAGATCGGCGTGAAGCGGAGGAAGCAGTGCAGGATACTTTTGTGAGGATGTGGCATCGCTCGGCGGATTATGATTCCAAACAATCACCACCTTTCGTCTGGGCCTTTGGAGTCATGCGCGGCTACTGCATTGATCGCTTGCGCTACCGTCATCGGGAAAAGCGAGATTCCTCGCGGGTCGTGCCGATTCATCTTCACAATCCACCGGATGAAATCGAGGATCCACGTGTGATGGCAATCGACGATTGGCGACGAATCCGAGATGCTTTAAAATTATTGGACGAGAAAGAACGAAACTGTCTAGAGCTGGCAATCTTTTTAGAATACACTCACTCGGAAATTTCAAAACATCTGAGTACCCCACTGGGAACTGTCAAAAATCGCCTGCGCCGGGCATTGGACAAAGTTCGCAACCACCTATCACGTCATGAGTTCTGACCCAAAAGAGACTGCCGCCTGGCGGGCCTTCGGCATGTTAGACGCTGACGAATCGGCGAGCTATGATGAATCATTGCGCAGTGATCCAGAGTTCGCGCAGGCATTTCGGGAAATCGAAATCCTAACAGCAGCGGTTGCGGTTGCTACGACGCCTCCCATCACACCACGCGACGGACAGCTGGAACGCTTGCAAGCAAGACTAGGGCTGCAGGAAAAAAAGAAGCGAGTGAACTGGCTGGGTATTTCCGGCTGGGCGGCTGCGGCGGCTCTCGCCATGGCGATGATCCTGAATCGTCAGCCGTCAAATAAAGAATCGCTCGCGTTTCAAAACACTTCATCGGTTCCGGAGATTCCTTCGACGGAGCTTCCCATTTCTCCGATCACACGCCCAGCCACGGATGATCTAACCAATCCCAACTCGGAAAATGTGAACGCGTTAGACGCACGAATCGCCACTTCTAAGAGCGGAGATGAGTCGATCCTCAAATTGGAAACGAATCGCCTGAGCCAAGAAATCGCCATTCTTCGCGATGAGCTAAAAGCTTTCCAGCAGAGATCCGAAGCTTCACCCGATGTAGCCTGGCCGATCATTATGCGAATGAGATCTCCTAGAGAAGTCGCAACCACCACGAATCCTGATGGAAGCGCCAAACCAAAAGATTCTCCAATTACTGAACTTCTCGGGGACGCGATCACTGCAGCAAATAACAATCCTGCACCTGCTGATGCAACCTCACCTCCACCAGCGACGACTCTAATTCCATCCGTCGCGAATGAGGATGACTCTGATGGCCCGACCATCGCACAAACAACGGTATCTCCTCCGACCAGAGGAGCTGTTCCATCTGATACTGATACTCTTCCTGAGCCGACTGACAGTAACGTGGTGCCTCCAGCGAATCATGTGTCGCCGCCTATTGTGAAAGATCCGCCCCAGAAAAGCATCGATCCGCCGCCGAATGATCCTGCTCCCGAAAAAACACCTCCCGCTCCATCTGCAATTCCGATTTATGATCCGGCGAGAGACATTGGCACACTCGTAGTCAGTAATTTACCACCACTCAGAAATGGCGAAACCTACAATCTCTGGGTCACCCCGAAAGAAGGAGGGGCATCCGTCTATGTAGGTAGCATCCCGGTCACCCAGACTTCAGGAGCAGAATCCTTCGACTTCAGTTTCGGCTCGACAGGTATCATTCCCGGAAATTTCACCCTAACGAGAGATTTCCGAGGACAAACGAATCAGCCATCGATCAGAAACACCGTTCTCCAAGGACCAAGGTGATCTGCGCAGTTGTTAAATTCTAGGGAACTTCGACTCGTAAAGATTACCTGTTGCAGATTTCCCGAAGTGGTCCAAAATTTCTCCATCTCACAGCCGACGGAGAATCCCTCGGCTTCTTCTTTTCATGCGCGCAAACGATCTCGATCCCACCTTCATTTCCCACGCTCCCGGCTATTGGTCGGGAGAAGCTGCGGAAAACTGGAATGACCACCGCTGGCAACTGCGTAACCGCGTCGATTCACTCTCAGAGCTGGAGCAACGCCTGAATCTTTCCGACGTCGAACGCGCTGGCGTTTTGCTAGCAGGCACCAAGCTGGCGATGGCGATCACGCCGCACTTTTTCAATCTGATCGACCAAGATGATCCAGATTGCCCGATCCGCCGCCAGGTCATCCCACGCATCGAGGAGGGCTGGAACGCTCCCGAGGAAATGGCGGATCCCTGCGGAGAGGATTCGCACATGCCGGTGCCGGGATTGGTGCACCGCTACCCGGATCGTGTGCTTTTTCTCGTCACAGATCGTTGTGCCTCCTATTGCCGCTACTGCACCCGCTCCCGGGTCGTTTCCGGGGTGGGGGAGCAACATCTTGAAACTCAGTGGGAACCGGCTTTCAAATACCTCGAAAAGCATAAAGAAATCCGCGACGTGCTCCTTTCTGGCGGCGATCCTCTCCTTTTCTCTGATGACCGGCTGGATAAAATTTTGACCCGCCTGCGATCCATTCCGCACATCCAATTCGTCCGCATCGGCTCGCGAATTCCTATTTTTCTCCCGCAGCGGATCACGCCAGAACTTTGCGCGATGCTGAAAAAGCACCACCCACTTTTCATCTCCATCCACACCAATCACCCCCGCGAACTCACCACCGAAGTCCGCGATGCCCTAGGCCGTTTGGCCGATGCGGGCATCCCGCTAGGAAATCAAAGCGTCATGCTGCGTGGTATCAACGACAACGTCGAGGTGCAGAAAGCGCTGATTCACAAACTGCTCATGTGCCGCGTGAAGCCCTATTATCTCTACCAGTGTGATCTGATCAACGGCTCCTCGCACTTGCGGACAGCGGTGGCGGAGGGCGTTTCCATCATCGAAGGCCTACGTGGCCACACCACCGGCTACGCCATCCCCCAATTCGTCATCGACGGTCCCGGCGGCGGCGGGAAAATCCCGATCAACCCGAACTACGTCGTAGAAAGTGGTTCAGGAAAAATAACTTTGCGGAATTTTGAAGGCGAAATTTTCGACTACCCAGATCCCACGCTCATCCCGCAGAGAGATTTTCTAAAACTGCAGGAGCTAGCACTGGATCTGGCGCGGTGAAAATTTGGAATCTTGCGAGATTCACTCTTTTAAATTAACAAAAAGTCGTGACTGGGCCTAAAAAAGATCGATTGCATTGGAAGATCCGAAAGTTTAATTCTTTTGAAGAGCTTCGCTGCCAACAGGTGAAAGACTGGCAGGCGCTAAGTGGCGCAGAACGTCGTCAAGCCGCATGGGAACTCGTCTATGATTACTGGGTTGGCATGGAAAAAATGAATCCTAATGAACTCCGACTTCAAAGATCTGTTACAAAGCTTACACGAACATAAGATTCGATATTTGGTGGTTGGTGGCTATGCCGTGATCCATCATTCTCAGCCGCGTTATACTAAGGATATTGATATTTGGTTAGAACCTTCAGCCGAAAATGCTCGGAAGTTGATGAGAGCTTTTCGAGCGTTTGGAATACCCATGATCGGCGTCACGGAAGAGGATTTTTCCGTTCCAGGAACTCAGTTTTATCTAGGTGTTCCACCCGTAGCTATCGATTTTCTAACGACGATTCCAGGTTTGGAATTTGAGCCTTGTTGGCAGAAACGTTCGATCTGTGAACAAAATGATTTCCCTGTCGATTATCTTGCCAAGCCAGACCTGATCATCGCCAAGCAAACCGCAGGACGCCCGCAAGATCTAGCCGATCTGGACGAGCTCCGTCGCGCGGAATAAGCAAATCTTCATTCCCGCTTGCCCTTGCTGCGTGGCGTCCTAGCATCCTCCGCTTTCCCAGCATCGCTCCGCCGCTCCACGCAATCATGAATCGCATTTTCGTTGAAAAAAAGCCTGGCCACCAAGCCGAAGCCAGCCACCTCTTGCACGACCTTCACGAATCTCTCGTGCTGCCTGGCCTCACCGGCGTCCGTATCGTCCAGCGCTACGATGTCGACGGGCTCAGCGAAGGAGAATTCCTCTCCGCCTCGCAGCTGATTTTGTCCGAGCCGCAAGTCGATTTCATTTCCGAAAACCTCTCCCTGGCAGAAAATGAAAATGCATTCGCCGTAGAATTTTTACCCGGCCAGTTCGATCAACGCGCCGATTCTGCAGCGCAGTGCATCCAAATCCTAACAGGAAAAGAGCGCCCCTTTGTCGCCTCCGCGAAGGTCATTATTCTCTCGGGAAATCTAACAGCTGCGGAAATCCAAAGCGTCAAATCCTACGTCATCAATGCCGTCGATTCTCATGAAGTCCCCGTAGCGGCGATCACCGGTCGCCGTGGTTCCACCCCCCCCGCCGACGTCACAATCCTCACCGATTTCCCTAACAAAAAGCTTCTACCCTTCGTGCCGATCTCGGCCTGGCCATGTCCACCGAGGACGTCGTCTTTTGCCAAGCCTATTTCCGCGACGAGGAAAAACGCGCCCCGAGCATCACGGAAATCAAGATGCTCGACACCTATTGGTCCGACCACTGCCGCCACACGACTTTCCTGACAAAAATCGAAGATGTCACCTTCGGCGAGAATACCGCTCCCGTTCAGCGAGCTTGGGAAACCTATCTAACGACTCGTAAAAATCTCGGACGTGAAGACAAGCCTATCACTTTGATGGACATTGCCTTGATCGGGATGCGGGAGCTGAAAAAATCTGGCGAACTCGATAACCTCGAAGTCTCCGAAGAAGTCAACGCCGCCAGCATCGTCGTCCCTGTAGAAATCTCCAATTCTTCTTTCCTTGGCGATCTTGGCGACTTGGCGGTTCAATCTTCTTCAAAAACCGAAGAATGGCTGGTGATGTTCAAAAACGAGACGCACAATCACCCAACAGAAATCGAGCCATTCGGCGGCGCTGCGACTTGTCTCGGCGGCTGCATTCGCGACCCGCTTTCTGGTCGCTCTTATGTTTACCAAGCCATGCGAGTGACTGGTGCTGGCAATCCGCTCACGCCATTTTCTGAAACACTTCCGGGCAAACTGCCGCAGAAAAAAATCTGCCAAGTCGCCGCCAAAGGTTATTCCTCCTACGGAAACCAAATCGGTCTCGCCACCGGCCAAGTCGCCGAAGTCTATCATCCCGGCTATGTCGCAAAACGGTTAGAAATCGGCGCTGTCGTCGCAGCAGCTCCACGCTCGCAAGTTTTCCGTGGCAGCCCTGCTCCCGGCGATGTCATTTTACTCATCGGTGGCCGTACCGGTCGCGATGGAGTCGGCGGCGCAACCGGCTCCTCGAAGGAGCACACCGACACCGCGTTAGAAAATTCCGCAGAAGTTCAAAAAGGCGACGCTCCCACCGAACGAAAAATCCAACGCCTTTTCCGCAATCCCGAACTCACTCGTAAAATCAAAATTTGTAACGACTTCGGCGCTGGCGGCGTCTCAGTCGCCATCGGTGAAATTGCCCCCTCATTAGAGATCAATCTCGATGCGGTTTCTAAAAAATACGACGGCCTCGATGGCACCGAACTCGCCATTTCCGAATCCCAAGAACGCATGGCCGTCTGTGTCGATCCATCAGAAATCGACTTCTTCATTGCCGAGGCCGATAAGGAAAATCTCGAGTGCAAACACGTCGCCAACGTCACCGATTCTGGCCGCTTGGTGATGACCTGGCGCGGAAAAACGATCGTCGATCTCTCCCGCGCCTTTCTCGACACCAACGGCGTCCAACAATCCGCCAAAATCCACGTGGCGGCGGTTTCCAACCGCCAAGCCCATCGAACTTCTTCCTCAGCTCACTTCTCACAGCTCACAGCTCACTTATCTTCTCTTTCCCTCTGCTCCCAAAAAGGCCTAGGCGAAATCTTCGATGGCTCCGTGGGCGCAGGCACCGTGCTCTGGCCATTTGGTGGCGATCGGCAGCTCACTCCTCCCGATGCGATGGTCGCCAAGCTCCCCTTGTTAGAAGGCGACACCGATGTCTGCACCTACATGAGCTGGGGATTTGACCCGGAAATTTCCTCATGGTCTCCTTTCCACGGAGCAGTTTATGCCGTTACAGAATCTGTTTGCAAAGCCGTGGCAGCAGGAGCGCTCCTCTCAGATATTAGACTCACACTCCAAGAATATTTCCCGAAGCTCGGTAACGACCCGAGCCGTTGGGGAATGCCATTTGCGGCTCTTTTAGGAGCCTATCAAGCTCAGCATTCGCTCCGGCTAGCCGCCATCGGCGGGAAAGATTCCATGTCCGGCTCCTTCAATGAACTGGATGTTCCGCCAACGCTCGTTTCTTTTGCGCTCGCTCCCGGCAAAGCGAGTCTCGCGCTTTCTCCCGAGTTCAAAAATCAGGATCTACTATTTCCTTAGTAGAAATCCCGCGCGATTTAGATCATCTCCCAGATTTCGAGAAACTCCGGGAAGTTGCCGCTCAGCTCCATGCATTGAATTCAGAAGGGAAAATTCTCTCTCTCCACCACATCGGCCAAGCAGGCATCGCCGCAGCAATCGCGAAAATGTCCTTCGGAAATGGCATTGGTGTTGTTCTTGAAACGAATCACGATCTCTATCAGGAGTGCTACTTCTCCTTCCTCATCGAACACGAAGCCGTGGCCGCGGATTCCATCCGCCAAGCCCTCCCGAGTGTTGAAATTATCGGTCAAACTACCTCCGATTTTACTCTAAATTTCCCGGGAGAATCCCATCCAATTACCACTCTCCAAAGTGCATGGACGGGAACACTTGAACCCATTTATCCCACGCAAGCTCCCGCCTCTTCCCATGGCGAGCTTAGCGTGTTGGCGGTTCAAAAATCTCCCACTCCGCGCTCCCCACTCCGCGCTCCCCAGTCAAAGCCAAAAGTCCTCATCCCAGCTTTTCCCGGGACTAACAGCGAATACGATTCCGCAAAAGCATTTCGCGAAGCGGGAGCAGATGCTCAAATCCTCGTCTTCCGAAATCTAACTACTTCCCACATTGAGGAATCCCTAACCGCTCTCGCTCAACAAATCCGCGATTCGCAAATCCTCATGTTCCCAGGTGGTTTCAGTGCGGGCGACGAACCCGATGGCTCCGCTAAATTCATCGCTACCATCATCCGTAGCCCACGCATCGCCGACGCCATCATGGATTTACTAAAAAACCGCGATGGACTCATCCTCGGCATTTGCAATGGCTTCCAAGCCCTCATCAAAACAGGCCTAGTCCCCATACGGTAAGATAGACGTCCCGTCTGTCTCGGAAGACGGGGCGTCTCGCCTGTTCTTCTTCAGATGCCCCGACGCTCGTCCACAACAGCATCGGTCGCCACATTTCCTGCTACGCCCAAACGCGAGTTGTTAGTAATCTTTCTCCATGGCTTTCTAACAGCCAGATTGGCGACATCCATCGCATTCCGCTTTCCCATGGCGAAGGGAAATTTTATGCCTCAGATGCAGTGATTTCTCAGCTTGCCGCCAAAGGCCAAATCGCCACTCAATACTGCGATTCAAACGGCACTCCATCCATGGACATTGCTATCAATCCGAACGGCTCACTTCACGCCGTCGAAGGAATCACCAGTCCATGTGGCCGCGTCTTCGGGAAAATGGGCCACACCGAACGTGCAGGTCGCTTTGTCGCGAAAAATATTCCTGGAAATAAGCATCAACCAATCTTCTCCGCAGGAGTGAAATATTTTTGTTAGGTGAAGCCGTTGGCAGGCGTTGGCGAAACTCCTGCTAGGAAATGCATCTACTGAAATAATATCATTTCTCGTTTTTCTTTTTGACTGCTGTGGCTTTGGTGGCCTTTTTCGCGGTCTTAGTTTTCGTCGCTTGGTTCGGTTTACTTCTATTCCCAGTTCTGGCACTCCGTTCGTTGCTAGGTTCGATCAAATAATCCCCTGTTGAAAATCATGAACTGTGGAAGAGCTCTATGAAAGATTCTCGTCAAGGCAGTATTGTTCCAGCCTTAGCAAAGCGATGGTGCTTATGGAGAAATCGCTAGCCCGTTAGATACGGTTACTATACGGAAATCACTCTGAAATCCTTCTAGGCTTTTCGCCTTTACGACTCATTAAACTGAATGAGGGGAAGTACGAGGACTGGGACTCGAACCCAGGACCAATTGATTAAAAGCCAACTGCTCTACCAACTGAGCTATCCTCGCCTTCATTTCCCGCGTGGCGGGGCGGGACAATTAGGAGCGCATCAGACTTTTGGCAAGCTGATTTACGAAAAAAGTCTGATTTTTTTCGATTTCGTTGAAATGGCTTACTTTGAGGGTTTAAGCAGAGGCCACAGTGGGTTCTTTTCAAGCTGTTCCTTGAAAGACGGATCTTTCGAGTGGATTTCATAAATATGTGGCCAAATGATGATGGTTTCTATGACAAGTGCTGCTGCAAATATGAAAACCAGAGCGATGAGACGAAATGGATGGAGCGGTGCTACTGTGACTTTGTGCTGCCCGACATGATCCCAGAAAGTGTTTCCGAGTTTCCTAGCAGTGAAGAAGCTGAGAATCTGACAAAAGATCGCTAGAAGAGACCAGCCGAAGCCGACACCCGTCAACATCACTCGCAGGGAGCGCTTTGTCGCAGCGGTGAGATCGAGCTTTGAGTCGTCCTGATTGACGACGCGCAGTCCCATCAACCATTTCCCGAGAGTCGTGCCAAAATAGTGTAGCAAGATCGGCTCGATGAGAAACCAAGGCAGGTAACGGAGAAATACAATCACCGGGCTGAAGATAACGGCCTTGATGTCTTGACCCACGGCCCACATACCGATCCACCAAAACGCAGAGTATAAATGAAGATCCAGCCAGCGGGCCCAAAATCGCCTAATGTAGGCGGTGGGTTGGGGGAGTGGTGGCGGCGATATTGATGGAGTTGCCGCTGGGGAGTTTAACTGCGGTGCGGGAGACTCGAAATCCCGAACGAAAATCGTGGTTTCTCCTAAAGTGGTCCAATCTGCGAGTCCTTCGTGCCAAGCTGGCGTCGTGCGATCTAGCTCACCATCGTTGATTTTTTGGCGGATTTCGTAATCAGGAAATGGACCGACTTTTTTCCCCGTCGCGGATAATCCAGAGATTCATGGCTTAGAGATTCCGCAAGGATTTAGCGGCATCGCTACGGGCAGCGAAGAAAGCCGGAACCAGAGCGGCCAGGGAACAAAGAATGAAAGCCATCAGGGCAAATCCCGCTTGCTCCACGGGATCATTGTGAGCGGGTAAAATATCAAAACCGGTCAGGGAGGAGGAAAATGGATCAAAGCCGACTGTGCGTAAAGCTGCCTGCAGTTGCCCCCGGAAATGGATCACTAATCTCCCTAGGCCGACGCCCAAGATCGCTCCCAGCGTGCCGAGGATCATCCCTTGATACAAAAAAACGCGGATGATCTGGCTGGGAGCCGCGCCTAGCGCCTTCATGACGCCGATTTCCCGCCGCTTCTGAATCGTCACGGTGAACATCACGGCCATCATCGAGAACGCGGAAATCAGCACGATGAAGAATAGCGTAAAATACATCATTCCGCGCTGCTGTTCGATCAGGGAGAAAAACGCCTGATACTGCTGGCTCCAAGTGGTCAGGGAGTAAATCTCCGGGTTTAACTTTGGCATTGTTTCTGCGGCAAATTCATCTGCCCGGTAAGCATCCGTGAGTCTGATTGAAATACCCTGTACCGCGTCGTCTAAACCCGCAAGATCTTGTGCTAGCGGGAGCGGCACAAAGAGATCTGGGGTGACGGCCATTTGCGAAGCTTGATAAACGCCGACCACGTAAGCCTCCTTGGGGAGCACCACGCTTTTCAGGCCTTTCAGCGTGTCTGCATCCATCTTTTCCGCGTCAGTCTGGTTCAGCTCAGTGATGGTTTTTTCGATTTCAGTTTTGCTAGCTGCATCAAACCGGAAAACTTCCTTGGTGTCGTCTTTTTCAGACTGATCCATGCTCTCCAAAATAATTTTTAATAAAGCCCGCTCAGGTTCGCGGATTTTCTCTTCATGAATGTCGAATAAAGCGCTGTAAATCTCACGATAGATTGGAAAGGTGAGAGTGAATTTTTCTCCGTCTACCAGCCATCCCGCGATAAGAGTTTTCGTGGATTTCTCCCATACTTCAGCGAATGCCTCCCGCACCGGAGGTCGCTCCGTCGCCTTGTAGGCTTCCATCACCTCTCCGAAATTTCGCGTCGAGTAGAGCCGAACTTTATCTCCCACGCCGATTGCTAACTGATCTGCCAACATCGAGGAAATCACCACCCGGTCGTCAATTCCCAGATCCGCAGTGGAGTCGGGATGCTTCTTCAAATCTAACATGTTAGTGATGCCTTGGACTTGCGCCGGATCCGCAGTGTCAATGCCACGGAAAAGCACAGGGCGTTGCCAAGAGGCGACATCCACAATCACATTGTCCGAAACGTAAGCGGTTGCTGCCTCCACGGTTGGAAGCTTTTTCGCTTTTTCTGCCTCTTCCTTCCACTCGACTAATCGGCTGTCGGGAGCCGTGGGATCGTGCTTCGTCAGTAAAACGTGTGGCGTGAATCCAAGGATCCGGCCCTTCACATTTCTCTCCAGCCCGGCATATACGGCCATGACGACGACCAGCACGAGCACGCCCAACATCACGCCGATCAGGGAGATGATGCTGAACGAAGACAACATGGAGCGGCGGGGATTAAGATACCGCCGGGCGAGGAGAAAGCTGAAGGAACGTCGCTTGATGGCTGTTTGCTAAACGGTGAAAGGCGGGAGGGCAAGTGGAGTCTCACGCATTTACTAACACCCACTGATATTCTCCCGCGATTTGCTCTTCCACTGGGCGTTGCAATTCTCCCGGGAGCACCGCCCAGGTGTAGGTCTCGATTTCGTAATGCTGGCAGGCATCGGGATTCTCCTTCCGCCAGGCGAGAACTTCTTGTGTCTGATCACGAGTCGAGCGCAACGGCGCGGCGGGCTCCGCGTCCAGCGGGATGTGGAAATGGACACGCATTTCCTCGAAATGGCGGGAGAAATGGAGCCATTTTCCACGGCTTGGAAAAACTCCGGTAAATCGATCATACGCGTGATTTCTCCCTCCGCGTCGCGAAGGAGGGCTTGGTGAAAATAGACAGGCTCGTTGAAGGAGCGGATCGCATCGAGAGCGGCGGGATCTCCCGGATCGAGAGCGAGCGCGCTGGAGAGATGGATTTTTGAAATGCGGATTCCTGCTGCGGTCAGTGCTTCTAAAGATTTTCTGGCGTCGTCGTATTCCAAGGCAAAGTGGCACG
The DNA here is from genome assembly GCA_012032235.1 of Akkermansiaceae bacterium. GTDB lineage: Bacteria > Verrucomicrobiota > Verrucomicrobiia > Verrucomicrobiales > Akkermansiaceae > Luteolibacter. The sequence continues at coordinate 9,930 of JAAURL010000012.1, read as the reverse complement.
CATCGTAATTCACACCGATCCGGCGGCGGATCATTTCTGAAGACTCGGGAGCAAAGGCGTGGAGTTTTCGAAAATGACCAGCGTCTCCTCCGTATTTTCAAATGACCCGAGTGGTTCCGGCTCCAGGCCCAAGTGGAAATCCCGGCCCGTTTTTTCTGCGAGCTCGTCTAGCCAACTGGCCAGCTCGATGAGATTTCCGAGAATCAACGATTCGTTCGCGCCGAAAGTTTTATGCGATCCTGGCAAAGTCGAAACCGATGCTCCCGTCTCGGGGCGGGAAATGACGGCCAAGATTTCGAACAACTGTTTCGTATATTCCAGTCGTGCAGGATCGGTCCAATCTGGCCGGAAAACTTGCTCCTTCACTCGCGTCCCGTGGAAACTGCCATAGGGAAATCCGTTGATCGTGAAAACGTAAGTATTCGTCTGTGCTAACCAATCACGAAATTGAAACAGGTGTTCGCCTGTGAGTAACTCCGCCGCAGCCACTGCCGAAAGCCGTAATCCAATGGCAAATGGTGCATCATTTCCTAAATTTTCATGCTCTCGTAACAGATTGCGGACATTTAAAACATAAGTTTCAATTGCTTGCTTAGTTTCCTCCCACGTCTCGGCTGGATGGATGTTCGTGCAGTAAGAAAGATGGGAGGATGTGAGTTTCAAGCGAGAAAATATGGGTTGATACGGTTCTTCTAAAGCTCCAAATAAGGCGAAATGTGATTTATTGATGGGGGGCGCACGCTTCTAGCGTGCTCCCTTCCGCATCCCTGCGGAAGGGTTTTGAAAAGCCTTCGCGCAGCGCAAACCTTATCCGACGTTTGAAGAATTCCCGGCAGGATGCCGGAAATAGCACGCTGGAAGCGTGCGCCCCCCCAAATAAAAGAAGAGTTTCGCTTCGTTGGAGCTTTCTGTAAAAGCAAAAACCATTGGCCAACGATCTGACACAGGGAGAATTTTTACTCTCTTCTTAAATCAGATCAAGCAATCGAACGGCCGCGGATGGCGCGTTTGGTGTGCTCGACGGATTCGGCTTGGTCTTGGTCCATTCCGGCGAGGATTCCTGCCAGATCATTGGCGATTTCTGCGCGCATTTTGGCGACGAGTTCAGTGCCTTTGCGGGTGATGCGGACCATGATTTTGCGGCGATCTTCCGCAGCATGGACGCGGTCCACGTAGCTGAGTTTTTCGAGGCGATCTACCAGTCCAGTCGCTGCTGCAGTGGAGTGGCCCATCTTTTTCGCGATGTCTGACATGGTCAGATATTCTTCGCTGGAAAGGTAGGTGAGCAAGAAGAACTGAGGGAACGAAACGTTTCCTTTGCTGAGTTCTCCAGAGAGGTTCAGGATGCAGCTCCGTTGGGTAAAAAGTACGAAGTCAGCAAGGCGGTCGGCGTCGGCTTTGACCGAAGCGCCGGAGGCGTTCAATGTTTTCATGTTGGCTGGTTGTAGGTTTCATGTTCTTGGAACATGGATATGGACTCAGCCTAGAATTTGAGAATCGGCGAATGGCTCCCGGGACAGAGATTCATTCAAATTTTCAAATTTTCAGCCGAGTTTGAAGTTTCAAACGGGACATTGGTTAATTATCTTAAAAAATTAGGTATTGGAAGCAAAGAATTTCTGATTTGTTAATTATTTTTCGGCACCTCTGTAAGCGGCTGGATTTCTGTGTTTGGTGGTGGCTCTGCCGGAGCGGGTACTGGATTTTGCTTCACAACATTTTGAAAATAAACGGCGTCTCCCGATTCTACCGGGCCGGATTGGACATCGGCGGCGGCGAATTCGCCCAGACGCTTCTCCCGTGACACGCAGATTGGCCGTGCGATTTTCCGCGCCGCGGGTGGTTAAAATTTGTCCTGCTTCACAGCTCCATTTGCCGTAGCTTTGGATCAAAACGAAGCGTTTGTCGGCAGGGATGGAGGCGATTTTTCCAACCAATTTCGGCGGCTCGACTTTGGGTTTTTGTCCTCTTCCTTGGCTTTTTCCGGCTTGGTCGCACAGGAAATGAGAGAAAAAGTGAGAATCAAAAAGTAAGTCCATTTCATGCATGGAATGGTAATCTCCCGATTGGAAAAGGAAATTTTTTTCAGCGCAGCAATCGGACTTCGTCGGCCTGAATGATGGCTTCGAGACCAGCGGCAGTGCGGAGGAGAAGTTCTCCTTCGGGAGAAATTCCTTCGATCGTCCCTGTTTTTCTCCCGCTAGTGGTGGTGAGAGAAACTTGATTTCCCGTGAGCGCACAGTTTTTTTGTAGGGAGGAAATGACTTCTCCGAAATCGTTCCCGATTTGGCGATAGCGGCGGGAGAAATGATGGATCACGCGGGGGAGAACTTCGTGACGATGGATCACGAAAGCAGATTCCCGCTGCAAGGAGGTCGCGATGTCGGCGATTTCAGCGGGAAAATCCAAGGTCGTGGCGTTGATCCCGATGCCGATGATGGCGAAATCCTTTCCCGTTTTCGACGAGAACTCCTGCCACTTTTTTCCCGCGAATCAGAACATCGTTTGGCCATTTCACTTTCACGTTGTGGATTTGTATCGATTCAAATGCTTCCGCGAGCGCCAATCCGGTGGCTAAGGCGAGCCTGGGCCAGAGGGATTTCGGCTCGGGTGGCCGGAGGAGAATGGAAAATGCCAGGGATTCTCCTGCAGGAGAAAACCAAACTGCACCACGGCGCCCACGTCCGGCGGTTTGCTTTTCAGCAAGGAGGACAAGCCCTTCCGCTGCTCCCATTTCCGCCAAGGAGCGGACTTCATCGTTGGTGGATTGCACCGATTCGCGGATCAATAGCCGGAATGGATCGGGAAATCCTCCCGCAGCTCTCATGAAATTTTCCTGACTCATCAATCCGCTAGAGTGCCTCGAAATCCAGTCCGATGTCCAGTGCCGGGGCGGAGTGAGTCAGAGCGCCCACGGAGACGAAATCGACACCCGTTTCCGCGATTTCCCGCAGCGTTTCCAAGGTCACACCGCCGCTGGCTTCCAGTTGAGGTTTTTGTTGCAGGCCCCGGAGCGCGACTGCTTCGCGGAGTTCTTCCAGACTCATATTGTCTAACAAAATGTAATCTACGCCTTCGAGTTTGAGGAAAGATTTCACTTGCTCGATTCGGTCTGCTTCAAGCTCGACTTTTACTTCCGGCTTTTCTGATTTTAGCAAGGAAATTGCTTCTTGGATTGCGGCGATTCCGCCTTCTGCGGCGAGGTGGTTGTCCTTTACCATGGCGCGGTCGTAAAGGCCCATGCGGTGGTTTGTCCCTCCTCCGTCGAGCACTGCTTTTTTTTCTAACAATCGGTAGCCAGGTGTTGTTTTCCGCGTGTCTAAAATTTGCGCGTTGGTTCCGCGGATCAGATCGACATAGCGAGCGGTGAGAGAGGAAATTCCGCTGAGATGTTGCAGGAAATTGAGCGCCACGCGCTCTGCGGTGAGAATCGAGCGGGCAGAGCCTTCCACGCGGATGAGCCTGGCTCCTCGGCTGACTTTGCTGCCATCGGGAATCAAGATTTCTACGCTTAACTCCGGATCTACCGTGTGGAAAACGCGTGCTGCTAGTTCCACTCCAGAGACGACGCCGTCTTTTCGGACGATGATGAAAGCGCAGGCACGGCGATTTTCCGGGATGAAATAATGGGATGTGACATCACCAGGACCAATATCTTCGGTGAGAGCGAGTGAAATGAGAGTTCCAGAGTGATCGTGCATAAAGTTTGCGCACTCTGCCGCGTGGGTTGAAAATTTCAACTTACTTGTATGGAGAGCTTTTAGTTCTGGGAATGGTCGGCACGCGCCAGGATATTTTTACCACTTTTCTCCAGAGCTCAAAAGTGACGCGTCACGGAAAGGCGGAGCGTGCGTGGCTCTGCCGGGTGAAGGTGGATGTCGCTAACCGGCGATGTTTCTCCGGGTAGCTGGGACTCATAAAAGTATTCGATATCGTTGTCTTCTCTGCCTAACAGATTGAGGCAGTCGAGAGCGACTTCCCAGTCGTTTTTACGATAACCGAGACGTGCATTCACCTGCCAATTTGCCCGGGAGTCGACACTTCCATCTTCGATCAATGGTCTAGGGCTGAAATAGCGGGAGCGCAGGCTGCCAAAGATTCCCTCCTCATTTCCTAATGTCACCCCGGTGTTCAGCGTGATCGGAACTGATCCCGGGATCTTGTCAGCAGAACCGACTCCTCTCAGCCTTCCCTCGCTCAAAGTGAGTTCGTTGTCGATAGTTAGCCAATCGTTAGGCCGCCAGTAGGTGGACCATTCCACGCCGTATCTCTCGGTGGCTGGGCCTGCTTCGGAGCTCCCTGCATCGCCCACATAGAGAAGCTCCGAGTCACTGTGCAGATAGAAAAATGCGACTGTGCTGACGACGTCTTTCAGTGCCTCTGTCCTCACTCCCAGCTCGTAGCCATAAGTGGTGACGATGGGATCGACAGCGTCTTTTCCCAGCGTCACGCCGCGGGAGTCGTTGCTATGATAGCCTAGCCCGGCATTTGCATAAATTTCCGTATCTGCCCACGGGCCGAAGATAACACTGAGCTTCGGGCTAATCACGCCATCCGTTTCCGTTCCCGAGTTCGCCGGATTGTCACTTTCCACATCGAAGTAAAATCCATCAGCACGGAGGCCAGGTTGCAGGCGCAGCCAATCATTGACTTGATAGTTCGCAGTCGAAAAAATACCGAGACTGCTCTGATTCACATCATCCACTCTGACCGCACTGGTGCGGACGGTTTCTGTGGTATTGTAAAGACCGACTCCGTTGATGAGATCATGGCGAGTTTGAAGCCCTACGGTGAGATGATTTTTTTCTCCTAGATCCCAGCGACGCGAGATTTCACCGCCGAAAAAGTAGCGACCGTCTTCTTGCTCGAACTGATCGCCATTTATTGGATCATTTAGGAAATAGGTGAAGTTAGAAAAAAGATCTAAGTCATAACGTCCGACATAAAAATCTGCGTGCGTTTTCCCGTTTGCTTCATCCCGATCCCAGGTGCCCATGAGACTGTAACGGCTGGAATCTCCGCGCACGCTGTTGTCGATATTTCCCAATCTCCCGATTTCACCGCTGTCGATGAGACGCTTCGGGATTTGATCGGTGGAATCCCAATCCGCATCGTAGCCCATCGCTGTTAGGCTAAAGGTGTCGCGTCCCGATTCTTTGAAATATTTGAGAAGGCCATTGATGCGTTGGGAATTTCCCTCCCGCTCCCATGGGCCATCGTAGTAATTATACTCTAACGCGTAAGTCAGTCCTGAGCGTTTCCCGGGTTCTTGCGAGCCGCCCAGATGGATGGTGTCCGCTAGCAAGCCGCGGAAAAAGTGGTTCTCGCCCACCGTCAAACTCGCCATTCCCTCTGGCAGCAGATCAAAAATACGGAACTTGGCCGCTCCTGCCGTGCTCAAATCTCCCAGTTCCCCGTAAAATGGTCCTTTCCAGTAATCAATCGTTTCGACCAATTCTGGGATGATCGGATTCAAGTCTGCATAGCCTTGACCATGCGCGTGAGTGACGAAATTCATCGGCTGCCCATCCACCGAAATCGAAAAATCAGTGCCGTGATCGAGGTTGAATCCACGAACGAAATACTGGTTCGCCTTTCCATCTCCCGAGTGCTGAGTGATCGTCACGCCTGGCACCACTTCCAACAATTCTCCCCGCCGGGAAATCGGGCGGGTCGCTAATTCTTTAAAATCGGCCTGTCCTTTTGAAGCAGCTCCAGCCTCGCCAATCAGGCTCGTTGCTTTACCCGTCACCACTAGCGGGGAGAGCTCTTCCGTGGCATTCTCTTGAGCGAAAACGCTGACGTTAATGATTGATGAAAATAAAGAGAAATACCCGAGAAATTTCATGTGTTGTGATGATTCGCGACTTAACTGACAAGTCGTCATTTTGTCAACGTGCGGCCTTTCATTTTGGATGCAAGCCGCGCAGTTTTCTCGGGATCGCAGGCGGATCAAAAAGTCTTTCTCAAATGTGAAGGCAGTATTCCGAGTTGTTCGCGATATTTAGCGACAGTGCGACGTGCGACTTTGATTCCTTGCACGTCGAGAGCCTTCATGAGAAATTCGTCGGACAAGGGTTTCGCTGGATTTTCTGACGCCACAAGTTGTTGCAGGGCTTCGCGCACGCCGGCGTTGGACACTTCTGTGCCGTCGCTGTTTTGATAGCCAGTGGCGAAAAAGGCCCGCATTTCCATGAGTCCATGAGGAGTGAAGATATATTTCCCGGCGACGGCGCGGGAGATGGTCGTGGCGTGTAGGCTTAGCTCATCGGCGATGTCATTCATCGTCAAAGGTCGCAGGTAGCGTGGTCCTTTGGACAGGAATTGGGGTTGGTGCTCGATGAGTTTGTGGGCGATGGCCAGAATGGTCTCCTGCCGCAGCGAGATGGCGTGGATTAGGCTGCGTCCATCACGGATTTGATCGCGGAGGAACTGACGAGCCTTCGCATCGGTCCCGTTTTTCCCGATCATGTCTTTGTAGAAATCATTAATGCGTAGATTAGGCAAATACTCACCTGTTAGGCGTGCGAGCCATCGACCATTTTCGCCGCGCTCGATGATGACGTCGGGCAAAACGTATGGATTGCCGGTGGGATCAAATTCGCCACCGGGATTGGGCGTTAGGCGGCCAATGCATGAGGCCGCTTGTGCGATGCGCTCCACGGTAGTTCCTAGGGCGCGGGCGATTTGTGGATGTTTTTTCCGGGCTAAATCTTCCAAATGATCACGGACGATTTTATACTCGATAGTTTCGGTGCCGGTGACGCGCTCTAACTGCAATAGTAGCGACTCTGGAATCCCTGAAGCTGCGATGCCAGCGGGATCAAAGGATTGGACGAGCTTGAGTGCTTTTTCTAAATGCTTTGGCTGAAAGCCCATGGTGATGCCCAGCATTTTGATCGGCTGGTCGTGGAAACCTCGTTCGTTGAGATTTCCTAAAATCGCCTGAGCCGCTTCGCGAATTTCTGGATCTAGCATCGATAAATCTAACTGATTTTGTAAATGCTGCTGGAGTGTTTCTGGTGCGACGATCGAGTCATACATTCGCTGGCGGCGCTCTTCGTCCTCGCTAGTCCATGGTGAGCTTTTTCCTTCTAGGATTGAGCGGTCACGCCAATCGTCGTCGGTTTCGTTCATGTATTCCAGAGAATCTGCTTCGTCTGGATCCGGGCTTTCCTCGTCCAGAGAAATACTTTCGGTGATGTCTTCTAGCACCGGATTGACTTCCAGCGCCTGCTGGACGAGCTGGGAAAGTTCTAGAGTGCTGGCTTGGAGAATCTCCAAACTCTTGCGCATTTGTGGCGCAAGCGTCTGCTGCTGGGAAAGCGATTGATGAAGAAATGCGTCTGCCATTTTCGGCAAACCTGTTGCCGAAAGAAAGAATAGATCCGGGGTAAATAATATGAAGCAAAATATGTGCCATTTCTCGATTTTTATTTAAGGGTTAAATTCTTGGTTCATTCATCTGTAAATGTTGCTTGGGATTGACCCGTATGCATCGCGGAACTAATCACAGGCCGACCTATTCTGATCATGGAACCTACAACAACTGCATATGGAACTTGGAGCGGAGGACGCTTCATGCACTTTGGTGAAACTCTATCGGAGGAGCGCTTCATCGGATGCATCGAGACAGCGTATGAAGCTGGAATCCGCACATTTGTGACTTCGGATGTTTATGGAAATGGCAAGGCGGATGAGTTGTTAGGCGTGGCTTTAAAAGGCGTGGATCGCAGTAGCTACAGTCTGGTGGGAATGATCGGCCATGATTTTTACGAAGGACAAAGGCAAGGGAGTAAAGGTTATCCGCGTTTTTCTGATCCCGAGTTGCGCGGTCCAGCGGGCTATGCAGATTTCGTAAAAATGGCGACGAGCAAGGAGCTAGAGCGTTGCGGCACGGATCGCTTTGATTTGCTGATGTTGCATAATCCAGATGAGCTCGGCTACACGAGCGAGCCGCTTTGGCAGGCAATGAAAGCCGCAAAAGATGCTGGCCTAACAGATCGTCTCGGGATCGCGCCGGGACCAGCGAATGGGTTTTCGTTAGATCTTGTCAGTTGCATTGAGAAATTTGGTGAGCTGATCGATTGGTCGATGCTCATTTTAAATCCGTTAGAGCCGTGGCCAGTTAGTTTAACTTTGCCGATTTGTGAAACGCATGGAGTCAAAGTCATGACGCGGGTGGTCGATTACGGCGGCGTTTTTCATGATGACCTCGGTGGCCCAGATCACATTTTTAAACCGGGCGATCACCGCACCTATCGGCCCGAGGGCTGGGTGGGACGTGGCATGGAAAAGGCGAACCGGATGCGTCCGCTCGCCGAGAAATATGGACTGAGCATGATCCAATTTGCCTCGATCTGGAATCTCAGTCATCCAGCAGTGGAAAGTGTCGTGCCGACTTTCATTCAAGAAGCTGGCGAAGGAGCGCGGCGTATCGAAGATAAGATCTGCGAGTTCGGACAAATGCCTGATGTGCGGTTCACTGCGGAGGAAGTAGAATCTATCCGCCAGATCGGCGACAACACGGGCTGCATGACTTTAAAAGGAGCCAGCAAACGCCACGAAACCAGTGAGCGTCCTGACGAATGGGCGATGAGAGAAGATCTGTTGGAGCTCGCAGGCCGTCACGGTCTCGGCACGAATTGGTGAATATGGCCGCGGATTCCATCCGCCAAGCCTATCCACGAAAAGGATTTCTTTGATTCCAAGCCACCAGATCCTGATAGCGGAATCCTTTACCGCCGAAGAGATCCAGTGCGCTCCCGACGGTGACATCCACCGCGCCGCGTCCAGCCTGCTCAATCAATAAAAGATCCTCCATCGTCGCTGCTCCTCCAGCGTAGGTAACCGGGCATTTACCCCATTTTCCTAATCGCTCAACCAGCTCTGCATCGATACCGTTGCATAGACCTTCGACATCTGCAGCATGGATCAGGAATTCATCACAAAATGGCGAGAGACGATCTAACGTTGCGTGATCGACTCTCAAATTGGTAAGCGTCTGCCAACGATTCATCGCCACGGTCCATCCATCGGCAGTGCGGCGGCAGGAAAGATCGATCACCAGCTTTTCTCTGCCGATTTTACTCGCTAGTGAGCGCAGCACATCTTCGAGAAATTTCCCGTTCGCATCGAATAAAGCCGAAGTCACGATGACATGGCTGGCTCCTGCATTTAGCCATTCGATGGCGTTGGTTTCGTTGATACCGCCGCCAATTTGTAACCCGTTAGGATAAGTGGCCAGCGCTTCCCTTGCCGCCAGATCATTTCCCGGTCCGAGTTTGATGACGTGGCCGCCTGTTAGTTTGTCATCGTAAAAGCGCTCTGCGAACCAAGTGGATGATTTGTCGGAAACGAAATTCTCCCTCGGGCCTTCTCCCTCGTCACGCAGGGTGCCACCGATGATTTGTTTTACCTTACCATCGTGGAGATCAATGCAGGGGCGGAATTTTGTCATGGAGATTTTTAAAGACGTTTGACTTGGTCATGATTCATCACGTCAAAAAGAATGATTTCATCTACATCGATGCGGAGAATTAAGCGCCACCGCAGATCGAGACGGACTTCATAAAATGTGCTGCCGTGGAGTTTGCGAAATCCATAGCCGCTGTGGCGATGCGGGTGATCGAGCAAATCCGGAAGTGCGAGGATGATTTCGATGACGCGATCCTTTTGCTTTTGGGTGAGATTTTTCCAAGATTTCGAGAATCGGCTCGCGAAATAGATGGGTGAAGCCATAGGATTTCAAGATCGACTTAGCTCTTCTGCGGCTTCTTTGGCGGAGTGTCCGAGCTTTTTGAGTCGACCCGCTTTCCGGTCTCCTTCGATCTCAGCGTCGAAGCTAGCCAGTGCGGAAAGTGGGATGCGGGGAGAAATTTCAAGATCTTCTTCTTTCACTGGCGTGAGAGTCACTGCGGGTTGAGATCC
>JAAURL010000164.1 GCA_012032235.1 Akkermansiaceae bacterium | reverse complement strand
GAAGCGCAGAGCTTTTTCGATATCGTTAGCACTGGCTCCGCTGCTTCGGTATAAAGCCCAATTTTCTCACAAACTCCACCGCCAGTCGCTCCCTCGTGGCGAAGTTTAAGTAAATGATCCGGGGAGCTGCCTCTTTGGGGAGCGCCTGCATCTTGCAGGCTCCCTTGAACGCCTTTATAAGCATCTTGCGGAAGGGATTAAAAATCTCCCGCGCAGCGCAAATCCTCCCAAAATCGAAGAGTTCCCGGCAAGATGCCGGAAACAGCCGACAAGATGCAGGCGCTCCCCGAAGAAAATCAAGCGCCCCTCATGGAAGCGCAAAGAGGAGCGAAAATTCGGGAAAAGAAGATTGGAAAATGGAGCTTGCGCTCTTTAGACTGAAACTTTATCCTTTGGATCAGGTTAAATTTAGCATATAGCTGTAATATTAACTTAGAATTCCATGGAAAAATGCCCTGCTGGCTTTGAATGTCTTAACTGTCACCCAAACTGCCGAGTCGGCGTGGGTTTAATCCAGCTGCATTCATGCTATTGGACAACTCCTGTAATATTTTAACGGTTATTCCAGTAGAAACCAACAACACCCATCCTTCAGATGCCTAACCACCCAATTTTCTACAGGCGATTTCGCCGGATTTTCCGGTTTATTACCATGGCACAGGTCATGCTCGCTTCCGTTCACGCGGCCCGCGCCCAGACCATCGCGAATTTTGGATTTGAATCTCCCGCGCTGGCAGCAAACTCATTTCAATACCTGCCCGCCGGAGCAACGTGGACCATGGCTGGAGAGGCTGGCATTGCTAGAAACGGCAGTGCGTTTGGCAACTCGAACGCGCCACAAGGCAACCAAGTTTTGATCTTGCAAAGGCTCGGCACCGCAGATCAAACCGTCCAGATTCAAACCGCCGGATGTTATACGCTCAAATTCAAATCAGCTCAGCGGCCTGGCAATAATCAAACCTTTAAAGTCATGATCGACGGGGCGATCATCGACTACGTTCGGCCCACTGGCTCTAGTTTTACCGAGAATGTGCTCCCGGATATTTTCCTTCCTGCTGGAAACAGGCTTCTAAAATTCGTTGGGGTCAATCCTCTGACGGGGGACAACACCGCGTTCGTCGATGACGTCACGCTCGTCAAAAATCCGACAGTCCAAACAGTCACTAACCCCGGATTTGAAACGCCCGTGCTGGCCAATAATGCTTTCCAGTATAATCCTGTAGGCTCCGGATGGACCTTTTCCAGTAATTCGGGAATCGCCCGAAATGGCAGCGGCTTCGGTAATGTGACGGCCGTGGAAGGCTCGCAAGTTTTGCTATTGCAAAGCACTGGGTCGGCCGAGCGCAGCGTGAATTTCACTACTGCCGGCACGTATCGAATCGCCCTCAAAGCCGCGCAGCGGACGACGCAGCACCAAAGCATCAAAATCTCGCTTAATGGCACGGTGATCGATGTGATCACGCCTCCCAATCGGTTTTTTACCGATTACATTACGGCGGACGTCACAGTAGCTGCGGGAAATCGGATTCTCCGACTGGAAGGAACTAACCCACTGGGCACGGACAACACCGCGTTTGTCGATGCCATTGCCATCGAGAAGGTATCCGCACCGCAGAATTGGTCTTCCGCAGCCACCTGGCCGGGTGGGACTGTTCCGGCGGTGGGGGCAGCAGTGGTGATCCCTCCCGGAAAACGGTGCTGCTGGATCAAGATATCAATGTGGATTCCATCATAGTCGGCGGCACCTTGCGTTTCGCCAGGCAGAACATCAATGTTTCCGCGTGCTCTATCATCGCGGATGGTCCCGCTGCCCGGATCGAGATTGGCACGGAGCAGAATCGTTTTAACCAAAAGGCTGTCATCACTCTGACCGGAGGCGTTTGCACCGCTCCCAGCAATTGCCAATGCTCGGTAGCGGGTCATGAGATGACAGACGGGAATATCATTTCGGCGATCAATGGTGGTGTCCTCGGCATCCACGGGGCGGAAGTCACTAGCTGGTCGAAACTGGGTGCCACCGCCGCCGCTGGTTCGTCCTCCATTACTCTCGCATCACCTGTGGTCGGCTGGGGTGTTGGCGCGGAAATCATGATCACCTCTTCCACTTCTAACTGGAACCAGGGTGAAACGCGAGTCATCACCGCCATCAGCGGCCAGACTCTCACGCTCAATGCACCGCTTACCCACACCCACGTCGGTGTTCAACAAGCTACTCTCGCTCCTCAGGAACCCACGCACATGGAATTTAGACATGCGTGCGGAAGTTGGCCTCCTGAGTCGCAACGTGACCCTCCAAGGTGATGCTAACGCGATGACAAGCGGCTTCGGCGGTCACCTCATGATCATGAAATCCGGCACCACCCTAGCAGGTAACCCGGCTTTTGTGATGGGTGGGCGTGGCTACGTGGAAGGAGCAGAGTTCCGCCGCATGGGACGTAAGAGCGTCCTTGGGAAATACCCACTGCACTTCCACATGTTAGGCGAGGAAGGAAAAGGCCAATACTTCCGCAACAATAGCGTCCACCGCTCAAACAATCGCGCAATTGTCATTCATGGCACAGAGTCCACTCAGGTTTCTAACAACTTTTGTTATGATCATATCGGTCATGGGTTGATGCTTGAGGATGGCTCAGAACGATTTAACCGCATCACTCGGAATGTGATGGCTCTGACTCGCCGTCCTGCAAGCCTTGCTGAAGCAGTCACTCCATCGGATATCGGAGTTATCAATCAAACTACTGGGGCGGCCAATGGCCCGTCGCTTCAAACGGCGTTACCTGCTAGCTACTGGATCGCTAACCCCAATAATATCGTCGATGACAATGTTGCGGCTGGTAGCGAAGGGACTGGGATGTGGTTGCTATTTCCACGGACTCCAGTGGGTATTTCAAAAACAGACCCGCGCTTTTCGGCTCAAGTTCCCAGCGCCGAGCCACTTGGCTCCTTGAAAGGGACCGTTTCTCACTCCAACTTCTGCGGCCTTCAGGTGAACGGTGCGTTGGAAGATAATCATGCGTTTATTACTAACCGTGGCACCCAGTTCGCTGGTGGTATGGTCATACAAGACGCCACCCTGTATGCGAATAACCTAGGGCACTACGGTGGCCTCACGGATTTTACCAATCCTAGCTTAATCACTTTCCGCGGTTTTGCGATGGCTGATTCGAACTACGCCCTCATGCAGGCCAATAACTCTTTGATGGAAGATTCACTCGTCGTTGCAAATACGGGGCTCAATCTCCTGATTACCAGCGTCAACCCAGAGACTTTAGCGCCGGGCATCAGCCGCACTTATGAACTCTCATACGATGGGCCTACCCGAGCGCGAAACAATCACTTGGTAGGATTCAACGCTGGGGACACCTCTTTGCTAGCGAATTCCGGGGCCTCCTTCAAGCACACAAACGCGACCTATGAAGGATTTACCATGAGTCCACCAGGTGCACCCTGCATTAAACTGCAGGATTACAACGCTCGCTCGCAGAAAGGTCCCTCAGGTTTGACCAACCCTAGGGTATGGAGCATCGTCTTCCGCGATCTAGATGGGTCCGTAGGTGGGAAAGCAAATACTTCCATTATTTTTACTCACCCCTTCATGCAGACTAGCACCGATATCCGTCCGGTTAATTGGATTAACGCGACTCGCTCGGACCATAAATTCGCCTACACGACGATCAATGCTCCCGTTCCCTATGGAGATTATGCCGACATGACGGTTACCCGCCAACGGGCAGGCGAGCCAGATGTGAACCTTCACTATTCTTACATCTATGGAGTGCAGGTGGAACTTCCTCTAATCGTTAACAGCAGTTATTATTATACTTTCCGCCTTCATAGCATCCCGACAAACAGGAGCATCAACTTTAGAATTGCTAATGTCGCGCCGGGCGATTTTGTGAAAGCGCAGTTTACCAGCTTCGGCAACTTTCCCGGATCACGGGTGAACTCTGCCACGAGCGTCTCCTCCATGGCAGCGCTCGATAACGCAACGACGAATGCCTATTTCAAAGATTCTTCCGGGAGCATTTGGGTGAAGGTTTTTCAGAACGCCGGCCTGCATGCGCACCAATCAAATGGCTGCACGATCGTCTGGAACAGCAATGGAACTTTGCCCGTCGTCGATACCGATGGAGATGGTATGGGAGATCTCAACGAGGGTAACTCTCTCCGCGATCCCTTGGATGTGGGGGACTTTGGTGCCGATTTTAACATCGCGGGAAATGCGGAAGGCTGGACTGCATCCAATGCGGCGACGCAAACTCTCAATGGTAGCGATTTCCTTGTCAGCGCCAATGCGACTGGAACTCCTTTCCTAATCCGAAATGGCTTAGCGCTTAAAGGTTCAGACGTCCGCTCTTTGGCCATTCGGTATAGGTCGGAAGGAAGTCGCACATTGCGCCTCTACTGGGCCAATCAGGATGGCCCCTATGCAGAAAGCCGTGCTATTAACGCCACCACTTCCTACGTCGCAAACTCTGGATACAAGATCGCCATTTTCAACCTGACTGGAAATACCGATTGGGTGGGTAAAACGATCAACAGCCTGCGCTTTGATTTGATGGGTGGTACTAATACCCAGACATGGGTTGATTGGATCCGCGGGAGTGATACGGTAGATCTTGATGGCGATGGGATGCTAACTCGGGCCGAGCTCGACCTAGGGCGTGATCCCACATCAGCAGTGGATTTCGGCTTTGAGTTTAACGGCATCAGCCAAGAGGACTGGACCTCCACCAACACCGCTTCCACCTCCTTGACTGGAACAGATCTTTTAGTTCGCGCTGCCTCTGCTTCCTCGCCCTTGATCAGCCGAGCTGGCCTTTCGATGAAAGGCTCCGAGGTGGGGAATATCACCTGTCGCATGCAGTCAGAAGGAGGCCGCACCGTCAGATTTTACTGGGGCAATGAAAATGGAGGTCTATCAGAATCGCGTGCTATCAACGCCACAACTACTTATGTGGCCAATAGCGGTTACAAAGAAATGACCTTTAACCTCGCAAGTCATCCAGAGTGGGCCGGTAGGACGATTACTGAATTGCGAATCGACCTCATGGGAGGCACCAACAACCGTTCATGGCTCGACTGGGTGCGAGGGGGCGATGGAACGATTTCCTTTACTGGAGCTGGTCCTTGTATCCTTGATCCAGATACGGTTGATCTAGCTTCAAAGGCCGTTTTCGATGTTGCACCCCGGGCGGGTGGAGGCTCTGCAACTTCCATGACCTTTGATGTGCAGGCAGGTGTCCGCTACCGAATGATGGCGTCGCCGGATTTGGCCCCGGATAGCTGGCACCAAATCAATGAGTTCACCGCAGACCGTGATGAGCGCGTCCTGATGCCTTATAACAGCGACTTGCCTGCTGAATTCTATCGCATCGAACTCACTGCGCCCGGAGGTCAGTAGCATCCTGCTAAGCCCAGATTAAGCGAAATTCGAGATGCTTTCCGCAGGAGAAGTGGCGAGTCCCGATCCCACTAGAATTAGGGAGTGGAGCGACGGAGTAATTTCCCATCTCACTTCGGCGGCGGTTACGGGCGAGAGGGCCAGCGGCTTTCGGGAGAGCGCTAGGTTTTCTGTGAAATCCCAGTATCGACATCGGGAATTTTAAAAACCAGCGTGGGGCAGCCAATCCTAACTTATTATCTCAATCATGCGTATTTTAACAGGTCTTCAGCCGAGCGGGAAACTTCATGTTGGGAATTACTTCGGAGCGATGGAGCCTGCGGTGCAGTTGCAGGATGAGGGAGAGGCCTACTATTTCATCGCAGATTACCACGCGATGACTTCTTCGCAGGATTCTGCGGCACTGCGGGAAAATGTGCGGGAGCTAGCGGTGGACTTTCTCGCCTGCGGACTGGATCCGGAGAAAGCCGTTTTTTTCCGCCAAAGCGCGGTGCCGGAAGTCAACGAGCTCGCTTGGATTCTTTCTTCGGTTTGCCCGATGAGCCTGCTAGCGAAGTGCCATTCGTATAAAGACAAAACCGCGCAGGGCATTGCCGCAAGTCATGCTCTGTTCGCTTATCCTGTGCTCATGGCCGCTGACATTTTGCTTTATGATTCTAACAAAGTCCCCGTTGGGAAAGACCAGAAGCAGCACTTGGAAGTCACGCGTGACATCGCGGTGAAACTCAATGAGATCTACGGCGCAGATACCGTGATTTTGCCAGAGCCGATCATCCGGGCAGACACCGCGATTGTCGTCGGTCTCGATGGGCGAAAGATGAGCAAAAGCTACGGAAATACGCTGCCGATCTTTGGTGAAGAGAAACCGCTGAAGAAGCTGGTGATGAAAATCACGACGGATTCCACGCCTGTCGAATCTCCCAAACCTACCGAAGGCTCGACCATTCTCCCGCTGTATAAGCTCTTCGCAAGTTCTGCGGACTATGCGAGCATGGTAGCCGATCACGAAAAAGGCGGCGTCGGGTATGGTGATTTCAAAAAACGCTTAGCCGATGCCTATTGGGAATATTTTGCGCCAATGCGTGCACGCCGTGCAGAAATTTTGGCGGATCCATCCTATGTGGATCGGGTGCTAGCAGATGGGGCAGAACGCGCCAGGGAGGAGGCCACTAAAGTTCTCTGCCGGGTCCGTAAAGCGGTGGGATTGTCACCAATCTAGTTCCCAAACCACGATCATCGCTTGCCTTCGCTAGCTTACTCAGGAATCCTCGGCTCGTTGTGCCTTCTGAAAATCGCAAGCCATATTGGCTCTTTCCTAACTTGTTGAGCCTTGATGCTCCTCTTGTTGCGATCTGTTGGCTATATATTTTTTCGAAGACATGGCAGGTCAGCTATCTCCCTTGGGCTGCATATGCTTCTCTGGGTTTGGTGGTTTGGGTGATTTACGCCTCGGACCGTTTGTTAGATTCTTTACTGCAAGAAGGAACGTCAGGTAGTTTTACGGCGCGGCATGAATTCCACCGCAACCATCGACGGAAATTTCTGTTTGGAGTCGTCCTTGCAGGATTTTCCGCATTGGCGCTGGTGGTTACCCAGCTACCGAGCACGGT